>NZ_SZZZ01000005.1:0-308176 GCF_009830025.1 Pantoea sp. Taur
TCACGCCCGTTTTCCTTGTGCATACGGAGTCTGAGCTCCTGGCAACCGTTCAAAGTTAATGCTGGCGTGAAAGGTGAAACAGGGGAGCTAAGCTGCGGGACAAGGTCTTACCTTAATGGACGCGTCAGATTCACCCTGTTTCAGGTGAAGGTAGCTAACCATCACCTACTGCAGGATTCAAGATACAATGGATGCGGGCGGAAGGCGGGGCGGCACATGGATGTGCCATCCCGCCGTTCCGTCAGGCAGACGAACGGCGTGAAGGCACCGCGTCAGCGGCGCGAGGACCGCCAGCCCCCAAAGCGACACCAGACAGCGTTATAACAGTAACCTGAAGCGACACCAGACAGCGTTATAACAGTAACCTGAAGCAGCACCAGATAGCGTCACGACAACAACCCAAGCGACACCAGATGGCATCAACGCAATATCTTCAGGTAGCGTTACTTCTGCAACTTCTCTTCCAAATCCAGCAGTTGCTCAGGCGTCACGGCTGGGTAGCTCTGTGCATCTTCCGGCACTTCATGCACCGCCGGAATCGGCACCAGCGGGCCGAGGAAACGAGGTTCACGTTTCATCAGATACAAATCGGCTAATGCGCCTAAACGAGCACCAACCTCGCGGAAACGCACCGACAGCATATTTTTCGGAGAAGGCACCGCATAACACTGCGCCTGAATCCCCAGATGTTGGGCGATATACAGCGCGCGCTCACAGTGGAAGCGTTGTGTGATGATGATGAAATCATTGGTATCGAACACTTTGCGGGTGCGTACAATCGAGTCCAGCGTACGGAATCCGGCATAGTCGAGCACGATATCGGCAGGATCGACACCGGCTTTGATCAAATCGCGGCGCATGGTCATCGGTTCGTTATAACTTTGCAGCGCGTTGTCACCGCTCAACAGCAGATAATTCACCTTGCCGCTGTTATACGCGTTAAGCGCACCTTGAATGCGATAAAGGTAATACTGATTGATCACGCCGGTGCGGTAATACTTGGCGGTGCCTAAGACCACCCCGACCTGACGATGCGGCAGCGAGGTGACATCTTCATAAATAAACGGGGCAGTTTTCCAGCTGATCCAGCGATCCAGGCCGAGCGCGGTCGCCACCATCAATAAGATGATGAAAAACAGACCAAAGAAAACGCGTTTAATCATGCGCGTAAGCACTCGGTTGGCGGAAAAAAGGATGGCTAAAGGCTACTTGAGGTGGGGGCGCTAAGCAAGTTTACGCCGGTTGGCTGGCGATATTTTAAGCGCAGCCGGTACTGAATTTACCGGCTGCGCTGCCTGCTTAGATGGACGTACGGCGATAATGACGATACTGCGGCAGCCAGAAGTTATTATTCACAGCCTTCGACAGCACATCTTCTGAGGTCACCACGGCCACGCCAGCTAACTGTGCAGCTTTACCCACTTCCATAGCGATCAGCTTCGAAACGCCCTGAATGTGTTTCAATTCTGGCAGCACTGGACCTTCGCCATCGTTCACCAGCGGTGAGCAGTCAGCCAGGGCGCGGCTGGCGGTCATCAGCATCGAATCGGTGATGCGGGTAGCACCGGCGGCAATCACACCCAAACCAATACCTGGGAAGATATAGGAGTTGTTGCACTGGGCAATCGGGTAGGTTTTACCTTTCCAGGTCACCGGTGCAAATGGGCTGCCAGTCGCGACCAGCGCTTCACCGTCGGTCCAGGAGATAATATCCGCTGGTGTGGCTTCAACGCGTGAGGTTGGGTTTGACAGCGGCATCACGATCGGACGCTTAGTGTGCTTGTGCATCTCGCGGATGATCTCTTCGGTGAACAGACCCGGCTGACCTGACACGCCAATCAGAATGTCTGGCTTCGCGTTGCGCACCACATCCAGCAGTGAAATAGAATCGCTGGTCACATCCCAGTCCTTGAGGTTTTCACTCTTCTGCACCAGTTTGCCCTGGAAATCGAGCAAATTAGGCAGTTTGTCGGTCAACAGACCAAAGCGATCGACCATCATCACGCGGGAACGTGCTTCGTCGTCGCTCAGACCTTCAGATTTCATCTGCGCGATGATCTGCTCCGCAATACCGCAACCAGCGGAACCGGCACCGAGGAACACCACTTTCTGCTCGCACAGACGGCTGCCCGCTGCACGGCTGGCGGCGATCAGGGTGCCCACGGTGACGGCGGCAGTGCCCTGAATGTCATCGTTAAAGCAGCACACCTCATCGCGATAGCGCTCCAGCAGCGGCATAGCGTTCTTCTGCGCGAAGTCCTCAAACTGCAGCAGCACGTTCGGCCAGCGGCGTTTCACTGCCTGGATAAACTCATCAACGAAGGCTTCGTACTCTTCACCGGTGATACGCGGATGACGCCAGCCCATATACAGCGGGTCATTCAGCAACTGCTGATTGTTAGTACCGACATCCAGCACCACGGGCAGGGTATACGCCGGGCTGATCCCGCCACACGCGGTATACAGCGACAGCTTACCGATTGGGATACCCATACCGCCGATGCCGAGGTCGCCGAGGCCGAGAATACGCTCGCCATCGGTCACCACGATCACTTTCACGTTCTGCTTGGTGGCGTTTTGCAGCATATCTTCAATGCGATCGCGGTTGTTATACGAGATGAAAACACCGCGCGCACGACGATAAATTTCAGAGAAGTGTTCACAGGCCGCGCCGACGGTTGGGGTATAAATAATCGGCATCATCTCTTCCAGATGATTATCCAGCAGGCGGTAGAACAGCGTTTCGTTGGTGTCCTGGATGTTGCGCAGATAGACGTGCTTGTCGTTATTGTTTTTGAAATCCAGGAACTGACGCCAGGCACGCTCTGCCTGCTCTTCGATGGTTTCAACAGCTTCGGGTAACAGGCCATTGAGGTTAAATTCGTTGCGTTCTTCCAGGGTGAAGGCGCTGCCTTTGTTCAGCAGCGGAAATTCCAGCAGAATCGGACCCGCGTAAGGAATATACAGCGGACGTTTACTTTCGTAGTCGAGTTCCATGCAGTGTTTGCTCCGGTTGCAGTGTTTTCTGACGTGTCACCGGGAAAAGGTAACGCCAGACCTGTTTCTTGTGAAGTAGTTCTGGCGCCCGATCCTATGAGGATTCTTGCAGATGTACAGCTTTTGTTAATAGAAAGTCACAAAAGCGATGAAAGGATCACTAAACTGATGTTTTCGAAACTAAAGTAAGTGAGAAATCTTCACAGCCCAGTGCCGCCAGCGTAGCGCGCGTGGCATCGCGCTGGCTTAACGTGCTGCCCTCACATTCGACTAAAACTGCCTGTTTAATCGTATCCAGCGCTTCATTACGCATGTTCATCATAATCAGTGCTGCCTGCAATGGCGGCAAACTTGGGTTGAAAGCGGCGTTTTCCGCATAGCGCCCGGTGAAGAGTTTACCGCTCTGGCTGCGCAGGGCCACACCACTGTAGCTGTGACTGTAGGGCGCATGACTGTTGTTCGCCGCCTTAATCGCCGCCTGCTGTAAGGCATCACCTTGCGCAGCGAAGCCGTGATGAATCGGTGTCAGCAAGCGTTCCGTGATATTCAGATCGGCGGGGCCAAACGCATCCGGCAGATAATCGCCCAATGTACTCACTGCACGACCTGGCAGACTGATGCGGATCGCCGTGCCGCTGTTAAGCTCGTTCATAAACTGACGGCAGTGGCCGCAAGGCGTGTAATTGACGGTGATGGCATCCAGTTTCTCTTCGCCGTGCAGCCAGGCATGAATAATGGCGCTTTGCTCCGCATGCACGGTTTGCTGCAGCGGCGCATGTTCGAATTCCATGTTGGCACCGAAATACCAGTGACCACTCACTCCGCGTGAAATCGCACCCACATTGAAGTGAGACACCGGTGCGACCGCACAGCAGGCGGCAATCGGCAGCAGCGCCAGCGCCAGGGCATCATCATCCAGCCCCGTATCCTGCTTCAGGCGCGCCACGTCTCGCGGGCGCAGTACGCCGTCAAAATCAGCTGCATCCAGCAAGGGATGAATCGCAGTTTGCAAGTCAGCGGGCAGGGCGGAGAAAGCAGCAGTAAATCGTGGATGCATGATGTGATGACCTCATTAACGCGTTAGCGGCGATGCGCCGCCTATGGGGTTATATGTGATCTGTGTCGCTATGACAATGTAAGCTGATTGAGTTGTTTCAACTTTGCGAGATCTCTCGCAAGTTTTAGCCCAACCAGTGCATCAGCAGCGGGAAAAGGAAGGGGGCCAGCAGCGATGTGATAATGCCGCAAATCACTAATGCCAAAGAGCTAAATGCCCCTTCCTGATAATCGATCTCTGCCGCGCGCGCCGTGCCTAAGGCATGCGATGCGTTGCCAATCGCCAGGCCGCGTGAAGACTTGCTGTGCACCTTAAACAGATTTAGCAGCATATGGCCGAACACTGCGCCGAGCACGCCGGCAATCAACACACAGATGGCGCTGATGGCGGGAATACCGTGCAGCGAACCGGATACCGCCATGGCAATCGGCGTGGTAACGGATTTCGGCATAATCGTCGCGGCAATTTCTGGCGTAGCTCCCATCCACAGCGCAATAGCGGTGCCGGAGACCATCGCGGTGATGCTGCCAATAAAACAGACGCTGATGATGGTTTTCCAGCGCGCGCGAATCTGATGCATCTGCTCATACAGCGGCAAGGCCAGCGCGACCACCGCAGGTTGCAGCAGCTGATTAAGGAAGGTGCTGCCGGCAAAATAGCGGCTATAAGGGATATGCGTCAGCAGCAGGATCGGAATCACAATCGCCATCGCCACCAACAGCGGATTGATGATCGAGATATTGATTTTGGCCGCCAGCTTACGCGCCAGCAGATACGCCACCACGGTGAGCGGCAGTGACCACCAGGCGTCAGTCATGAGGCTGCTCCTTCGGGCGCTGCAAACGTTCGGCGCTCAGGCCAACGATTAACAGCACCATAAAGGTACTTACCACGCAGGAGACGACAATCGGTCCAAACTGTGCGCTCAGGATATCGGTATAACCCATCACGCCGACACTGATCGGGACAAACAGCAGCGCCATATAACGTATCAGCAAATGACAGCCCGGTTTCACCCAACCGACCGGCAGGATTTGCAGCGCCAGCAAGGTAAATAGCAGCAGCATGCCGATAATGCTGCCCGGAATGGTAAACGGCAGCAGGGCTGCAATACCGTTTCCGGCATAGAGCGCGGCATAGATAATCACAAAGGCACGCAAATAGTGCCAGCAAGCAGTTAGCACGACAGGCTCCACAACAGAGGGTCGATAAAAAAGCCGCCCTGAAGGCGGCTTGTTCAATTACTTCACCTGCATTCCAGGCTGTGCACCGCTATCAACGGACAACACAAACAGGTCTGAACCACCAGAACCGGCTGACAGCACCATGCCTTCTGAGATGCCGAAACGCATCTTACGCGGTGCCAGGTTAGCGACAATGATGGTCATCTTGCCGACCAGCACTGACGGATCCGGATAGGCCGCGCGAATGCCCGAGAAGATTTGACGCTTCTCACCGCCAAGATCCAGCTCCAGACGCAGCAGCTTGTCAGAACCTTCAACCAGCTCGGCTTTCTCGATCAGTGCTACACGCATATCAACTTTAGCGAAATCGTCGATAGTGATGGCCTCGCCAATCGGCGCATCCGCCAGAGGGCCGGTTACTGCTGGCTTGTTCGCCGCAGCTGCATCTTCTTTAGAGGCTTCAATCAGGCCTTCAACTTTGGCCATTTCGATACGGCCATACAAGGCTTTGAACGGCGCCACATCGTGATCCAGCAGCGGCTGTGCAATCGCATCCCAGCTCAGTTCCGTATTAAGGAAGGCTTCGGTACGCGCGCTCAGTGAAGGTAGCACCGGCTTCAGCCAGGTCATCAGAATGCGGAACAGGTTGATACCCATTGAGCAGATCGCTTGCAGGTCAGCATCTCGGCCTTCCTGTTTCGCCACCACCCACGGTGCCTGCTCATCCACATAGCGGTTAGCGATATCCGCCAGCGCCATGATTTCACGAATCGCGCGGTTATACTCGCGGCTCGCCCAGGCTTCACCAATCTTCTCTGAGGCATCGACAAAGGTCTGATACAGCGCCGGATCGGCCAATTCGCTCGCCAGTTTGCCGCCAAAGCGTTTGGTAATGAAACCAGCGTTGCGGGACGCGAGATTCACCACCTTGTTGACGATATCAGCATTCACACGCTGCACGAAATCTTCCAGATTCAGGTCGATGTCGTCGATGCGTGAAGAGAGTTTCGCTGCGTAGTAATAACGCAGGCTGTCCGCATCAAGATGCTGCAGCCAGGTGCTGGCCTTAATGAAGGTGCCGCGTGATTTGGACATCTTCGCGCCGTTCACCGTCACATAACCGTGCACGAACAGGTTGGTCGGCTTGCGGAAGTTGCTGCCTTCCAGCATTGCAGGCCAGAACAGGCTGTGGAAGTAAACGATGTCTTTACCGATGAAGTGATACAGCTCGGTAGAAGAATCTTTTTTCCAGAACTCGTCGAAATCGATGTTACCGCGCTTGTCGCACAGGTTCTTGAAGGAACCCATGTAACCGATTGGCGCATCCAGCCACACGTAGAAGTATTTGCCCGGCGCGCCTGGAATTTCGAAACCGAAATAAGGCGCATCGCGGGAGATATCCCACTGCTGCAAGCCCGATTCGAACCACTCCTGCATTTTGTTCGCCACCTGCTCCTGCAACGCACCTGAACGGGTCCAGGTCTGCAACATCGCGCTGAATGAAGGCAGGTCGAAGAAGAAGTGCTCGGAATCACGCAGTACCGGCGTCGCGCCGGAAACCACAGATTTCGGATCGATCAACTCTGTCGGGCTGTAGGTCGCGCTGCACACTTCGCAGTTATCGCCGTATTGATCCGGTGACTTACATTTCGGGCAGGTGCCTTTGACAAAACGATCGGGCAGGAACATGCCTTTTTCCGGATCGTACAGCTGTGAAATGGTACGGTTCTTAATAAAACCGTTCTCTTTCAGACGACCGTAGATCAACTCTGAAAGCTCACGGTTTTCATCGCCGTGCGTGGAGTGATAGTTGTCGTAGCTGATGTCGAAGCCAGCGAAGTCAGTTTCGTGCTCCTGCTTCATCTCGGCAATCATCTGCTCAGGTGGGATACCGAGCTGTTGGGCTTTCAGCATGATCGGCGTGCCATGGGCATCGTCTGCGCAGATGAAGTAAACCTGGTTGCCACGCATTCGCTGGTAACGGACCCAAATGTCAGCCTGAATGTGCTCAAGCATGTGACCGAGATGGATAGAACCGTTTGCGTACGGCAGTGCGCACGTTACCAGAATTTTTTTAGCGACTTGAGTCATAGTTTGCGTAGCGTTCCGTGAATAAAAATCGGGCTTAGATGTTACCCGAAGCACCCTCTGGCGTAAACACAACTAGACGGCATCTGATATTATTGAAAGCACATCGCCGATATCTGGCGTGATGAAAACACAAGGAGTTGGGATGACTTCACAATCCCGGGAACATCATTCACCCGAAGCATTGCGCGCGGTGGTTATCGGCGTGCTGAGTGACTTTGAACATCCGACGCTGCATCACAATCTGACGACCTTGAAAGCCCTGCGCCATGTGGCACTGCTCGACGGCAAGCTGCACATCGAACTGGTGATGCCGTTTGCCTGGGCCAGCGCGTTTGAAGAGCTGAAGGCACAAGTCAGCGCCGAACTGCTGCGTCTCACCCACGCCAGCGCTATCGACTGGCGTTTGCGTCACGACATTGCCACGCTGAAGCGCGTGAAAAATCATCCTGGCGCAACAGGTGTGAAGAACATCATTGCGGTGAGTTCCGGTAAAGGCGGCGTGGGCAAATCCAGCACCGCGGTGAACATGGCGCTGGCGCTGATTGCCGAAGGTGCGAAGGTCGGTATTCTCGATGCCGATATTTACGGCCCGTCGATTCCCAATATGCTCGGCACTGAGAGCCAGCGGCCAACCTCGCCGGATGGTACGCATATGGCGCCGATCATGGCGCACGGACTGGCGACTAACTCGATTGGCTACCTGGTCACCGATGAAAATGCCATGGTATGGCGCGGCCCGATGGCCAGCAAAGCGCTGATGCAGTTGCTGAACGAGACGATGTGGCCGGATCTCGATTACCTGATTCTCGATATGCCACCGGGCACCGGGGATATCCAGTTGACGCTGGCGCAAAACGTCCCGGTGACGGGCGCGCTGGTGGTCACCACGCCGCAGGACATCGCCCTGATTGATGCGCGTAAAGGCATTGTGATGTTTGAAAAGGTCAGCGTGCCGGTTTTGGGGGTGGTGGAGAACATGAGCATTCATATTTGCAGCGAATGCGGTCATCACGAGCCGATTTTTGGCACCGGCGGCGCGCAGAAACTGGCGGCGGATTACCACACGCAGCTGCTGGCGCAACTGCCGCTGCACATTAATCTGCGTGAGGATCTGGATGATGGTGAACCGACGGTGATCCGCCGTCCGGACAGCGAATTCACCGCACTGTACCGTCAGTTAGCCGGACGCGTGGCGGCACAGCTCTACTGGCAGGGTGACGTGATTCCGGCCGACATTGCCTTCCGCGCGGTTTAACGCTTCACTTTTCCGCTGGCGCGCGCCGTCAGCGGAAAATGCATCAGCACATATTTTCCTTGCTCGCTCTCACCGGTGGCTTCACGCTGCCAGCCATGTTTCAGGTAAAACGCCTGCGCTAACTCATTCAGCATCAGACATTTCAGCACGCCGGTTGAGGTAAAGCGCTGTTGGACGGCTTCCAGCAAGGCGCTGCCAACCCCACGGCCCTGAAAGTCGGGATCGACATACAGGCTGTGCAGGAAGTTGTCATTAGGAAGGATGCCCGCGAACCCGGCACGATGCCCATCGACCAACGCGACTAACACCGTCTCCCCCAAAATCACGCCATCCAGATCTTCCAGTGCCCAGTCATCGCCATCCAGCCAGGTCCAGTTGTGACGACGTGCTGCAAGAAACAGTGTGCGCAGAAAAGGGCGGTCGGCTTCCTCAAATAATCGAATGTCCAAGCACGGGCTCCATCATAAACAAGGGTAGGTAGCGTGGCGGTCGCTTTAAATGGCAACCCCAGGTAACACTAGCCGACGAAAAAAGATAAAGCCTGTCAAATCATCAGGCTTTCTGTGTAGAATGCCGCGGCAAGCCGCATGGAATCTGGCATCAGCACTTTGATAGCTTTTGATTATCTGATTGATAACGACTGCATATTAGAAGTTGGCCCGGAAAAACTGTAACTTGCATCACATCTTTTAACGGAGGTCACCATGTCCATCATTAATACCAAAATCAAACCATTCAAAAACGCAGCGTTCAAAAACGGCGAATTCATCGACGTAACCGAGAAAGACGTTGAAGGTAAATGGAGTGTATTCTTCTTCTACCCGGCTGACTTCACCTTCGTTTGCCCAACTGAGCTGGGTGACGTGGCAGACCATCACGAAGAACTGCAGAAACTGGGCGTAGACATCTACTCTGTTTCTACTGACACGCACTTTACCCACAAAGCCTGGCACGGTTCTTCCGAAACCATCGCAAAAATCAAATACGCGATGATCGGCGACCCAACTGGCGCACTGACCCGTAACTTCGAAATCATGCGCGAAGACGAAGGTCTGGCGGATCGCGGTACCTTCATTGTTGACCCACAGGGCATCATCCAGGCTATCGAAATCACCGCTGAAGGCATTGGCCGTGACGCATCTGACCTGATCCGCAAAATCAAAGCGGCTCAGTATGTGGCTTCTCACCCAGGTGAAGTTTGCCCAGCTAAATGGAAAGAAGGCGAAGCAACACTGGCTCCATCTCTGGACCTGGTTGGCAAAATCTAAGTCACACCCAGCCATTCGATCTTTCTCAATCGGGTGCTACGGCACCCGATTTTCTTGACAGGAACTCACTATGCTCGATACCAATTTAAAAACACAGCTCAAGGCTTACCTTGAGAAATTAACGAAACCGGTTGAGTTGATTGCCACACTGGATGATGGCGCTAAATCTGCGGAGATCCGTTCTCTGTTAGCCGATATCGCGAGCTTGTCAGAAAAAGTCAGCTTCCGTGAAGAGAATGATCGTCCGGTTCGTAAACCCTCTTTCCTGATCACTAACCCAGGCAGCCAGAGCGGCCCACGCTTCGCCGGTTCGCCAATGGGTCACGAATTTACTTCACTGGTGCTGGCCCTGCTGCAGACCGGTGGACACCCTTCGAAAGAGTCGCAGAGCCTGCTGGAGCAAGTGGTTGCTCTGGATACCGACTTGCATTTCGAAACCTATTACTCGCTGTCGTGCCACAACTGTCCTGACGTGGTACAGGCGCTGAACCTGATGGCGGTGCTGAACCCACGCATCAGCCACACCGCGATTGACGGCGGCATGTTCCAGAACGAAATCACCGAACGTAACGTGATGGGCGTTCCAGCGGTATTCCTGAACGGCAAAGAGTTTGGTCAGGGCCGTCTGAGCCTGGCGGAAATCGTTGGCAAAGTGGACACCAACGCTGAGAAACGTGCAGCAGAAGAGCTGAACAAGCGTGACGCCTATGAAGTGCTGATCGTCGGCAGCGGCCCAGCCGGCGCAGCGGCAGCGATTTACTCTGCACGTAAAGGTATCCGCACTGGCCTGATGGGCGAGCGTTTTGGTGGCCAGGTGCTCGACACCGTGGACATCGAAAACTACATCTCCGTACAGAAAACCGAAGGCGCTAAGCTGGCCGGTTCACTGCGTGCCCACGTTGATGATTACGATGTTGACGTCATCGACACCCAGAGCGCCATCAAGCTGATTCCTGCGGCGAAAGAGGGCGGTCTGCACGCGATTGAAACCGCGTCTGGCGCAGTGCTGAAATCACGCAGCATCATCATTGCCACCGGCGCACGCTGGCGCAACATGGGCGTGCCGGGTGAAGAGCAGTATCGCACCAAAGGCGTGACCTACTGCCCACACTGCGATGGCCCGCTGTTCAAAGGCAAGCGCACTGCAGTTATCGGCGGCGGTAACTCCGGCGTTGAAGCGGCTATCGACCTCGCGGGTCTGGTTGAACACGTGACGCTGCTGGAATTCGCCAGCGAAATGCGCGCCGACAAAGTGCTGCAGGACAAACTGCGCAGCCTGAAAAACGTCGATGTGATTCTGAATGCGCAGACCACCGAAGTGAAAGGCGACGGCAGCAAAGTCACCGGCTTGAGCTACATCGACCGTAACAACCAGACCAGCCATGAAATCGCGCTGAGCGGCATCTTCGTGCAGATTGGTCTGTTGCCGAACACCAGCTTCCTGGAAGGCGCGGTAGAACGTAACAAGATGGGCGAAATCATTATCGATGCCAAATGCGAAACCAGCCTGAAAGGCGTGTTCGCAGCGGGTGACTGCACCACGGTGCCGTACAAGCAGATCATCATCGCCAGCGGTGAAGGCGCGAAAGCCTCACTCAGCGCGTTCGATTACCTGATCCGCACCCAACCGGCTGAATAAGTTTTATTGCGATAGCCACGCAGCAGCCCCGTAACGGATGTTACGGGGCTTTTTTTTGCCTGCCAGTATCGAAGCGGAGCGACTACACTTTCAAACTATCTGACTGAACATCGGCAAAAGGAAAGTGGATGCAGTGGATTACGGGGATAATTATCTACTTATGGTTAAGCTTAAATGCTGTTCAGGCGCAGGATATTGAACTTACCCCATCTGAGCAGAGCTGGATAAAGTCGCATCCGGTAATCACTTATACCTTTACCCCGCATTGGCCGCAGGATTATATCCAAAATGGAAAACACATAGGCATAAGCCGAGAGGTGCTGGATGAAGTGCAACGCCGAACAGGACTGACCTTTATTTATGTTCCAGCCGAACAGGCCTTACTTCATCCTCCAATGATGCTCAGTGGCATCATGCGAGACCTCATTGCCCCGCAAGATAAAGAACGCTGGCTGCTGAGTTTTCCGTGGGCGAATACGTTAGCAGTCATAATCGGACCCAAACAGGCCGTCAGATTACGCACGTTGAAGCAGTTGGAAGGTAAGCGCGTCGCGATTGATGCAACTTCTGAGTTTGTACCTTGGCTACAGCAACATTTTCCTAAGATCAAACTGCAACTTGCCCCAAACATTATAGATGCGTTGCAATCGGTGGAAGAAGGACATGCCGACGCAGCCCTGGCTTCAAACATTGTGGCCTTTCCCGTAGTACAGCGACATTTTCTTCATCAATTAGCGATGGTGGCACAAGTCCCTGAGCTGGCGACGGGCATCAGTATGGCGGTGGAACCGGCTTATCCAGAGCTGCGTGATATCCTCGATAGGAGCATGGAGCAGGTCACAGCAGAGCAAGCTCGAGCCATGTTCGCCCGCTGGGTCGGCGAAATTGATCTTGGCACGCCAACTTTATTGTTTGTTGCCTGGCAATATCGCTTCCCGTTGGTTATTGGCGGCATTATGTTGCTGTTGCTGATAATGGCATTATATATCGCAATAAAAGCGCGTAAGCGTGCACAGGCCAGTGAACGCAGCAAAGCAGAATTTCTTGCTGTGATGAGTCATGAAATTCGCACCCCAATGAATGCTATTATTGCATCGCTGGAATTGTTGCAACAAAAGCAGGTTTCAATTGAAAGTCAGCAGGAGTATCAGTCGCTGGCGCTTTCGTCTTCGCAAGATATGCTTGAACTGCTCAATAACGTCTTAGACCATAGTAAACTCTCCCAGCAGCAGGTTCCGCTTTTTATCGGCCCTTGCGATATTTCTACTCTGCTCTCCGCCGTCTGTGACAGCCAGCGTTTGCCTGCGGAGCGCAAAGGACTACAGCTGAATTTTGTTCCAGATTCCACTTTAGCCCAATTATGGCTGGAGGTTGATGCGCATCGCTTGCGTCAAATCGTTAATAATTTGCTCTCAAATGCCGTCAAATTTACCGATCAAGGTGAAATCACACTTGAAGCTAGCTGGTCGTCACAACCCTCATCAATGCTCATTTTACGTGTTATTGATACAGGAATTGGCATCGCGGCGGCGGATCAACAACGCTTATTTAAAGCATGGCAGCAAGCTGAATCCCGTGGTGACCGATTGCGCAGCGGGAGTGGTTTGGGGCTTTATCTCAGCCGGACGTTAGCCAGGCAGATGAAAGGGGATTTAACGCTCCTGAGCGAGGAAGGAAAAGGCAGCACCTTTACCTGTACACTGCCGCTTCTGAGAACAGACGTACCGCAACAGTCTATAAATACAGCATTGCCTCAAGTTGCTGATGGATACGCCGTATTGATTGTGGAAGATCACCCCGCGAATCAGCAGGTATTAGCAGGCCAGTTGCATGAATTAGGGTGTCATTATGAACTGGCGGTGAGTGCCGAACTGGCGATGCAATTGCTAGAGGAGGAAAATTATTACGACGCAATTCTGTTGGATTGCAATTTGCCAGGGAAAGATGGTTATTGGCTAGCAGAACAAATACGTCTCTTTGAAGCCCGACATCATGCTGATCCTACATTATTAGTAGCTATCTCAGCCGTCAGTTCATCTGAACATCATGCAAGGTGCAAGTCGAGCGGTATGGATGAAGTGTTAGTGAAACCTATCAGGCTCCGCGAGTTGGCTGCTGTGTTAGGTCAACATAGCGCTAAAGTTGATGTTGTTGCCGAGCTCAATGAAGAAGGTAGGGCATGGTTGCAACAAGATAGAGAGAACTTCTTATCTGCTTGTGATGTGTTGGACTATGAGAACATGCGCTATTACGCGCATCGAATGCGTGGCGTGGCACTACTCTATCATATTGATGGGCTTGCAGATTTAACCACAGCAATAGAAACGCGATTGCAATTAAAAATGCCCATCGAAGATGGGCAAATATTGCAATGGCGAACAGAAGTAAGCGTTTATCAATTGAATAGATAAATGCTTTTGAGAGTGCTCCCGTATTCCAGGTGATGCATATTCAATCAAATAACCCACGAAATATCTGGCTGTATCGACCAGTTATATTTTTTTTAATTTGGGTTATGAATTAATGCATATTTTAGTGACCACTCTACTCATCATGTTAGTACTGCCAACGGCATTGGCACAAACGTTGATGCTAACGCCTGATGAACAGCGCTGGATTAAAGACCATCCGGAAGTGCCTTATAGTTTTATTGCGAGTTGGCCACTTGATTATAAAGAGTCAGAAAAACATATTGGTTTAAGCCGCGAGTATCTCGATAAGATTAGTGAAATCAGTGGATTAAAATTTATTCTTAGCCATCGTGATGGGCCACGGGCACAGCTCATTACCGCACTAGCTCCAGAGTTATTGACTTCGATACAATCAACCGGCTGGTCTTTCAGCCATCGCTGGCTCTCCACCACGGCATTAATTGTCGCTCATAATAGCAGTGGCATCATTCAGTCCCTTGAACAACTTAAAGGGAAGCGAGTGGCAGTAAGAAGTGGCACATACTTTGAACACTGGTTGCAAGAGAAGTTTCCCGATATCACACTGGTTCCAATGCCACACACTCGAGAGGTATTTGAAGCGGTATATAACGATGCCGCCGATGTCGGATTAGGGCCCGATCTCGTCATGCGGCCGCTGTTGTATCGCTATTTTTCAGACAAATTAACCATTGCCGGACAGATTCCAGAGATGATGGCAGGTCTCAGTATGGCGATCACCGATGCTGAGCCACAGCTACTCAATATCGTAAATAAAGCGTTAGCGGCTATTCCTGCCGAAGAAGCCAATAAAATCTATGACCGCTGGGCCAGTGATATGAAATTGGGATATCCCTCCATCGGCGTGATTCTCTCTTTATACCAATTAGAAATCGGTATTTTCGCTCTTTTGTTGCTTTTACTGGCATTTTTATTGCCACGTGCCGTGTATTTGCGTCGTAAAGCTACAGCGAGTGAAGCACGTAAAACGCAATTTTTAGCGATGATGAGCCACGAAATCCGCACGCCGATGAATGCGATGATAGCAGCGCTCGAACTGTTAAAGCGCCCGGTGAACAGTGAGCAGCGTGAACAGTATCTTGCACTAGCAAATTCGTCAGCTTCAAGTCTCCTGGCGTTACTCAATGATATTCTTGAACACAGTCAACTCAGTTCACGACGTGTAAACATTGTTCAGGCGCCGTTGGCACCCGATACCCTTATTAGCACCGTTTGCGAAAGTTATCGGCCAATGGCCGAACAGAAGGGGCTCAGGCTCTTAGTCTCTATTGATGATCGTATACGGGGTATATGGATGTTGGGTGATGCCAATCGACTTCGCCAAATTACGAACAACCTACTTTCCAACGCGATTAAATTCACAGAAACAGGTGTGGTCTCATTAACACTCGATGGGGAGATTAAGGGTAACAATAGTTGCCTGATGACATTGGAAGTGTCAGATACAGGAATTGGTATTGCGAAAGATCAACAGCACAACCTTTTTGCAGCATGGTCACAGGTTGATCATGCTGCCGATCGTCGCTATAGCGGTAGTGGCCTGGGATTGTGGATCAGCTATCAACTGGTGACATTAATGCGTGGAACATTACGTTGCCATAGCCGACTGGGGGAGGGCAGCATTTTTACACTGCAATTGGAGATGAAAAAATGCGATGCGGTCAAGCAAGTGCTTGAACCCGACCTACCGCGTTTTACCAGTGATACGTCGATTTTATTAGTAGAGGATCACCCAGCTGCGCAGCGTATGGTTCGTGCGCAGCTGGAAACCCTGGGTTGCCAGGTTGAAGTCGCCATTAATGGCCAGCAGGCTCTTTGGCTGGTGGAGGAGGAAAATTATTACGATGCCATTCTGCTTGACATCAACTTACCGGATATCAGCGGGTACGAGGTGGCGCGACAAATCCGTATCCTGGAGAAAGCACGCGATGTTGAGAAAATACCGATCATTGCAATTTCTGCCATGAGTGATGATACGCATTATCAACAATGTGAGGAGAGCCAGATTGATGAAGTGCTCAGTAAACCGATTGTGCTACCAACACTGGCGAAAAGCTTGCGCCGCTGGTGTCACCTGGCCTCGCCTGTCGTAATCAAAGCACCAACAATTCAACTGGTCACAAACTATACCGAATTACAGCGCTGTTTAGAGGAAGACCTGGCAGGTTTTTACACAGCCAGTGAATCACAAAATCGGCAGCTGTTGCGCTATTATGCGCATCGTTTACGTGGAGCGGCGCAGATGTACCAACGATCAACTCTGGCTCGACTAGCCACTCATATTGAGAGTGAACTTCGTTCTGAAAGTGAACTGACGCGCGAGTTGAGTAGAGGTTGGTTTGAAAGCCTTAAATCTGCAGTGACTTCAGCAATTCATCCTTAACAATAAACAGCTCATGGTCAGCCTTTAATCCCAGTTTCCTCATTGCGCTCTGTTTCTGACCGCTGATGGTTTTTAGACTGCGGTTAAATTTTTCCGCTATCTCCGTAACCGTCATGCCAGTCAGAAAACAGCGAATCACTTCTTGTTCTTTCGGGGAGAGTGCCGCAAGGCTAAGGGCATGTTGGACATTCTCCTCATTATAATTGCCGGTCAGTAGCACTTCGCCACGCTGTTGCTGCTGCGCCAACTCTTGTGCCATCTGTGGCTCAATGAACGTACGACCACGACTGACCTCCAACGCTGCGTTTTGAATCTCTTCAAAGGGACGATTCTTACCAATGAACCCTTTGGCACCACCACGCAGGGCCAACGCCACCGTGGCCGGATTGTAATGCGCTGAAACCACCAAAATGGATAAGGTTGGATGGTGACGCATCAGTGTTTTTATAAGGTTAAGACCATCCAAATCCGATGGCGCCAGTTCATAATCGACAATAACCACATCAATATGGGTGTTTTTAAGGCAGTTGAGCAGCTCATTGCTGCTGGTAAAGGTGCCAACGATATTGAAATCAGGGTTATCACTCAAAACGTCATTTAGCCCACGCAGCACCAGCGCATGGTCGTCCAGCAGCGCGATAAAGACATGTTTACGAGAAGAAATATTCATCAAAAATCGTCCTGCTAATCAATGTTTAAGAGATAAGTGTACTGCATTTCGCATTAGAGGGTAGATTCCAAACACCGCGCAATCTTGGGTGATTTATTCATGTTACAGGAATGTAACGTGATGATATGGCATTGTCGTTATTTTTAATGACAGGCCTTTCCTGTTGCTTCCATAACCCACCGAATAACTTTCCAGATAGCTTCAACTGAAATCAGTGAATCTCCCATGCGCGAGCATTTGGATTTTATTTTATAAGTTTTTTGGGAGTGCTCTTGTTGTTAATTTTATTTTGATTATATGAGGTGAATTTTAAATTACCCACTCAGATATTGAGAGTGCTCTTGTATAACGGATCTGGTCATTATTTTATTATCTACACATTCGATACGGAAGTGGTTTAAATATTAAACCACCGGCTGATAGATACACTTCAAATGCATTTTTTAACGTTCAACGTCAAATGACGTCACGAATCCCAATAAGGAATAAATGATGAAAAAGACTCTGCTTGTTTTATCTCTGCTGGCTACTGCAACAACTCAGGCTGATACAGGTAAAATTGTTTTTACGGGTAAACTCCAGGATACCACTTGCACTGTAACGGCGAGTCACACTGCCGTTAACATGGGTGCTGTCAAAACCGCTGTATTGGGCGCTGCAGGTAATACAGCTAACCCACAGGAAATTACTTTTGATTTCGCCGCATGTGGCGCTCTGACAAAAGCACGTGTTGCATTTGATGGTGTTCGCGATACAGCCGATACTGGATTGCATAAAAACACGGCTACTACACCTGCAGCTAATGTTGCTCTAGGGATTTATGAAGCCGATGGCGTGACGCCTGTGCCTTATTCAGTTTCGGCTAAAGATATCACCCTTTCAACAACAGGCTCGGCTAAATACATTGCCAAAATGGTGGCGACAGGTGAAGCCGAGGCGGGTAATTTCGAATCAAATGTAACTTACCACATATCGTACCTGTAATTACGACGGGAGGGTGTAGCCTCCCACTTTTTATTTATTGAGGAAAGTATTATGAACTGGGTAAAACCGGTGTGTTTACTCGCTATATTGTTTGGTTTTATTCAGCAAACCCATGCTAGCGTGGTACTCGGCGGGACGCGTGTTATTTTTGATGCGACAAAAAAAGAGGTGTCAACCCGAGTATACAATAATGATGATAAAGCCGTATTTTTAGTCCAATCATGGGTTGAGGATAAACACGGTCAAAAAGGTGATAAAGTTCCTTTCATGGTGACACCACCGCTGTTTCGATTGGCTGGTGGACAAGAGAATATGCTTCGTATTGTCCATACATCAAATACGCTGCCTCAGGATAAAGAGTCTCTGTATTGGCTAAGTGTTAAAGCAATCCCTTCAACAGTAAAAACAGATGAAAACCGTATAAATATTTCAATAAAAACGCGTATCAAGCTTATCTATCGCCCGACAAATTTAGCGGGTAATGCCGCCGATGCTTATAAAGAAATAAAGTTTTCGCGTGTAGGTAATGAGTTACAAGCCAATAACCCCACGCCTTATTATATTTCGATGCAGAGAGTCAGTGTGGGAGGGCAAGAGATAAAAGAAGCGATGATGCTTGAACCGGGAGAAACACAACGCTGGAAAATACCGCAGGGTGTACCTGCTCAGGTTGAATGGAATTCCATCAATGATTTTGGTGGGGTAATGCCTAACAGAAAAATTAATTTATAACATCAGCGTTTCTTTGTAAGAGTGCTGAAGCCTGCACGATCTATTTAAGAGAGAAATGGTCATGATGTTTTTTCACGAATATAATAAAACCACTTCCGCTCATGACCTTAACGTCCATACGTTTCGTTTCAGAAAAATTGCATTTTTAATCACTGCATTGTTTAATTCAACGTACTCATTTGCTGAGGAGTATTTTGAACTGGATGCCCTTGAGTTGCAAGATGGTGTTTCATCTGTTGATATTAGTCGATTTATTGGGCAGGGGCAGCAGGTTCCGGGGGTCTATCGAGTCGATATTTATCTTAATAATATCCTGATTGAAACGCGCGATGTTAATTTCTTAATAGTGGATAATAAGCTTGAGCCAGAATTTACTGTAAAAGATCTTGCGTTGCTTGGTGTGAGAGTGAGCGCTTATCCAGTATTAAGTCAAAAATCTCCAGATGAAAAAATCTCGAAACTGCAGGAGTTTTTACCGGGGGCTTTCAGCGTTTTCGATTTTAACCAACAAAGATTAGATATCAGTATTCCGCAAGCAGGTCTGGAAAGCAAAGCTCGTGATACGGTTGATCCTTTACTCTGGGATCAGGGCATAACTGCATTTATGCTCAACTACAGCATGAGCGGCGCAGACACCTATTCAAAAACAGGTGGAAATAATTCGCGCACGGCATTTGTTAATCTCCGTAGCGGTATAAACTGGCACGCCTGGCGTCTGCGCAATTACTCAACCTGGACCGAACAAAGTAGTAAAAAATGGAACACTTTAGGTACTCAGCTTGAGCGAGATATTCACAGCTTAAGAAGCCAGATGTCTTTGGGGGATGTCTGGACTCCTGGGCAAATTTTTGACAGTGTACAGCTGCGAGGCCTAAAACTGGCTTCGGATGACACAATGCTAGCTGATAGCCAGCGAGGCTATGCACCTGTCATTCGCGGTATCGCAAAATCTAATGCGCAGGTCACGGTTCGTCAGAACGGTCATATTGTTTATCAGGCCTACGTTCCGCCTGGAGCTTTTGAAATATCTGACCTCTACCCCACATCCAGCAGCGGTGATTTGCAGTTGACGATTACTGAAGCGGATGGAACTGAGTATGAGTCGGTCTATCCGTTTGCGGCGGTGCCGATTATGGTGCGCGAAGGGCAGATAAAATATGCCGTGACAGCCGGTAAATATCGTTCTACCACTGAGGGGGGAGAAACACCTGAAGTCGTTGAATCAACGCTCATCTACGGTTTGCCTTTCAGCTCAACCGTTTATAGTGGAACTCAGCAATCAAGTAATTATCAATCATTACTAATTGGAATCGGGCATAGTTTGGGTGATTGGGGCTCTGTATCATTTGATGGAACATATGCTCGTTCAAGATTGCCAAGTGGACAACGTTCTCAAGGACAATCATATCGATTTCAGTATTCAAAAAGCATTCTTAGCACCGGAACAAATTTTACTTTAGCCGGCTATCGCTATTCAACAAGCGGATTTTACGATCTCCGTGAAATCAATGAATTTGTTCTCGATGATGCAGGAAAAGTAAACCGAAATAACAACAGACGCAGTCGGGCTAATATTAGTGTCAGTCAAACGATAGGCAGTTTAGGTAGTGTTTATGTTAATGCTTATCAGCAAGAGTATTGGGGAGACCGAGGCCATGACCGCAGTATTAGTGCCGGGTTTGGTACCAATATCAATGGGATTGGTTACAACCTAAATTATGCTTACAGCCAGGGCCAGTCAGGGCGAGGCCACGATCAACAAATCGCATTAAGTATTCAGATACCTTTGAGTAAGTGGCTGCCTAATAGTTGGGCAACCATAAATACGTCAGCCAGAAAAGATGGCAGCAATAGTCAGCAGGTCGGGATAAGTGGTAGCGCTCTTGAAAATAACAACTTGCTTTATAGTGCTCAGCAAAGCTTTGCTAATCGCGCTACTGGAGAAAGTGGCACCTTAAACAGCAGTTATCGTGGTAGCAAAGGTAATTTAAATGTAGGCTACAATTATAGCCGTATGCAGCATCAATTGAATTATGGTGCGGAAGGTGCCGTGGTTATTCATCCTTATGGCATGACGCTGGCACGTCCGATTGGCGATACGGCAGTGCTCATTAAGGCCAAGGGGGCGCAGGGGATTAATGTTTACAACCAATCTGAAATAGCCACCGATAGCTGGGGTTATGCCGTTGTACCTTATGCCAGCGCATACCGTAAAAACAACATCGCTCTGGATACGGCTTCTATGCCGCATAATGTTGATGTTGATCAGCATTCGCGTCTTGTTATACCCACGCGCGGCGCGTTAGGGCTTGCAGAATTTACCACGCGTATCGGCAGTCGTGTGGTAATGAATCTCAGCTGGAATGGAAAACCAGTACCTTTTGGTGCTATGGCTTCACTGAAAAAAAACAAAGGTGAAGTAGATCATAACGGTATTGTCGGTCCTGATGGTCAGGTTTATTTTAGCGGCATGCCAGCTAAGGGGACTATCTTTGTTAAATGGGGATATGACAATAAACACCAATGTGAAACTGTATATACCTTACCGGAAAATAAATTAGATGATGTTCTGCAGTCCTTTAACGCGATTTGCAAATGAGATTAATAAAATGATTTTTCTGACAAAATTTATGCGGCATTGGTGTTTTAAATTATTTTTGATATGTGTGGCTGGATATTCATCATTGAGCCAGGCCGCTAACTGTACAGTGCATCCATCTTGGGATGGAGCGAAAATAAATATACATGCATCAGGAAATTATATCAATTATTCGGATAAGATTGCTTCATTTAATTCTTATTTTAATCATATTGGTAGTACGAAGATAGCTGATTGTATTACGCCAGAGCGTGTCATTATTGAAATAGTGCCTGGCCATTCAGCAACTCCGCAAGGCGTTATTTCTACGGACAATGGAGGGGTTGGGGTATATGGATATATTGGCACCGCGGCAATCGGTGTTGTTATTAAAAATACCCCGGTGACATTTGCGAGTGCATCATTAACACCTGAAGTATCTTCTGATTTTTATGTTGAAGCCAACTTCGTTAGAAAAGGGGGGGAGCCGTATGGTTTTGCTGAATTATCTGGTAATGTTTTTCAATTGCGTATGGAGGGTTCAGCAACTCCATTTGCAACAATAACGATGTCTGGATACATACATGTTCAGCGTCCAACGTGTATACTAAACACGAAAAATTTAACGGTTAATATGAGAAAGTTCAATTCTGGGGCCTTTAAATATAAGGGGCACTCACTGAATCCGCAACCTTTCAATATTGCAGTGGCATGTGACTTTAGTTCAATGAATGTGTACATGCAATTCTCCGGTGCTGCAGGTTCACTAGTCAGTGAGGGAGTTTTGGCTCCTACCTCGAGTAATCCGGTAACTGATGCCTCAGGTGTAGGTATTCAAATTATACATAATGACAAGCCTATAAAACTTAATGATGTATTTTATGTTCGCAGAGGCAGTGGATCTATACCGTTTATGGCGCGTTATTATCAAATGGAGTATGTAGTCAAATCCGGTAATTTTTCTGCGACGGGAACATTCACGATAACATATAATTAATTATATTTAATCAGTTTTTAACCCAGCCAGCGGCGCGCTTCATTATTACTGATATCACGATAATAGACTTTGTGAATGCGCTCACCACAGCGTTTGCACTGTGCCTGAATATGGGTTGAGTAGTGGATGCGCCCTGTGGGCGCGACCGCACCCTTGCGACTGACCACGATGTTGTGCCATTTATGAGCGTGCGGGATCCAACTGAAAAAATCTAATTTCATTCTCGCGTCCGGAAATGGGTGAGATGGCGTTTATGTCCGGAGGGGAATTAGGCCTTTTTTTGCCGTTGAATAGTTTGATGTTAATCAAACAAGAGTTACAGATACCTTAATTAACATTTTTTGGTATGAAAAGATTAATAAATTTATTTATTTATTGAATTTATATTTTAACGTCAATTGATCTGCATCCACATTCTATCCATTGTGGATAAATTCGAAAATCTCTTCAGCTTGATACAGCGCATTTTTCCTTGATCGCGCTGCCTCACGATTTACAATCCTTCACGCTCGCCTTATCCTGTGTGCGGCATGTTCACCATGCCATGACTCGGGGTGCCCCTGTTAAACAGGGCTGAGATACACCCGCTGACCTGATCTGGATAATGCCAGCGTAGGGAAGTCAGATGCCTGACCGCATTCGCCTTCTTGATCGCCGGTTGGGAGTTTTATGACACAGCCTGACCTTCTTACCTCCGCGCAACTCGCGCAATCCCTGCAGCTGCTGCGTCAGCAGGCACCGCTGGTGCACTGCATGACCAATGATGTGGTGCAAACCTTTACCGCCAATGTGCTGCTGGCTTTGCAAGCCTCTCCCGCGATGGTGATCGATGCCGAGGAAGCCGCGCAGTTCGTGAGTTTTGCCGATGCGCTGCTGATCAACGTCGGGACCTTAACCCGCGACCGTCGCGATGCGATGCTGGCGGCGGTGCAGTCAGCCTCTAAAGTCGGCACGCCATGGACGCTCGATCCGGTGGCCGTGGGCGCACTCTCATTCCGTACCGAATTCTGCCAGCAGTTGCTGAGCCTGCATCCCGCCGCGATTCGTGGTAACGCCTCGGAAATCCTCGTACTGGCTAACCAGGCTGCGGGCGGGCGCGGCGTGGACAGCGTGCATCAGGCCGATGCCGCACTGAGCGCGGCGCAACAGTTGGCACAGGATTACCACACGCTGGTGGCGGTCACCGGTGAAGTCGATTACGTCACTGATGGCAAACGCACGCTGGCCATTCCCGGCGGCAGCCCGCTGATGACGCGCGTGGTCGGCACCGGCTGTGCGCTTTCCGCCGTGGTCGCGGCGTTCAGCAGTTTGCCGGGCGACCGCTTGCAGCATGTGGCGGCGGCATGTCGCGTGATGTCGCTGGCGGGTGAGCAGGCGGCGCGTGCTGTTCAGGGACCTGGCAGCTTTGTCGCGGCTTTCCTCGATAACCTCTGGACGCTGGAGGTTGCCATATGAAACGCATCAACGCGTTGACCATTGCAGGCACTGACCCGAGCGGTGGCGCGGGCATTCAGGCCGATCTCAAAGCCTTCTCCGCGCTGGGTGCGTATGGCACCAGTGTGATCACCGCGCTGGTGGCGCAGAACACCTGCGGCGTGCAGTCGGTGTATCGCATTGAACCCAATTTCGTGGGCGCGCAACTGGATTCGGTGCTGGACGATGTGCGTATCAATGCCGCCAAAATCGGCATGCTGTCGGAAACCGCGATTGTCGAAGTGGTGGCCGAGCGGCTGAAACGCGCCAGCCTGCCGTTTGTGGTGCTGGATACGGTGATGATTGCCAAGAGTGGCGATCCGCTGCTGTCGCCGGATGCGGTCGCCAGCGTGCGTGAACTGCTGCTGCCGCAGGTGTCGTTGATCACGCCCAATTTGCCGGAAGCGGCTGCGTTACTGGGCCGTGATATGGCGCAGGATGAGAAAACCATGCTGATGCAGGGCGATGCGCTGCTGGATCTCGGTTGTGAAGCGGTATTGATGAAGGGCGGTCATCTTAGCGATGCTGAGAGCCCGGACTGGCTGATCACCCGCGCAGGACGTCAGCGCTTTACCGCACCGCGCGTCAATACGCGCCATACCCACGGCACCGGCTGTTCACTGTCCGCTGCTTTAGCGGCGCTGCGTCCACGTCACGATAACTGGGCGGACACAGTCACCGAAGCCAAAGCCTGGCTGCAGCAGGCCTTGCTGCACGCCGACTCGCTGGAAGTCGGCAAGGGCATTGGTCCGGTTCATCACTTCCATCAGTGGTGGTAGGGCAGCAGAACGGCCATTAGGGCGTGCCATTGCGTTGCAGGATTCAAACTGAAGGCCGCCCCTAGCAAGGTGGCAGAATTTTTTTACTGCGTATCCGTCTGAAAAATGGAGTCAGCAATTTGCCAGCCTGGCGCTTTTCGGTCCAGGCTGTTGGGGGCGAATCGGCCATTGCCGGTTCCATTCCAGCCATTTATTTCAGGAGCCAACATGACGGACATCGTACAGTTATTGGGCAAAGAAGCGGATTCACTTCTTCAACATCGCTGCATGACCATTCCAGCGGACAGCCTTTATTTACCGGGCGCGGATTTCGTCGATCGTGTGATGATCGACAACAATCGTTCTCCTGCCGTATTACGCAATATGCAAACCCTGTATAACACCGGTCGTCTGGCGGGCACCGGCTATCTGTCGATTCTGCCGGTCGATCAGGGCGTTGAGCACTCAGCGGGCGCCTCTTTTGCCGCCAACCCGGCTTACTTCGATCCGAAGAACATTGTTGAGTTGGCGATTGAAGCCGGCTGTAACTGCGTGGCATCCACCTATGGCGTGCTGGCTTCAGTATCACGCCGCTATGCACACCGTATTCCGTTTATGGTGAAACTGAACCACAACGAAACCCTGAGCTATCCCACCCAATACGATCAAACGCTGTATGCCAGCGTCGAGCAGGCATTCAACCTGGGTGCCATCGCGGTGGGCGCGACCATCTATTTTGGTTCTGAGCAATCTCGCCGTCAGATTGAAGAGATCTCGGCGGCCTTTGAGCGTGCGCATGAGCTGGGCATGGTGACCGTGCTGTGGGCCTATCTGCGCAATGATGGCTTCAAGAAAGACGGCGTGGATTACCATGCCAGCGCTGACTTGACCGGCCAGGCCAACCATCTGGCGGCGACCATTGGCGCAGATATCGTCAAGCAGAAAATGGCCGAGAACAACGGCGGCTACAAGGCGGTGAAATTCGGTCACACCGATGAGCGTGTCTACAGCAAGCTGACCACAGAGAACCCGATCGATCTGGTGCGATACCAGCTGGCAAACTGCTATATGGGCCGTGCGGGATTGATCAACTCTGGTGGCGCATCAGCCGGAGATACCGACATTGCCGAATCGGTGCGTACTGCGGTGATCAACAAACGTGCGGGCGGTATGGGGCTGATACTGGGCCGTAAGGCGTTTAAGAAGTCGCTGAAAGAGGGCGTACAGCTGATTAATGCGGTGCAGGATGTTTATCTGGCGAAAGATGTCACAATTGCGTAATTGATTGCCCAAATCCCTTCCCGCAAGCGGGAGGGGAATCGGTCAGCGGAGTAATGATTGGGGATTGATCGAGAGCATGGGGACGAAATCTTATCTGCAAAGCTCTCTATTGAGCGGCAACACGCGCTTCACTCGCTCGCCAATCGCACTTTGCTTGGGTCTCCCCCTTTATATGGGAGAGGACCAGGTTGAGGGCATCTAATCGCAGACAATCTAAGGCGCTTCAAACCACTCGCTATTACGCTCAGCAATCGGCGTGATGGTTAAAATCATCTCCTGCAGATGACGACGCATCGCCGCTTCTGCCGCCTCAACATCCTGCGCTTTTAACGCCTGGTAAATGTTTTCATGCTGCTGAATCAAGCTTTCCGGTGGCGACACTTCGCTCAATGTCAGGAAGCGCACGCGATCCATGGTGGCTTTGATGTTCTCCACTGTTTCCCACGCCAGCAGGCAGTTAATTCCTTCGGCAATCAGGCGGTGAAACTCATCGTCCAGCGCTAAGAATGCCTGGCTGTCGTGACGTTCTGCCGCCAGACGCTGCAACTGAAGATTGTGCTCCAGCGCCATCAAGCCCTCGGGGGTGATCTCCTGTGCAGCACGACGCACCACGGCGATCTCCACCGCTTCACGGATAAAACGACCGTCGGCCACACGCTGGGCGGAAATTTTACGCACGAAAGTGCCGCGCTGCGGCAGCACCTGCACCAGGCCCGCTTCCGCCAGTTTGATAAAAGCTTCGCGGACTGGCTGGCGCGACACATTGAAGCGCGCGGACACTTCTTTTTCCGACAGCAACGAGCCGGGATGAATGGCGCAGGTCACGATATCTTTGCGCAGATAACGATAGATCTGCTGATTTACGGGTTCGCTGGTGGTAATGGTATAGGCAATCGACATGCAGCAATATCCGTATTACGGCTGGCCTACGCCAGCCCGATGAGAAAGGTTCAGTCTAATCAGCACGCTGCATCTGCGCTACACATTTGTGAAGGCACTTATGCCTGTGTCACAAGGGCTTGTACCGTGGCGCGTGCACCTTGGGTATTAAGCTGGTTATACAACTCGGTGACGCGCGAGACAAAGGCGGTCTGATAACGTAAATCATCGCCAAATACCGCTTGTATCCGCAGTAAGGCTTCGACGCGCTGTGCACCCTCATCACTGTGCGCAACGATGCTCGCCAATTGTTCTTTCATTGGATCGCGAATCTCAATCGCCTGACCTTGCTCATCGACACCGCTCACGTAACGCATCCAGCCCGCCACACCCAGCAGCAGATAGTCACACGAGGTACCGTTACGCAGATGCCAGCGCACGCTGTCCAGCAAACGCTGTGGCAACTTCTGCGTGCCATCGGTGGCAATTTGATAAGTGCGATGCTTGATGGCGCGGTTTTCGTAGCGAGCGATCAGCGAGTCGGCATAGGCGGTGAGATCCACGCCCTGAGTACGCAGCGTCGGGGCCTGATCCTGTAACATCAGCGCGCGTGCCGCCGTGCGGAAGTGGTTATCGGCCATGCAATCGCTGATGTGTTCGTAGCCGGCGAGGAAGCCGAGATAGGCGAGGAACGAGTGGCTGCCGTTCAGCATGCGCAGCTTCATCTCTTCAAACGGCAATACATCACTCACCAGCTCAGCACCGGCATTTTCCCACGCCGGGCGGCCGTTAACGAAGTTATCTTCAATCACCCACTGGAAGAAAGGCTCGGCTTCTACCGCCACCGGATCGCTGCTGCCTAAGCGCGCTTCCAGCGCATCAAATGCCGCATCGGTCATGGCGGGAACGATGCGATCCACCATGGTGGAGGGGAAGGTGATGTGCGTTTGAATGTACTCTGCCAGTTCGTGGCTATGGCGTTCTGCCAGCTGGGTGACGACATTGCGCGTGACGTGACCGTTCTCTGGCATGTTGTCGCAGGACATTACGCTGAATGGCGTTAATCCACGTTCGCGGCGACGGATAATCGCCGCCAGAATCAGGCCCGGCAGCGAACGCGGCTGCGTGGGGTTTTCCAGGTCATGCACGATATCAGGATGATCCGGATTGAGCTTGCCGCTGGAAGGCATGTAGCAATAGCCTTTCTCGGTCACCGTCATCGAGACAATCGCCACATCTGGCTGGCTCATCGCCTCAATCACCGCATCAATGCCGTCGCCTTTGCCATGCAGCGCTTGCGTCACCACGCCAATCACGCGGGTGTGCAGGCTGCTATCGGCCATTTCGGTGAGGGTATAAAGCAGGTCTTGCTGACGCAGCGCCTGAATCAATGCGCCACTGTTGAGGTTCACTTCGCAGTAGCCCCAGTCGCTGCCTTTCGTTGCCAGTTTATCGGTCGCGAGCGCCTGATGGGCACGGTGAAAAGCACCAAAGCCGATATGTACCATGCGGGTTTTTAACTGGCTGCGGTCGTAAGCGGGACGTTGGACGTCGGCGGGGAGGCGATCAAGCTCTAACATGCGTTTTCCTTTTAGCAAACGGGGCGCTGAGCGCCCCATTATGGTCAATCTGTTATGCGGACACCGGTTTATCTACGGTCTTTGGGCTGCGAATCACAAACAGCACCAGCATCGCACCAATCCCGGCGACACAGCCCGCCAGAATAAAGGCGCTGTCGAATTTACCGGTGTGCTGCACGATATAGCCCGTGACAATCGGCCCAACAATCCCGGACAGGCTACCAATCAGATGGATAAAGCCACTGATGCTGCCGACACGGCTTTTGTGCACCACATCCTGAATAATCGCCCAGTAAATCGCACCGGTGATGTAGAGGAAGAAGATGGAGATCGACATCATGATCACCGCGGAATTCACCTCTTTAATCGTTCCCGCCAGTGCTACACAGATGGCGGCAGCCAGCAGCGAGACCACCAGGACAATTTTGCGCGACAACAGCAGCTTGCCGGTGATGTTGAAAATCTTATCCGAAATCCAGCCGCCCAATGCGAGGCCGACGAAGCCGACAATCCACGGGATCATGGTGGTGATACTCATCGACTTAATATCCAGACCGTGCGCCTGTACCAGATAAGCCGGGAACCAGCTCAGGAAGAAGAACAGAATATAGTTGTAGCAGAAGAAGGCGAAGGCCGTGACCAGGATAATCGGCTGGCGCAGGTAGTAACCCATACCGTGTGCTTTACCGGTCGGGTCGATGACATCAGCCGGTTCTTCTGCTTTCAGTTTCTCGACCAGCGCGCGCTCTTCTTCAGAGACTTTTTTGCTGCGCGCCGGGTTATCAGCGGCGAAGAAGAACCACAAACCCATCCACACCAGGCCAATCACACAGATCACCACGAACGCTGGACGCCAGCCAAATGACAACGCCAGATAACCCACAATCGGGCCTGCCACCGCGCCACCCAGCGGCGAACCGGCGCTGAGTAAGCCCATTGCGGTAGCAGCCTGTTTTTTCGGGAACCAGCCGTTAATCGCTTTGTTGGCAGAAGCGCAAATCGGGCCTTCTGCCATGCCGAAGAGCACACGCAGAATCATCATCGACCAGAAGCCAGTTGCCAGCGCGGTCATGCCGCAGAACAGCGACCACATACCGACGGCGGTGCCGAGCACGATAGTTGGGCCGAATTTATCGGTCGCCAGGCCACCGATAAAGTTAAACAGCGCGTAGCCAAAGAAGAAGCTACCGAAAATCATGCCGAACTGTTCGGCGTTGATCATCAGGTCTTTTTCTACCAGCGGTACAGTCAGAGAAAGGGCAATACGATCGAGGTAGTTGATCATATAAACCAGGAACAACAGCAGTACGAGGGTCCAGCGTAGATTCTTTAACATAGAAACTCCGTTTCCCATCATGCTTCAATCTGTTTCTGTGTGGCCTGTTTAATCTCATCCCCTTCGGGGATTGAAACACTTGCCGCTTTGATACAGCCTGAAGCATTGAGAGGATTATTATATTGGCCGGCGGGTACGCACCGGATTAAGGACACCTGGTGTGAAGATTAACTTAACCCATGTGCAGAATCACTTTGCAGCAGGTGCGCGGATCTTTTTCGAACAGCGTCATCGCTTTTTCAATCTCGGCCAGCGGGAAATAGTGGGTGACTAATTTCTCTGGCTGAATCTGACCTTTCTCCATCCACTCAATCACCTGCGGGAAGCGATTGCTGTTCAGGCGCGAGGTAAACAGTGATAACTCTTTGCTGGTTAACGCCTGCTGCGTGATGCTGCAAGGCTCACCGGAGAAGCCGAGCAGGCCAATACGCGCCGCCGGAGAGGCGAGGGCAGCGGCTTCTGCCAGAATGGTCGGATGGCAGGCGGCATCGATGATCAATGTTGGCTGCACGCCTTCCAGCTGTGCGGCCAGCGGAATCTCACTGTTGTTGAACACCTGATCAGCGCCATTTTCCTGCGCCAGCGCCAGACGTTCCGGCAGACGATCCACCACCAGCACTTTTTCCACGCCGTAGACGCCTTTCAGCACCTGAATGGCGGTTAAGCCCATCGGGCCTGCGCCGTAAATCAGCGCCACGTCATTGGCCTGCGGTTTGAGGAAGGCGGTGATGTTCGCCGCGATGGTGAACGGTTCCACCAGGCTGGCGAGTTTGTCCGGAATAGAAGCGGGCAGAGTAAAAGCGTTTTTAGCTGGAGCCACCGCAAATTCGCTGAAACCACCGTCACGGTGCACACCGATTACCTGCAGTTCTTTGCAGACGTTTGGGCGACCGATGGAGCAGGGGTAGCAGTGTCCGCAGCTGACGACCGGATCCACCGCCACACGCTCGCCGATACGCGCGGCATCCACGCCTTCACCCACCGCATCGATCAAGCCAAAGAATTCGTGGCCAATCACGCGCGGGTATTTGGCGAATGGGTTGTGGCCGTGCCAGATGTGCACATCTGAACCGCAGATACTGGCAAACTGCACTTTGACGCGCACTTCGCCTGCGGCTGGTTCAGGCAATGCGCGTTCTGCCACTACCAATTCACCCGGTTGTTCAATTACGACACTTTTCATCATCTACTCCTTGCCAGATACACACTTAATCGGTGGATTTGGCAGCAACGGGAATGCAATGAATGAAAAATACGCTTGCTAATACTACCATACAAGTCGGCGTTAAAGAGTTGTGAAGAGAGTCACAGAGTGCAGGAAGAGGGAGCGAAGAACTGTGGCAGTTTGGGAGATGGGGCAGTGGAGTTGGAGTGGGGCTGAAATATGCAGAGATTTGAGATGTGGGATTTTTAGTTTGGGTTGAGATTCCCAGGCAGGCCGAAGATATTCAAACAGGGTTGAGGTGTTGAGTGGGCTGCGATGTTCAGACTGATATGAGGTCTTCAAGCTATGTTGGGGTGTTGAATTGGGTTTGAGATGTTCAGGCTGTGATGAGATGTGCAGGTTTGGCTGAGATTTTCAGATTGAGCCGACAATGACTTTAGATAGGACATCGCCCAACTATTCCATTCATCGCCTCCCAAATTGCAGGCATAAAAAAAGCAGCCTGATAGGCTGCTCTTTTCAAGAATTTGGCTCCTCTGACTGGACTCGAACCAGTGACATACGGATTAACAGTCCGCCGTTCTACCGACTGAACTACAGAGGAATCGTTTGGAACGGGGCGCATAGTAACGAGCAGGCTCTGGGTTGTCAAAGGCCTTTTCTACATTTTTAACTAACTGCTGAATAAAGCGTCAATTTTGCGATTCTCTCGGCCATAGCACGCTGAATCACCCCCCATGACGGGATGCTTTGTGATGCAAGTCACTAATGTTATGCAAAATTACATTCTGATTTGTCGATTTTGTCAGATACCTCGCATGTATGATCACAGATATTTCATTTCGCCGTTGTGGCGGCCAAAAGCGAAACATATATTCCAGAACAATTCCCACCCACAACTCCAGGTGCAGCATGAACAAAGTCAGAATCGGAATGATCGGCAGTGGTTACATTGGTCGTTGTCACGCCATTGCTTACGCGCAGGCTCCCACTGTTTTTGCGCTGAAAGGCGAAATCGTGCGTGAAATGCTGGCAGAGGTGAATCCTGAACTGGCCACGAAACAGGCGGCAACCTTTGGCTTTGACCGATCAACCGGCGACTGGCACGAGCTGGTGCGCGATCCCAATATTGATGTGGTCGACATCTGTGCCCCGAACTTCCTGCACAAAGAGATGGCGCTGGAAGCGATCCGTAACGGCAAACACGTTTACTCTGAGAAGCCGCTCTCGTTGTCTGTGGCAGATGCAGAAGAGATGGTGCAGGCCGCGCAGCAGGCAGGCGTCAAAACGCTGGTGGGCTTCAACTATATGAAAAACCCGACCAGCCAACTGGCGCGTGAAATCATTGCGCGTGGTGAAATTGGTGAAGTGATTCATTTCTACGGCACGCATAACGAAGATTATCTGGCACGCCCGGAAACCCCGCTTGACTGGCACTGCCAGAAAGCGCTGGCCGGCTTGGGTGCGTTAGGCGATCTGGCGGCGCATATCGTCAACATGGCGCACTATCTGGTGGGCGACATCGAAGAAGTCAGCGGCGATATGATGACGGTAATTAAACAGCGGCCCGATCCCAAAGACCATTCACGTCTGCTGCCGGTAGAGAACGAAGATCAGGCCAGCGCGCTGCTGCGCTTTAAAAACGGTGCGCACGGCGTGTTTGAAACCTCGCGTATCGCCTGTGGCAGCAAAATGGGTCTCACCTACGTGGTCACCGGCACCAAAGGTACGCTACGCTACACCCAGGAGCGCATGGCCGAGCTGGAGTTGTATATCCATGATGAGCCTGCTGGACGTCAGGGCTTCAAAACCATTCTGACTGGCCCGGCCCATCCGGATTACGCCAACTTCTGCGTATCAGCGGGTCACGGTATTGGTTTTAACGATCAGAAAACCGTTGAGATCCGTGACTTGATCAATGGTATCGCAGCCGGCGATCGTATGTGGCCAGATTTTGCCGAAGGTTTGCAGGTGCAGAAGGTATTAGAAGCGGTAGCAGTATCCGCCGTCGAACGTCGCTGGATGAAGGTGTAACGCCCTACTGCAGCACGCACTCAAGTTAATGAGCAGGCTGGGGTCGGTTTGGGGATGGCATTTCGCAGCGCTGAACGGAATGAGGAAGCCAGGAGAGCCAGCATGGATGCTGGCGAAAGGCGCAGCCGGAACAGGGATGTTCCGTCTGCGCCGGTCCGTCCGGCTGACGAGTGAAGTGAAGGCACCGCGTCAGCGGCGCGAGGACCGCCAGCCCCAAACCGACCCCAGACTGCGTTATCACCAGCAACCCAGACTGCGTTATCACCAGCAACCCAGACTGCGTTATCACCAGCAACCCAGGCTGCATCACCACCAGCAATCCAGACTGCATTTCACCCGCCTCTAACCAACAAACATCACGCCAGTAGCGGGCACTGCGGCGGCAGGCGGCAGCTCAGCGCGCCTGGCATCACTTCAATTTCAAATTCGCTGCCGGTCAGCGGTTCGCCATCCAGATTGAACGTCATCTCGTGCGGTGAACGAATGCTCAGCGACTGCAACTGCGCCGAGACAATATTCGGATTCTCATCATTACGCGTCAGCGAATGCAGCAACGTCGGCAACAACTCCTGCGCGGTGACGATGCTCAGATTCAGCTGCCCATCATTGATCAACGCATCCGGACACAGCTTCTGTCCGCCACCTGCCTGACGACCATTACCAATGCCGATCACCAGTGCATCACCTTGCCACTCAAATCCCGGACCGCTGATCTCACAGCTATCCGGCTTCAGCGCATCCACTCGCATCAAACCATGAATAAAATAGGACACGCCGCCTAAAGCCGATTTCAATTTCTCCGGCGTCTCCGTGGTAATACGCGTGCCAAAGCCGCCGGTCGCCATATTGATAAAGTAGCGATCGCCATTTACACGCGCCAAATCAATCGCGCTGGCTTTACCCAACACCGCCAGACGCAGCGCCGGTTCCATCTCCTCTGGAATCCCCACGCTGGTGGCGAAATCATTGGCCGTACCAAGCGGCAGAATACCCAGTGCTGGACGCTGCTCTGCAGGCACTGCCGCCAGCGCTGTGGCGATTTCATTGATGGTGCCATCGCCGCCGCCCGCTACCACGGTTTCAGCCTGCAACGCCACCGCTTCCTGCACGTAACGGTCACCGTCGCCCTTTTCCCAGGTCACGCGTACCGCCAGATTAAAACCTTCATCGCGCAGCGTATTCACCGCCGCACGCAAATCTTCATTGCCCGCGCCTTTCCCATTGAGGATCAGCAGCGTCAGTGGTTTATTTTGCATAATCAGTTCCTTGAGGCGAAATACGATGCAGAGGTTATAGCATAGGTGGGCGAGGAACTTTATCGGCGGGCGATGAAAAAAAGAAAACCCGCACGGGGGAGCCGGGCGGGTGAATGAGGTGGTTCCTGGTACTACCTGCTGTTTATTGTTACTCGTTAGCAGCAGGCGGGATTCTAAAGCGAGGCGCAGCGGCGGTCTGTGATCCTGTTCTAACTTCGCGCCTTTCTTTTCATTATGTGCGCTTTTTTCCGTGCGGATCGTAGGTGCTGTTGCCGTCAGTGAAATTACGCATTAACAAAGCAAAGGCCAGATCCACTGATTCCGGCACCGGGATCCACACCTTATGTCCATCTCCCGGCGCGACATCTACCGCTGCACCTTTATCATTTTGCATCGATTCCAGCGTACAGTTCAGGTTGCCCTGCGGCGTCATGATCTCCACAGAATCGCCGAGCAAAAACTTATTCTTCACGGCAATTTGCGCCCAGTCGCCGCGACGTTCACCGGTAAACTCTCCCACAAACTGCTGGCGCTCGGATACCGAGAAACCCTGTTCATAGTTCTGATAACTGTCATGCGTATGACGACGCAGGAAACCTTCGGTATAGCCACGATGCGCCAAACCTTCCAGCGTCTCCAGCAGCGCCGGATCGAACGGCTTGCCCGCTGCCGCATCATCAATAGCACGACGATACACCTGCGCGGTGCGGGCGCAGTAGTAGAAGGATTTAGTGCGGCCTTCAATTTTCAGCGAATGTACGCCCATCTGACTCAAACGCTCAACGTGTGCCACCGCGCGCAAATCCTTTGAGTTCATGATGTAAGTGCCGTGCTCATCTTCAAAGGCACTCATCACTTCACCGGGCTTCATCTTCTCTTCTAACAAGAATACACGGTCGGTCGTCGCGCCAACGCCCAGCGTGGGCTCCTGCACCTCAACCGGCTGATGGAAGCCGACAATATTGCCCACCTCATCCTGTTTGCCTTCTTCCACTTTGTATTCCCAGCGGCAGGCGTTAGTGCAGGTTCCCTGATTCGGATCGCGCTTATTGAGATAACCGGAAAGCAGACAGCGCCCGGAGTAGGCCATGCACAGTGCGCCGTGTACGAAGATCTCAATCTCCATTTCTGGCACCTGCTGGCGAATCTCAGCAATCTCATCCAGCGACAGCTCGCGCGACAAGATCACGCGGGTCAGCCCCATTTGCTGCCAGAACTTCACCGTCGCCCAGTTCACCGCATTGGCCTGCACCGACAGATGAATCGGCATCTCCGGAAAAGCTTCACGCACCAGCATAATCAGGCCGGGATCGGACATAATCAGCGCATCGGGCTGCATCTCCACCACCGGCGTCAGGTCGCGGATAAAGGTTTTCAGCTTGGCGTTATGCGGCGCGATGTTCACCACCACGTAAAATTTCTTGCCCAGCTGGTGCGCTTCTTCAATGCCCTTGGCCAGCACTTCGTGGGTGAATTCATTATTACGCACGCGCAGGCTGTAGCGCGGTTGACCGGCATACACCGCGTCTGCGCCATAGGCAAAGGCATAGCGCATATTCTTCAGCGATCCCGCTGGAGAAAGGAGTTCGGGTTTAAACATGGAGGGAATTCTCACTGATGTCAGGTCAGCATGCCATCGGCGATGGCAGGTGCATGAGCCGCATCAAACGGCCCTGCAAAAGGTGGGGAATTGTAGGCAGGGCCGCCGCTGAAGTAAATTGATCTACATCAAGCGAGCGCTACATCAGGCGACAGACGTCCGCTTCCCAGCGATAGCCCATGCCGTACACCGCGCGAATAAACGGCTGCTCCGCATCAAGGTTTTCCAGCTTGCGTCGCAGGTTTTTGATATGGCTATCGATAGTACGGTCGGTGACCACGCGATAATCGTCATAAAGATGATTCAGTAACTGTTCGCGCGAGAACACTTTACCCGGCTCCAGCGCCAGGGTTTTCAGCAAGCGGAATTCAGCAGGCGTCAGTTCCAGTTGCTGTTCGCGCCAGCTGGCCTGAAAACGCCCTTCATCAATCAGCAGATGCGAGGCGAGCTGCGCTTCTTCCGGCGAACGTTTTACACGGCGCAAAATGGTTTTCACGCGCGCCACCACCTCACGCGGGCTGAACGGTTTGCAGATGTAATCATCCGCGCCGATTTCCAGCCCCAGCAGGCGGTCGATCTCCTCGGTGCGTGCTGTCACCATAATGATCGGCAGCTCAGAGAAACGGCGGATTTCACGACACAGCGTTAAGCCATCGCGACCCGGCAGCATCAAATCCAGCAGCATCAAATCCGGCGGTGAGTGCTGCACGTAGTTCAGCACTTCATTGCCATCGGCAATATGGTGGGTGCGATAGTTGGACGCCTGCAGATAATCGATCATCAGCTGCGCCAGTTTCGGTTCGTCTTCAACAATAAGAATCAGGGGATCGTGATTATCCGGGCTCATAAGCTATTTCTGGTGAGGAACATACGGCAAGTTTAGCGCGATTTGCAGCCCACCTAAATCAGAGTGCTCCGCAGAAATGCTGCCGCTATGTGCTTCAACAATGTTTTTACAGATCGCCAGGCCCAATCCAGAGCCGCCGCTGGCGCGATTGCGTGAACTTTCAGCACGGAAAAAACGCTCAAAAAGATGTGCCTGATGTTCAGCATCGACGCCGGGCGCGCTGTCGGCAAATCGCAACTTCCAGTATTCGCCGTGTTGCTGCAGGCTGACCCGTACTTCGCCACCGGCATCGGTATAACGTAGGCTGTTCTCCAGCAGATTGGTAAACAACTGCATCAAACGATCCGGATCGCCAAAACTTTCCGCTTTGGTCGGCAGTGCAAGGGTGAGGGTTAAATCCCGGCTGCGATAGCGTTCGCCAAAGCTGCCTGCCACCACTTCCAGCAGATTCACCACATCCACCGGCTGTTTGCGATAGGCGAGGGCGCCCGCGTCAGACAGCGACAGCTGATGCAAATCATCCACCAGTTTAGTGAGCACCACCACTTCACTCTGCAGTGAGGTGATGGCTTCCGGCGTCAGCTTGCGCACACCATCCTGCATCGCTTCCAGCTCACCGCGCATGATCGCCAGCGGTGTGCGCAGCTCGTGGGAGATATCGGCCATAAAGGCGCGGCGATTGCTTTCGTTCTTCTCCAGAGAACTGGCGAGCTGGTTAAAATCGCGCGCCAGTTGGCCAATTTCATCACTGCTGCCCACTTCCACGCGTGTGGAGAATTTGCCTGCCGCCAGTTCATGGGTGCCATCCACCAGCCGTTTCACCGGGGCCAATAAGCCGCGCGCCAGTAACCAGGTGACCAGCGCCGCCAGCAGCGTAGTGAGCGTGACGATCATCCAGCTGGTGCGCCGCTGTTGCAAATCAAAGTTGATATCGGTACTGCGCGTCAGCCTCTCAGCGGGCGAGGCGATCACCCAACCCACCACTTTGCCGGTGCTGGTGGTGATGTTGCGCCGCGTGCCTTCCGGCGGCACCGGCGAGTGTGGCCCGGACAAGACCTTATACTGCTGATCGATAATCCAGAACTGAGTGCGCCAGCCGTGTGGCGGCAACTGCGTACTGCTGCCGGGGTTCTGTTCCATCGATCGCAGAATGGTGAAAATCAGCCGATCGTTGTTACGCAAAAAATCCCAGTCGCCGTGCTGCTCGTACTGATCCGCCAGCGCATCGCTTAGCAGGGTTAAACGCTGTTCATTGCCTTTCTTGATGTAATCAACAAAACCATGCTCAAAGCTGAGGCGCACGCCCCAGTGCATGGTGATGATCACCAGCATGCAGGTGGAAAATATCGCCACAAACAGCTTGGCGCCAATGCCGAGTTTCACCGGCTGCTTCATGCTTTTCTCCTGCCTCTGAGATCCACGTTCTTACTCACATCTTTGGGTACGCGCCAGAACACCAGAGCTGGCAACACAATCACCAGCGCCATGCACAGATAGGTATAAATAAAGGTTTGATGCGCGGCCGCGCTGTTGGTCACGGCACCGTGGGCGAACGCACCCAGCAGCAAGCCTGCCACCGTGACGCCAATACTCATCGACAGCTGCATGATCATTGAGAGCAGGCTATTGCCGCTCGAAGCCAGATCATCCGGCAACTCTTTCAGGGTTAAGGTGTTCATCGAGGAGAAGCGGATGGCATTCACCATCCCTTGCAGCAGCAAGACCACTGGCAGCATCCACACCCATCCGAGCAGCGCCACTGCCGGAAACAGCAACACCACCAGCGCCAGTGCGATAGTCGCCCCGACCAGCGCATTGCGATAGCCAAACAGGTTAACGATGCGCACCACCACGCGTTTGGTGCCCATATTGCCCAGCACCATCGGAATCATCATTAAACCCGCGTGGAACGGGCTGTAGCCGAGGCCCACCTGCAAAAAGATCGGTGTCATAAAGGGCAGCATGCCGCTACCGATGCGTCCGGTGAAACTGCCGAGCAGGCCAATCGAGTAGATGCGGTTGTCGAACAGCTTCAGGCTAAACAGCGCGTTGTCGTTGTTGCGGCCGTGCATCAGGTAAAACAGCAGGGAGAACACGCCGACCAGAATCAGTGCGCCGAGCAGCAGCGGGGAGCCGCCGGTGCTGCGCTGGCCGTCGAGCGCCAGCGTCAGGGTCGCCATGCCCACTGCCAGCAGCACGAAGCCGAGAAAATCAAAACGTTTGGTTTGCATGGTGTAATTCGGCATCAGCATCAGCGTAGCAATCGCGCCGATGATGCCGACCGGAATATTAATCAGGAAGATCCAGTGCCAGCTGGCGTACTGCACCAAAATCCCGCCCAGCGCCGGACCGAGCAGCGGACCGATTTGCCCCGGCGTGGTCACAAAGGTCATCGCCGACATGTACTGCTCGCGCGGCACAATTTTCATCACCGTCAAACGCCCGACCGGCACCATCATCGCCCCGCCGACGCCTTGCACCACGCGCGCCATCACCAGCTGATCGAGCGAGGTAGAGAAGGCGCACAGCAGCGAACCGATGCTGAACAGCACAATGGCGCAGAAGAAAATGTTACGCACGCCAAAGCGATCCGCCAGCCAGCCGCTGATCGGCAACGTCACGGCCACCGTCAGCACATACGACACGATCACCGAGTGCATGTTGAGTGGGCTGACATTGAGGTCACGCGCCATTGAAGGGATGGCGGTGTTGACGATAGTGGTATCCAGCGCCTGCATAAAAAAGCCGAAGGCGACGATCCACAGCTGCCAGCGCACGGTAGCGGTTTGCGAGTTCATGAAGATTACCGTTATATTAAAGCCAGTTTTCGCTGATCAACCCGTTCACCCGTGAAAATTCGCGCAGGTTGTTGGTAATGAGTGTTAGCGCTTCACTCCGCGCGTGTGCAGCAATGTGTAAATCATTCAGACCGATGGGTGTGCCTTTCTTTTCCAGGTCAGCGCGAATCGAGCCGTATTGAAATGCTGCCCTTTGGTCGTAACTGAGTACGTCCAGACGGGAAATAAAGTCTTCAACAGTGCGTAAATTCCTTTCAGGAAAAGCACTTTTCTCCGCACCATGAACGAGTTCAGCAAGCGTAATCGATGAGATGACCATGCGCCCGACATTGGCATTAAAGCGTTCCAAAACCTCAATCGGGCGGCGTTTGATGACATAGATAACTATGTTGGTATCCAGCATATAGCGATGCATTAAAAATCTTCCCTGTCAGATTGCTCCTGTGACGCACGCTCATTCATAAAATCATCGCTTACGCTGGGGCCATCGAGGAAAAAGCTATCCCAGGCGTTTTCTATTGGTGTGAGAATGCGCTCTTTGCCAATCGCACGCACCGTGACATTTTTCACGTTGTCGGGAAAGCGCACGTCAGCAGGAATACGCACGTTTTGCGTACGATTATTTGTAAACACTGTACCTTGAGACATATAAACCTCCTTCATAGTGACTGGATAAAGTTTACTCGCTTTATGCTATGTAGCAAAGGTGTATAGCATGTCATTCGGTAATCAATGCCGCTTTTTTACGCCGACTCAGCTTATCCATCATCAGAAACACCACCGGTGTGGTGTAGAGCGTGAGTAGCTGACTCATCACCAGGCCGCCGGTAATAGTGATGCCCAGCGGTTGACGCAATTCCGCACCGTCGCCGCTGGTCAGCACCAGCGGTAGCGCACCAAACAGCGCTGCCAGCGTGGTCATCAGAATCGGGCGGAAACGCATCTGACAGGCCTGGAAAATGGCGTCACGCGCGCTGAGATTGCCATTGCGCTGTGCCTCCAGCGCGAAATCCACCATCATGATGGCGTTCTTTTTCACGATGCCAATCAGCAGCAATATTCCTATCAGCGCAATCAAACTGAACGGCGTATTAAACAGTTCCAGCGCCAGCAGCGCGCCAACGCCGGCCGAGGGCAGAGTAGAGAGAATGGTCAGCGGATGCACGTAGCTCTCATACAAAATCCCCAGCACGATATACACCGCCGCAATCGCCGCCAGCATCAGATACAGCTGATTGGATTGTGACTGCTCAAACACCTGCGCCGTACCGGCAAAGCTGCCGCGTACGCTGGAGGGCACACCGAGCGCCGTCATGGTGCGTTCAACCGCCTCTGAAGCCTGAGATAACGACACGCCTTCCGGCAGGTTGAACGAAATCGTTGAGGCGGCCGACAGACCTTCGTGGTTGACCGACAGCGGCGCGTTAGCTGGTTGCCATTTGGCGAACCAGCTCAGCGGAATGGCTTTGCCATCGCTGTTGATCACGAACATCTGATCGAGGGCGCTGATATCCTGCGTATAGCTCGGATCGACTTCCATCACCACTTTGTACTGATTCAGCGGCTGGTAAATGGTGGAGATTTGCCGTTGACCAAAGGCGTTGTTCAGCAGCGCATTGGCGGCCGAGACTTGAATACCCAGCCGCGCCATGCTTTCCCGATCGTAGGTCAGATCCATTTCGCTGCCTTTGTCCTGCTGATCGGAGTTCACGTCGACCAGTTCCGGCAGTGCAGCAAACGCCTGACGAATTTTTGGCTCCCACTCACGCAGGTCAGCGAGATTATCCGACAGCAGGCTGTATTGGTAGCTGGCGTTGGATTCACGTCCACCGATGCGAATATCCTGCACCGCATTGAGATACAGGTTGGCACCGGGCTCTTTCGCCAGCTTGGTGCGCAGGCGTGCAATCACTTCCTGCGCGTTTTCACTGCGTTCCGACAGCGGCTTAAGTGACACGAACATCGATCCGCTGTTGGTACGCGAACCGCCGGTAAAGCCGGTGACGTTATCCACCGCCGGATCGGCTTTGATGATGTTCATAAAGTCCTGCAGCTTGCCACGCATCGCCTGGAACGAAATGCTCTGATCCGCCGAGATAAAACCGTTTAAGCGCCCGGTGTCTTGTTCCGGCATAAATGTTTTGGGGATCGAGATAAACAGATACACCGTCAGCCCGACGGTGGCGAGCAGTAGCATCAGCACCCAGATGGCATGATTCAGCACCCAACCCAGCGAGCGCGCGTAGCCGTTTTGCACGCTCAGCATCACTTTAGCGAAACCCCGCGTGCGCGGTTGGCTGCGCTTTTCCTGCGGCTTCAGCAGGTAGGCGCACATCATCGGCGTCAGGGTGATGGAGATAAACAGCGAGATGAGGATCGCCACCGACAGCGTGATGGCAAATTCCGAGAAGAAGCGCCCGATAATGCCGCCCAGCATTAGCAGTGGCAGGAACACGGCAATCAGCGACAGACTCATCGACAGCACGGTAAAGCCCACTTCGCGCACGCCGGTTAGCGCCGCCTGTAGCGGTTTCATCCCCGCTTCAACGTGACGCGCGATATTTTCCAGCACCACAATCGCATCATCGACCACGAATCCGGTGGCGATGGTCAGCGCCATCAGCGAGAGGTTGTTGAGGCTGAATCCACACAGATACATGGCGGCAAAGGTGCCAATCAGCGAAACCGGCACGGCGGCGGCCGGGATCAGGGTGGCACGGCCATCGCGCAGGAAGACAAACACCACAAGGATCACCAGCGCCACCGCAATCATTAATGACTGCTCCACTTCCTGCAGCGAGGCGCGAATGGTGGGGGAGCGGTCCTGAGCGATCTGTAAATCGATGGCGGCGGGGATCACCTCATGCAGCAGCGGCATCTCGCTGCGGATGCGATCCACGGTTTCAATGATATTGGCATCCGGCGATTTGCGCACCACCAGCAGCACCGCCGGTTTGCCATTGGTCATCCCGGCGTTACGCACGTCCTGCACCGAGTCCTGCACGTTAGCCACATCGCTCAGGCGGACCGCCGCGCCGTTGCTGTAATGCACCACCAGCGGCTGATATTCGCTGGCGGTTTGCAGCTCATCGTTGGTGCGTACCTGCCAGCGCTGCTGCACATCATCAATCGCCCCTTGCGGACGGCGCTGGTTGGCATTGCTGATGGCAGTACGGACCGCATCCAGTGATACGCCCTGATTAAATAGCGCCTGCGGATTAAGATCGACGCGCACCGCAGGCAATGAACTGCCGCCCACGGTTACATCACCAACGCCCTGAATCTGCGACAGCTTCTGTGCCAGTTGCGTTGAGGCGTAATCATACAGCTGACCGGGATTATAAATATCCGAGGTCAGCGTCAGGATCATGATCGGTGCATCCGATGGGTTGGCTTTGCGATAGGTCGGACGGCTTGGCATGCCGGTCGGCAGCAGGCTTTGGGCGGCGTTGATGGCGGCCTGCACGTCACGCGCGGCACCGTTGATATCGCGGTCAAAATCGAACACCAGAATCACGCGCGTGCTGCCGAGAGAACTGGTGGAGGTCATTTCACTGACACCGGCAATGCGCCCCAGCGAACGTTCCAGCGGCGTGGCCACCGAAGCAGCCATGGTTTCCGGCGACGCACCGGGCAGCGAAGCGGTAATCACGATTACCGGGAAATCCAGCTGCGGCAGCGGGGCGACCGGCAGCAGACGGAAACCGAGAATACCGGCCAGCGCAATCGCCAGCGTCAGCAGCGTGGTCGCCACTGGCCGATGGATAAAAAGCGCGAAGAACTTCACGGCTGCGCCTCGGAACGCTTAAAGCGACGGCGCGTGGCGTGGGCCAGTCGGTCAAACAGCAGATAGATCACTGGCGTGGTAAACAACGTCAGGATTTGGCTGAGGATCAAGCCGCCGACCATGGCAATCCCTAACGGATGACGCAGCTCTGCGCCTACACCGGTGCTCAACATCAATGGCAAGGCACCGAGCAGTGCCGCCATCGTGGTCATCAGAATCGGACGGAAACGCAGTAAACAGGCCTGATAGATCGCTTCACGTGGTGCCATACCTTGCTCACGCTCGGCGGCCAGCGCGAAATCGATCATCATGATGGCGTTTTTCTTCACGATACCGATCAGCAAGATAATGCCGATGATGGCGATGATATCCAGCTCGTTGCCGCTCAGCATCAGCGCCAGCAGCGCGCCCACCCCCGCTGTTGGCAGCGTGGAGAGAATGGTGATCGGATGGATAAAGCTCTCATACAGCACACCGAGCACGATATACATCGCCACCACCGCCGCAATAATCAGCCACACCGTGCTGGTGAGCGCCGCTTCAAACGCCAGCGTGCTGCCCTGGAACTGCGTCATCATTTCGGCGGGCATGCCGACCTGATCTTCGGCTGCGCTGATGGCTTTCACCGCTTCGCCCAGTGAATAGCCCTCGGCGACATCAAACGAGAAGGTGGCTGACGGGAATTGATCGAGGTGGTTAATGCTCAACGCCGCATGACGCTCTTCGATCTGCGCGATGGCACTGAGCGGTACGCTGCCGCCGTCGGTGCTGGTCAGTCGAATACCGTCGAGACTGGCCAGGCCCGGCGTTTGCTCATTGTTCTGCTCCAGCACCACGCGATACTGATTGGCCTGAGTATAAATGGTGGAGATCAATCGTTGACCGAAGGCGTTATACAGCGCGTTATCGACATCCGCCATGGTGATGCCGAGGCGGCTGGCGCTGTCACGATCGACACGGATAAAGGCTTCCAGGCCTTGATCCTGCCAGTCGCTGCTGACGTCACGCAGCTGCGGCAAGCTATTGAGTTGTGCCAGCAGCTTCGGTACCCAGGTGCTGAGTGATTCCAGCGAGCCCGATTGCAGCGTGAACTGGTACGGCGTGCGGCTCGCCTGGGTTTCAATAGTCAGATCCTGCACCGGCTGCAGCCACAGTGAGACGCCAGGCACTTTATCAATCTCTTGCTGCAGGCGTTTCTGTACCGCGGGAATGCGGTCATCACGCTCGCTGAGCGGTTTAAGGTTGATCTGCAAACGCGCGCTGTTCAGTGCCGCATTGGTGCCATCGACGCCGACAAATGACGTCATGCTCTGCACCGCCGGATCTTTCATGATGATCGACGCCACATCGCGCGTGCGTTCCGCCATGCTGCTGTACGACACCGACTGCGGCGCCTGCAAGGTGCCCTGAATAATGCCGTTGTCCTGCTGCGGGAAGAAGCCTTTCGGTATAGCAATCCACATCACTACCGTCAGCAGCAGCGTGCCGAGCGCCACCGACAGTGTGATCCACGGATGCTGCAATACGCGGGTCAGCCAGCGGCCATAACCGGCAATCACCCGATCAAACATCGCTTCACTGGCTCGCGAGAAGCGGTTCTGCTTGCGCAGCGATTCGGCGCTAAGCATGCGTGCACACATCATCGGCGTGAGCGTGAGCGACACCACGGCTGAGATCAGAATCGCCACCGCCAGCGTCACAGCAAACTCACGGAACAGGCGACCAATCACATCGCCCATAAACAGCAGCGGGATCAGCACCGCAATCAGCGAGAAGGTGAGGGAGATAATGGTAAAGCCGATTTCACCCGCGCCCTTCAGCGCCGCCGTCATCGGCTTTTCGCCTTTTTCGATATAGCGCGAGATGTTCTCGATCACCACGATGGCATCGTCGACCACAAAGCCGGTGGCAATGGTGAGTGCCATTAGCGTCAGGTTATTGATCGAGAAGCCGAGGAAATACATGGCCGCAAACGTCCCGACCAGCGACAGCGGTACCGCCACGGCCGGGATGATGGTGGCAGGCACGTTACGCAGAAACAGATAGATGATCATCACCACCAGGCCAATCGCCAGCATCAGCTCGTGCTGCGTATCCGCCACCGATGCACGGATATTGGTGGTGCGGTCGGTGAGCAGTTTCACGTCTACCGATTTGGGCAGTGTGGCGGTAAGGGAGGGCAGCAACGCACGGATGCTGTCTGCAGTGGCGATGATATTGGCGCCAGGCTGGCGCTGTACGTTGAGCACAATCGCCTGCTGACGGTTAGCCCAGGCCCCAAGCCAGCTGTTTTCCGCACCTTGTTCAATGGAGGCGACATCACCAAGACGCACTGGCGCACCGTTGTTATAGCTGATGATCAGCTTGCGGTAATCCTCGGCGGAGGTCATCTGATCGTTGGCGGCCAGCGTAATCGATCGCGTTGGGCCATCCAGGCTGCCCTTGGCGGAGTTGACGTTGGCGTTGGTGATGGCGGTGCGCACGGTTTCGCTGGTCAAGCCTAACGCGGCCAGTGCCTGGGTATTCATTTTCACGCGTACGGCCGGGCGTTGCCCGCCGGACAGCGTCACCAGACCGACGCCGGTGACCTGTGAAATTTTCTGCGCCACGCGCGTCTCCACCATGTCCTGCACCTGGGTCAGCGGCATGCTGGTGGTGGTGACGGCGAGCGTCATGATCGGTGGATCGGCAGGATTGACCTTGCTGTAGACCGGCGGGTTGGGCAGATCGCTGGGCAGCAGATTGGTGGCAGAGTTGATCGCCGCCTGTACTTCCTGCTCGGCGACATCCAAAGAGAGTGAAAGCTGGAACTGCAAGGTCACCACCGAGGCACCGCCGGAACTCTGCGATGCCATCTGCTTCAGCCCTGACATCTGGCCGAACTGACGTTCAAGCGGGGCGGTAATCGAGGACGTCACCACATCCGGGCTGGCGCCGGGATAGAGCGTGACCACCTGAATTGTCGGGTAATCCACTTCGGGCAGCGCCGATACCGGCAGAAAGCGGTAACCGAGCACGCCCGCCAGCAGAATGGCAATCATCAGCAGCGTGGTCGCCACCGGGCGCAGAATAAACAGGCGTGACGGGCCGCCACTGCTGTCCTGAGGCATCACCTCCATTATTGACGCTCTCCGCGCGCAGGCTGGGCGGCGCGCGTGCTGTGTGTGGCGGTACTTTGCGGTGATACCACTTCAACGGTGGCACCTTCGGTCAGACGATCCAATCCGTCAGTGACCACCCGCTCACCGGCGTCGAGCCCGGCACTGATCACCACTTTCTGACTGTCCTGCAAGCCGGCGGTGACGCGCTTCTTACTCACTTTGTTTTCGCTGTTGACCACCCAGACAAAGTGACCGTCGTTGCTCATTTGCAGCGCAGCCGTTGGGATAACCACCGCATCCTGCAGCGTGTCCACTTTCAAACGCGCATTCACAAACTGATTGGGGAACAGCGTGTCATCCTGATTATCAAATCGCGCTTTGAGTTTGATGGTGCCGGTGGTGGCATCAATCTGGTTATCGAGGCTGAGCAGCGTGCCGCTGGTGAGCAGAGTTTTGTTACTGCGATCCCAGGCTTCGACTATCAGCGGCTGGCCGCTTTTCTGTGCCTTGAGGATTTGGCTAATGTTGTTTTCGGCAACGCTGAACACCACGTCAATCGGATGGGTTTCGGTGATCACCACTAAGCCAGTGGTATCGCCAGAAGTGATGTAATTTCCGACATCAACCTGCTTCAACCCGACGCGACCGGCGATCGGTGCGGTAATGCGGCTGTAAGTGAGATTGAGTTGCGCGCTGGCGACGTTACCTTCATCGGCTTTAATCGTGCCCAGCGTTTCACTCACCAGCGAGCGTTGCGTGTCCAGTTCCTGCTGCGACACCAGTGAGGTTTTCGCCAGTTTTTCATAGCGACTGAGATCGCGACGCGCATTGGCGAGCGTGGCCTGATCTTTTGCCAGCTGGCCCTGGGCCTGAATTAACGCAACCTGATACGGGCGGGGATCGATTTCGGCAAGCAGTGCACCCGCTGCGACCTGCTGACCTTCCTTGAAATGTAATGCCATCAGCTGGCCGTCAACGCGACTGCGTACCGTCACGGTATTGGCGGCGGTAACGGTGCCAAGCCCGCTGAGATAGTAGGGCACGCTCTGGGTCGTTGCGGCAGCGGCCTGCACCGGTGCTAAAGGACGGCGATTAGCCCCGCCTGCGCCGCGGCCATGATGCTGCTGGCCTTCGGCTTGCGGCTGCTTACTCGGTTCCGCAGGATGCTGCCACCAATAATATCCACCCGCCAGTGCGGCAATCACGACAACGGTTATCAGGCTTTTTTTCATTCGGCTGTTCATTGCTATGTTGCTCTCCAGCGGTTTCGTATTCCCCAAATGCGAAAGCAAAATGGCCGTTTCGCAAACGAAATGATTGTAGACGCCCGGGCCGGGCAAAAATTGAAGGAATTAAGAATATCTCCGCTAGCGGGCTAAGTATTCATATTGTGTAAACATTTTGGCAGGAAAACGCATAAGCGCAGCGATTTCCTTTGCTAAGCTCAAAGGCAGTCATGTCTCGTTTCAATAAGGAGAACAAAATGAGTCAACAGAAAACCCGTCAGCTTGGCGACAGTGGTATTCAGGTTCCGCTTCTCACTTTTGGCGGCAACGTTTTCGGCTGGACAGTCGACGAGAAAACCTCGTTCTCACTGCTCGACGCGCTGGTAGAAAAAGGACTGTTCTTTATCGATACCGCGGACGTTTATTCGCGCTGGGCTCCCGGTAATGAAGGGGGCGAGTCTGAAACCATCATCGGTAAATGGCTGAAAAAGAGCGGCAAGCGCGACAGTATTGTGCTGGCAACCAAAGTCGGGATGGAGCTTTCACCGGAGAAAACCGGGCTAAAACCGGCTTACATCCGTCAGGCAGTGGAAGATTCGCTGCGTCGTTTGCAAACCGATGTGATCGATCTCTATCAGGCGCACCGCGACGACCAGGATACGCCGCTGGTCGATACACTGAAAGCCTTTGATTCGCTGATTAAAGAAGGCAAAGTGCGTGCAATTGGCGCCTCCAACTACAACGCAAAACGCCTGCAGGAAGCGCTGGATATCAGTAAAAAAGAGGGGCTGGCGCGCTATGAAACGCTACAGCCAGAATACAACCTGTATGACCGCCAGGATTATGAAGGTGGGTTGGAGCAGGTGGCGGTTAAAAATGGCCTCGGCGTGATTAACTACTACTCGCTGGCCAGCGGATTCCTGAGCGGCAAATACAAAAAGCCGGAAGATGCCAGCAAGAGTAAACGCGGGCAGGGCATCGTCGAGAAGTATCTTAACGAGCGCGGCAAGCGCATTGTTGAAGCGCTGGAAGATGTGGCGGCTTCGCACGATGCATCAGCGACTCAGGTCGCGCTGGCGTGGCAGATTGCGCGACCAAGCATCACCGCGCCGATCGTCAGTGCGACCTCGCTGGAGCAGATTAACGAACTGGTGAAAGCCACTGAGTTAGAGTTGAGTAAGCAAGAGATCGAGGAACTGGCGAGCGCCAGTAAGGCGTAATCCTCACGGGACGCGACGGCGTCCCGCTTTATTTTGTTTTTTTGCCATGCAAAAAATGCCATTTCTGTAAAAACATATTCATTCATAGACCCTTGTCACAGTTGCGTTAATTAACTATCACCCTGCCAATGAGTGCGCACATATTTGCAAAAATTGACATAGCGCCAGCACTATCCTCTGTTCGATCCTTTCCCGTTACATCACAAAAGAATAATGATCATGAACAGAAAAAAAGCAGTGCAGCATACGCCCCGTCTGGCAGCGGGCACCCTGATGTTTGCGATGTTGAGTACATCAGCAATGGCGGCTGATGCATTCAGCTATGACTCACCTTACATGTTTGGCGATTGGGGCGGCACCCGATCGCAGCTGGAAAATGACGGCATTAAATTCGACGTCAACTACACCATGGAGAGCGCTTCTAACCTCGGCGGCGGCGCGGATACCAACACTTCCATGCGTTACAGCGATCAGTGGGCGTTTGGCGCCAACTTTGACCTGGAAAAACTGCTGAATTGGCAGGATGCGGAGTTCCAAATGACCATTACCGATCGTAACGGTCAGAATATTTCCGATCAGGTCGCCGATCGTCGTACCGGGATGCTCTCTTCGGTGCAGGAAGTGTACGGTCGTGGGCAAACCTGGCGTCTGACGCAGTTCTGGTTACGTAAAGGGCTGTTCAACGATGTGGTGGATTTGAAAGCCGGTCGTGTCACCGTCGGTGAAGACTTCGATAACTTCGACAGTAAGTTCCAGAACCTGGCCTTTGGTAGTGGTCAGGCGGGTAACTGGCGTGGCGATCGTTGGTTTAACTGGCCGGTTTCCCAGTGGGGCGGCCGTGTGAAATTCAACATCACGCCGGAAGTGTTCTTCCAGGTCGGCTTCTATAACCAGAACAGTTCTAACTACGATCGCGGCGATGGCTTCCGTCTCGACACCAGCAATTCCGAAGGCAATATGGTGCCGGTGGAACTGGGCTGGAAACCGACTTTCGGTGCCGACAAACTGCCGGGTAACTACCGTATCGGGTATTACTACTCGTCAGCCAACAGCGATAATTACGGCAGCTGGCGCGATGGGGCCTATCAAAGCCAGGATCACGCCTACGGTGGTTATGTGCTGTTGCAACAGCAACTGACAGCGCAGGGCGGGGACGCCAGCCGTGGTTTGGGCGTGACGGTACAGGCGGTGATGAACGACCACAAAACCTCGAAAACCGACAACTATCAGTCCATCAGTTTCACCTGGAAAGGGCCCTTTGATGCGCGTCCACAGGATGAAATCGGTGTCGGTGCGGCGCGTATCCACGTTAACAGCGCCTATACCCGTTCGCTGCGTGAGCAGAACAACGCTAACGGCGAAACTGACTTCAACAGCCCGACCTATTTGCCGATTCAGGATGGCTCGGAATATAACTATGAGATCTATTACAACGCTCAGCTGACCAAATGGTTGCAGCTGCGTCCGAACCTGCAATATGTGGTGGCACCGGGTGCAGTGAGCGAAGTGAAAGATGCGTTTGTTGGCGGTATCGCGGCGAACATTAATTTCTGATTCGCGGATGCACATGAAAATGGCGGCCAGGGTGGCCGCCATTTTTTTGCTTGTTACCGGCGTAATATCATTGCGCATCGGGCAGTGGATCAATCATCTGCACAATGCGCGATAAAGTGGTTGCAACCGGGTTAACGGAACATCACTTCTGCCCAGCGCGCCAGACCGGCGGTCACTGAGCCAAAGTCATCACCACCCGCAATTGGCGTGTCCGGCAAGGCCTGCTGCAATGCCGCTCGCAGCACCGGAGAACGTGCGCTGCCGCCAGTCAGGTAGATCACTTCCGGCTTGGTTTCACAGGTGGCGAGTGCCAGATGCACCTGCTCCAGGATGCGCTCCAGCGGCTGATTGATGGCTTCTTCCAGTTGCGTGGCGCTGATATCAGCCTGCAATGACTGGGCGATAAACGCCAGCGACGCTTCGGTTTCCGGCAATTCGGACAAGGCGATTTTGCTCTCTTCCGCCGCACGCACCAGACGATAACTCAGCTTCTGCTGCCACACTTTCAGCAGGTGCGCCACTTTGTCACCTTGCTCTGCATCGCGGATCAGATCGCGCAGCAGTTTACCGCTCGCGGCAGAGTAGAAGTCGCTCTGTGCCGGAACGTCGTTGATCGCCACCGCGTTCCACCACGGCAGTGCGGGCAGGGCGGTGCCTTTCTGCGTGTTGCCGCCCAGACCCAGTAAAGGCATCAGGGTTTTAAACGCGAGGATAATGTCGAGATCGTTACCGCCCACGCGGCAACCACTGTGGCCCAGCAAACTTTCGCGACGGTCGGTTTTATTGCGCCACTCTGGGCCCATCAACAGCATCGAGCAGTCGGTCGTACCGCCGCCGATATCCACCACCAGCACACGCGTCTCTTTCTCCAGCGTGGCTTCAAAGTCCAGCCCGGCGGCAACCGGTTCAAACTGGAATTCCACGTCGCGGAAACCCGCACGCTTCGCTGCACGCAACAGAATACCCTGCGCCTGCTGGTTTGCCTCTTCGCCGCCAAGGCCCTGGAAGTTGATCGGGCGGCCGATCACGGCTTGCTCAATCGTACGGTCGAGTTGGGTTTCGCCCTGCTGGCGAATGTGCAGCATCATGGCGCACACCAGATCTTCGAAGAAGGCGATTTGCTGTGGTTTTAAGCCGTTGGCACCAAGGAAGGATTTCGGTGATTTCACGAACCACACTTCTTCCGGATCGACCATATATTGTTGCAGCGCGGTCAGGCCGAACTGCACGCTTGCCGCGGTGACTTCAATATCTTCTTCGCGGTTATAGCGCAGTGCGCGCTGTAACAGCGCGGTACCTTCGGTATCCGGTGTCGGCACCTGATGATGGCGGTGCAGCCATTCGCTGATCGCTTCACGCGTGGGTGCACAAATCATGGAGGGAAGCAGACGCTGACCGTTCTCCAGTGTCAGCAGGCGCGGTGTACCGTTATCGCTCACTGCGATAGAACAATTGGCCGTGCCGTAATCGAATCCAATGAACATTTTATCCCCCATGCCAGAAAAAAGGGGGCGACTTTAGCGCAGCCAGCGCGGGCTGGCAATGATCACATTTGAACTTCCTGATAAACGTGATACTGACCACGGCCCGCATGTTTCGCGCTATAGCAAGCGACATCCGCCTGTGACATCACCACATTGCTGATGCAGTTGTTCTGATCAATCTGCGTGATACCGGCGCTGGCGCCCACGTGATAAGGGTGATCGTGCCACAGGAAGGTGTATTCGTTGACTGAGGTGACAATGCGCTGAACCACATCGCGCACCTGGTCAACGTCACTGTTAGGCAGCAGCACGCCAAATTCATCGCCACCCAGACGCGCCAGCAGATCGCTGCTGCGCAGGTGCTTTTGCATCAACTCTGCCAGTTCACGTAGCAAGGCATCGCCCGCCGCATGTCCCGCACTGTCATTCACCGCTTTGAATTTATCGAGATCGATAAACACCAGCACGTGCTGGCTGTGATTGGCTGCCGCATCATTCACCATGCGTTTTAATTGCTGTTCAAAGCTGTGGCGATTTGGCAGGCGCGTCAGCATATCGTGCGAGGCGCTGTAGCTGAGGCGCTTCATCATTTTGCGCGATTCACTGACATCCTGAATAACCATCACCGCACCGATGCTGGCGCCGGTTAAGGTTTTCAATGGCGTGATACTGTAATGAATTTCCACCTTTGTACCATCGGGGGTATGCAGTACCAGCCCCTCTTCCAGATCGGGAGTCGTTCTCTCGCCCGATAAGTTGCACAGCAACAGATTCTCCACGCGGGGGCCTTTTGCACCACGCGTGATATTCAGCAACTCGGTAATAGGCATACCCGCCGCTTTATCCTGTGTCCAACCGCTGAGGGTTTCGGCTACCGGGTTCATAAAGGTCACACGCATCTCATCGTCGGTACTGATCACCCCTTCACCGATGGAGGCGAGAGTAATCGCCATCCGCTCTTTTTCCTGGAACAGCGCTTCATTCAGCGCACGCAGTGGCGTGATGTCCTGGCAGATGCCGAGCATACGTTCAATCTGACCATCCTGACTCAGGATACGGTTAGCCTCGGTGCGCACATAGCGCGAGCCGCTGGGCAGATTGACGCGATATTCCATGTGGAATGCGCTGCGTCGTTCAATCGCCTGCTGCACGGTGAGCGCGGCGGTTTCACGTTCGGCAGGATCCAGCAGATGTAGCCAAACATCATAAGTGGGTACCTGATGCGGACCGAGCGCAAACAGTTCATACATCCGCTTGTCCCACAGCATTTCACCGGTCAGCAGATTCCACTCCCACACACCGATACCGCCCGCTTCGTTCGCCAGCGTGATGCGTTCCATCAGGCGACGATTCACCTGCTCACTCTGTTTGAGTTCAGAAATATCGACAATCTGTGCAATAAAATAGAGCGGCTGGAAATTGGCATCGCGCACCATGGATGCTGTCAAACTCGCCCAGACAATTTCGCCATCTTTGCGGAAATAGCGCTTCTCCATGGTGTAGCTCATGATGTCACCCGCCACCAAACGCTCCAGCTGTTGCAGGTCGCTGTTGAGATCATCAGGATGGGTAATCTGCTGGAAAGTGAGTTTTTTCAGCTCGTCCGCCGGAAAGCCCAGCGTGTGACATAGCGATTGATTGACCTGCTGCCAGCCGCCATTGGGCGACACCAGCGCCATGCCAATCGCCGAATACTCCATCGCATGGCGGAAGCGGGTCTCACTCTCGCTGATATGATGCTTTTCGCGCTGGAACGCATCCATCACCAGCGCCATCACATGACTGGGCAGCAGCACTAACAGGAATGGCAACCAGGTGCTGACCTGGCCGAGCAACAGACCCGTCTGTGCCAGGTTAACGAAACTGAATGCCAGCAGAATGGAGATAAAACTGGCATTAAGAAAGAACAGTAAAAAGGCTTCGAATTTCGGTAGCCGCACCGCGCACCAAAACAGGATCACCACAATAAAGGTGAACGGCCACGGCAGAAAACGCAGCGACAAATAGCTGGCCAGTAGGGTGACGATCAGTGTCATCAGCGTTTCCAGCTGACGACCGGGGGTGATTAATTGACGCAGCGGCTTGTTGGGCCATAACAACAGCACGGGGCCGAATGCCAGCACGCCAATCACTTCGGAGATCACCCAGGTAGAAAAGAAGGGCAACGACGCACGATGCCCCACCTGCAGCATCCAGACCGCCACCACACCGCCAATCAGCGGCGCAATCAACCCGGCGCAGACGGCAAATCGCACCCAATCGAGCAGCGAATTCAGGGGATTTCTGCGATCCAGCAGCGCGCGCAACATCAGGCCGCCGAGAATCGCCTGCACCATATTCAGGATGGCAAATTTAAGGTTGCTCAGCGCCGGACCGATGACGATTAAATTGGCCAGCGAGGTGCCGATGACACAGCTGAGCAGCAGCAGCGGAACATGTTTTGAAGGGGCGCGGAACACCACCACCGTCATCAGGGCGGTGGAGTACCAAAGCGGGGAAATGCGTCCGCTGACCACAATCAGTTCGAGACAAAATAGCGTCAGTAAAAAGGCCAATGCTCCCAGAAACAGTGCGTTGAGCCATTTTCTTTGCGGTCTATCCTGTGAGGTTAATATTTCCAGGGTCATGCACGAATCCAGCAGCGCGCATTCGTTACACGTCGAAAAATGCGCCAATCATTCTCTGTTTTGCATGCTAGCACATCTGCATCAGATGTCTGCGCAGAATCTAGTTTAGCCCTGATTCAATGAATGTTTTGGCCCTGGCAAAAAAAGATTAATCGCGAAACAGATCGGCGCGCGTATAGGGTTTTTCTAATCCGGCAAGATGGGCGGAAAAACGTTCAAGAAATTGCTGCGTGGTGGCCACGCGGCCATGACTCATCAACACCAGCGGCACCAGCAGGGCGACACACACTTGCGCCAGGCTGAAGCCCTTCAGAGCGGTGCGGCGCTGTGTCAACAGGAATGCACTGCTCAGCGTAAAGCCCAGCATCAGGCCGGTGAGCACTTCACTGAAGGAGTGCGCGTGGATCACGAGGCGAGACAGGCCGACCATCATCGGGATCAGATAGCCAATACCGATGGTGAATGCGCGCCAAAAGGTGGGGAAGCGGCCCGAAACCAGCCACATCATCACCGGCCAAAGCGTTGCTGACATGGCGCTGTGGCCGCTGAATCCGGTGAAGTTAAATCTGGCGCTGCCAATGCCAAACCCAAGAAACAGGATTTTAGACAGGCTAACCAGCAGGCCCGCCAGGCCAAAAGCGAGCAGCCAATACCAGACAGTTTGGCGGTTGTCGCTTTTCCACGGCAACACCAGCGCGATAATCACGGCGGTCGGGATCAGCAACATGCTGTCACCAAAATAGGTCAGGGTTTTCCAACTCATATTTTTCCTTGGGCTTTATTGAGTCAACCTGGGGGGTACACCACTCAGGCAGGAGAACAGTGTATCGATTAAGCATCTGGCTGCAAAAGGGGATATTCTGAAAAGCGGCGGGCCCATTTCTCTGGCATCAAACAGGTGAAATACCTATAATTGCCGCCAACTAACCCTCTCAATCGGCCCATTGCGGTTTCGGCTTCAATTGGCTCCAGTTATCAGGTCTTAAAAAAGTATGACTGACAAGTCTCATCAGTGCGTGATCGTTGGCATCGCAGGTGCATCCGCATCCGGAAAAAGTCTTATTGCCAGCACGCTCTATCGTGAAATCCGTGACCAGGTCGGTGACGAGCATATCGGTGTGATCCCCGAAGATGCCTACTACAAAGATCAGAGCCACCTCACCATGGAAGAGAGGGTGAAAACCAACTATGACCATCCCAGCGCGATGGACCACGATCTGCTGTTGCAGCATCTGCGCGCGTTAAAGGCGGGTCAGGATATTGAGTTGCCGGTTTATAGCTACGTTGAACACACGCGCACCAGTGACTGTATTCATCTTAAGCCGAAAAAAGTGATCATCCTTGAGGGCATTCTGCTGCTGACCGATGCGCGTCTGCGTCAGGAGATGAACTTCTCCATCTTCGTAGATACCCCGCTGGATATCTGTCTGATGCGTCGCATGAAGCGCGATGTGAATGAGCGTGGTCGTTCCATGGATTCGGTGATGAGCCAGTATCAGAAGACCGTGCGTCCAATGTTCCTGCAGTTTATCGAGCCTTCCAAACAATACGCTGACATTATCGTGCCGCGTGGCGGGAAGAACCGCATCGCCATCGATATTCTCAAAGCCAAGATTAACCAATATCTTTGAAAATACTGCGTCCGGATGGACGTGACGCGTGAAGGTTGTCACAACAGTGGCGACCTTTCGCTACACTTAAAGCATGGAGACTCTGCGATGAGATTATGCGATCGCGACATTGAAGCCTGGCTCGACAACGGTAAACTGGCGATTGATCCGCGCCCACCGGTTGAGCGCATTAATGGCGCAACCGTGGACGTGCGCCTCGGCAATCAGTTCCGCACCTTCAGTGGTCACACTGCGCCATTTATTGATTTGAGTGGTCCAAAACACGAAGTCAGCGCCGCACTGGATCGCGTAATGAGCGATGAGATTGTGCTGCCGGAAGGGGAAGCGTTCTTCCTGCATCCGGGTGAGTTAGCGCTGGCAGTGACGCTGGAATCGGTCACGATTCCGGATGATCTGGTGGGTTGGCTGGATGGCCGCTCCTCGCTGGCGCGTCTGGGCTTGATGGTGCACGTGACGGCACACCGTATCGATCCAGGCTGGCAGGGCCGCATTGTGCTGGAATTCTACAACTCCGGTAAGCTGCCGCTGGCGCTGCGCCCGGGCATGCTGATTGGCGCATTGAGCTTCGAGCCATTGTCTGGCCCGGCGGCACGCCCTTATAACCGCCGCGAAGATGCAAAATATCGTGGTCAGCAGGGTGCCGATGCCAGCCGTATCGACAAAGACTGATGTTCGCCTAAATGATTCAACGTGCGGCAAAGCGGTAAGAGGGTGAATCCCCGGTAGCTGGCATCAGTGTGTGACTGGGGTAAATGAACGCAGCCAACGCCGCTGCAGCATGAAGAATGACGGTGATGAGGGATTATGAGAAGAGTGATAACGACGCTGGCCATCCTGTTAGTGGTGGTCGTGGCGGGCATGACGGCACTGGTGTTGCTGGTCAATCCCAACGACTTTCGTACCTATATGGTACAGCAGGTAGAACAGCGCAGTGGTTATCAACTTGAAGTCAGCGGTGGCCTGCGCTGGCACGTCTGGCCGCAACTCAGTATTCTCGCCGGGCGCATGAGCCTGACCGCACCTGGCGCCAGTCAGCCGATGGTCACTGCTGAAAATATGCGTCTGGATGTCAACCTCTGGCCGCTACTGTCGCATCAGCTAAGCGTCAGCCAGGTGATGCTGAAAAATGCCGTGATTCGCGTCACGCCTGATAGCGCCGCCCAGAAACCGAGCGGTTCACCGGTGGCGCCCACGGACGCGGAACCGGTGGTGACGCGCACCAATGGTTGGTCATTCGACATTGCTAAACTGCGCCTCGCCGACAGTCTGCTGATCTGGCAGCAGCCCGGTGGCGATGAATATAACTTCCGTAATCTCAATCTCAACCTCGATCAGGATGCCAGCAAAAATGCCAGCATCGAACTCGCCACGCGCATTTCACGCAATCAGCGCAATGTTAGCGTCAACCTTAAAGGGCAGATGAATGTGGCGCAGTATCCGCATCGGCTGGTGGGGCAGATAGAAGAGATGGATTACACGCTGGACGGCGCTAACCTCCCGCCACAGGGCATTAAAGGTGCGCTGAGCGGTCAGGGCGAGTGGAACGCTGACAAACAGCAGTTCTCATTGCAAAAGATGCAGCTGACGGCCAATGACAGCACGCTGGATGGCAGTGCCGAGGGGCGTTTAACGCTACCGCAGCAGCTCAATCTGGCTTTACATGCCACAACACTAAATCTCGATAATCTGATGGCCAGTGCGCCTGTCAACGATACCAGCACTCCGCAGCATGCCAGCGTGACCCGTACGCCGGTGATTGCCGAACCACGCACGCGCACCAATGCTGACTCACCGTTGAATCTAATGGATCTGACGCTGAGCCTGAATGCGGATTCCAGCGTGTGGCGCGGATTGACGCTGAGCAATCTGCAGATCGATGCCAGCAATCAGGAAGGGTTGATGACCCTGAACAAACTGCAGGGGAAAATCGGCGATGGGCACTTCTCGATCCCGGGCAGCATTGATATCCGCCAGCCGGTGACGAAAGTCGCCCTGCAGCCGGAAATTGAAAACATCGCCATTGCACCTTTAATGAAAGCGCTGGAACTGCCGGAGAGTTTGCAGGGCACGGTCTCCCTGAAAGGCGATCTCAGCGGCACGGGCCTGAGCGTGGATGAAGCGAAGCGTAACTGGCAGGGTAATGCCGAGCTGGAGGCTAGCAACCTGCAACTCGCCCAGCTTAATCTGCAACAGATGGTGCGCCGTGCCGTGGCGCGCGTGAGCAATAGCGTGACCAATGATGAGCCGGACGATCAGGGGATTCAGCAGCTGAGCGGTCGTATTAGCCTGAATCAGGGCAAGGTTGTCATGCCAGATCTGCAGGGTGGCAGTAACCGCCTGGCAGTGCAGACCAAAGGCACGGTTGATGTGGTGAACCAACAGCTCGACGTCACCTTCAATATGATGCTGCGCGGCTGGAAAGGCGACGATAAGTTAGCGACTCTGCTCAATGGCCAGGCAATTCCACTGCGGATGTACGGTGGCTGGAACAACTTGCAGTACTCACTGCCGGTTGACGATGTGGTGCGCCAGCAGTTGCAGAGTGAAGCGAAGTCGCGCCTTAACGAGTGGCTGGATCGCCAAAAGCCTGCGGTGCAACAACCTTAATCCACGTTAAATGCCGTTATGCCTGGTTTGATGGGCATAACGGCGTCTGTTACCGCCCAGGCTCAGGCGCGGGCACAATCTCCACTTTCTGTACCCGATGATTTTCCACCTGCAGCGTACGCAATAAATAATCCCCTACCTGTAACTCTTCTCCCTCTTCAGGCACATGTTGCAGGCTGTCCATTAATAATCCGGCCAGCGTGTGGTAATTACGTTTCTCATCCAGTGGCAAATGCACATAGGCTGCCAAATCTTCCAGAGGAATATGTCCGTTCGCCACCCAACCGCCATGCGGCATCGGCTGGATATCATAACGCGCATCAATCTCCTCACCTTCATTCGGCAGATTCCCGGCGATGGTTTCCATCAGGTCACTCAGGGTGACCACGCCTTCCACCGATCCAAACTCATCGACCACAAACGCAAAATGGGTGCGGGCGTGACGGAACTGCTCCAGTGCCTGCAATAACGTCAGGCGTTCGGGAAAGATCAGCGGCTGTTTCACCAAAGCACGTAAATCGAGAGAATGGCTGTGCAGCGACTGATGGAGCAAATCAATCACATGCACCACGCCGAGCGGATCGTGCCCGCGTTCGGTAATCAGGATGCGGGTGTGCTGATTGTTATCCAGCTTAGCCATGATCGCGGCGGGATCTTCACTGAGATCGATGTGCTCAATATCGTGGCGTGACGTCATGATGCTGCTGATGTGCCGCTGCCCTAAACCGAGTACGCGGGCAATCATGCGCCGCTCCTGGCGATTGAATAACGCACCTTCATCACTGTCGCTGAGCAATGAGGCGGTATCGGCGTCCAGTTCGGCGCGCTGGGCTTCACCGCGCAATATGCGCAGCACGGCTTCAGAGGTACGCTGGCGCAGCGGGCGTCCGGCGGTGAGGAAGCGGCGGCGATTAAACAGCGCCAGCTGATTAAACATCTCGATCACGATTGAGAAACCAATCGCCGCGTAGAGATAGCCCTTCGGAATAATAAAGCCGAGGCCTTCCGCCACCAGACTGAAGCCAATCATCAGCAGGAAACTCAGGCAGAGAATCACAATGGTTGGATGACCATTCACAAAGCGCGTGAGCGGCTTACTCGCCAGCAGCATGAGTAAAATGGCAATGGTGACCGCCGCCATCATCACCGGCAGTTCGTTCACCATGCCTACAGCGGTAATCACTGCATCAAGCGAGAAGATGGCATCCAGCACCACAATTTGCGCGACCACTGGCCAGAATTTAGCACCGTTCTTACTTTGACCACTCTCTTCGTCGCTGCCTTCCAGACGACTATTGAGTTCCGTCGTGGCTTTATAAAGAAGAAACAGCCCGCCGGAGAGCAGCAATAGATCGCGGGCGCTGAAATTGTGCTGGAACAGGGTAAATAGCGGTTGCGTGAGAGTCACCAGCCAGGAAAGCGATGCCAGCAACACCAGTCGCAACAGCAACGCCAACAGCAAACCGATTACGCGCGCACGGTCACGCGCCGCAGGCGGTAACTTTTCGACCAGGATGGCAATAAAAACCAGGTTATCAATACCCAGCACCAGCTCGAGAACGATTAGCGTGACTAATCCTGCCCAGAGCGACGGATCGAGGATCCACTCCATCATGCTTTCATCACCTGAATGTCTGAAAATGCGTTTTGTCTGATGATAGTGAATCAGCAGGCAAGGTACAAATGAGGCAAATCGCGCGATATCACCCTGTTGTCCTGAGTTTTAGGCATATTCTGAGAAGGTACATTTCGTCGATAAGATGAATGTATGGATAAACTTCACCGCATCGTGATAGTGACGATTAATTCTAATATTCACGCGCAAGCGTACGTTTTTAATGCGAAGCAGTCCGAAGGTGAGTATCGAATTATTCTGAATTTTACGCAGGAATGGGCTGAAAGGGATGGCATCAATACTTATGGCTGGTAGTCTTTTTCCTAAAATAGTGCAGGGGACACGGGGCCTACTTGTAAACAAGCCAGTAATAACTAGTATAGCAACGTGTTAGTAAATGTCTGCGCCGAAGTTGTTAATAGCGCGCTGTTTAGCTTCTTAATGTTATGAATTGTGATCGTGCACGGGATTAGCCTGCCGCTGGCTAAGAATAATCTCAGTGAATGCGATGAAAATAGATGCGATTGCAGCGGTATTGGCAGCGACAGCCAAGGGCGGTAGCGTGCCTGAAGTGCTTTTCTCCGTTCAGATTAGGGCTAAATCGTGGCAAGGGAAGTCAGACTAATCTGTTGGTATTTATTGCAATTCTTTGGCTTTACTAAAAAGAGAATTGGCATAAACACCGGAGCGTTTGCCGCAGATTGCCTCCCCGTTAGCAGTGGATATATCGCTCATTTATTACACAGGGCAGAGGCGTTAGGGATTAGGGAAATAAAATAAAAGAGTTAAATATGCGCGATAACCAAATTACATATAAAAGTCTCCTCACTAAAATTTTACTGGCGTGCTCGGATTTAATTTGTTTCAACGCGGCATTGTTTATTGCTCTGGCGGTGATTAATTCGTTCACAGATTCTCCACTGGCAGATATATCTGAAAAATACCTGCACTTAAAAATCGCCACCCACGTTTGTTTATCGATTATTTGCGTAGGCTGGTTCTGGGTTCGCCTGCGTCATTACACCTATCGCAAGCCATTCTGGTTTGAGCTGAAAGAGATATTTCGTACCATTCTTATTTTCTCTGTCATCGATTTGTCAATTTCAGCATTATCGCAATGGCAGATGTCGCGCTTTGTCTGGGTGACCACCTGGATTCTGGCGTTGATATTAATTCCGCTGGCGCGCGCCATCTCTAAACGCGTACTGAATCACTTCGGTATGTGGAAAAAACAAACCATCATCATCGGCAGTAGCCGTAATGCTGAAGAAGCCTGGCAGGCGCTGCAGAGCGAAGAGGTGATGGGGTTTGATGTGATTGCGTTCTTCGATGTTGATGGCAGTTGCCCGCAGGCCAGCATCTCTGGCGTACCGGTACTGCACAATGAACAAGAGCTGTGGCAGCTGACGCACAGCGAAACCCAGTTCATCGTGGCTGTGGAGTTTGAACAGAGCCAGCATCGTGACAACTGGCTGAAAATGCTGGCAATGCATAACTGCCGTTCAGTCTCAGTGATTCCAACTCTGCGCGGCGTGCCCCTTTACGGTACCGACATGGCCTACATCTTCAGCCATGAAGTGATGATTCTGCGCGTAAACAATAATCTGGCGAAACGCACTTCGCGCTTCCTGAAACGTGCTTTCGACATCGTCGGCGCACTCGGCATCATTATTGCGCTGTCACCGGCGCTGCTGGTCCTCGGCTTTATGGTTGGACGCGATGGCGGCCCACCGATTTACGGTCATGAACGTGTCGGCCTGAACGGACGTAAATTCAAATGCCTTAAATTCCGTTCGATGGTGATCAACTCGAAAGAGGTGCTGGAGGAAGTCCTGCGCACCGATCCGGTCGCTCGCGCCGAATGGGATAAAGATTTCAAACTGAAGAATGACCCGCGTATTACCAAAGTTGGCCACTTCATCCGTAAAACCAGTCTGGATGAACTGCCGCAGCTGTGGAATGTGGTACGCGGCGACATGAGCCTGGTGGGCCCACGTCCAGTGATTGAAGACGAACTCTGTCGTTATGCCGGTGATGTTGATTATTACCTGATGGCGAAACCCGGCATGACGGGATTGTGGCAGGTTAGCGGTCGTAACGACGTTGACTATGAAACGCGCGTCTATTTCGATTCGTGGTATGTCAAAAACTGGTCGCTGTGGAATGACATCGCGATCCTGTTTAAGACAGTGGGTGTCGTACTGAAACGCGATGGCGCTTATTGAGAGTAGAAGGGCAGGGGACGAAATCATTATCCCCGTCTGAAATGCCGGTGCTGGGAGTGCCTTAACTGACAACTGCCATTATCGAGCCTGAATAGAGTCGGTGCTTTGCCGGCAGGGTAATCACCGACTTTAATTGATGTCGTCTCAGGGCACGGTGACAACATAAAACCAAGGGAGCGCATGATAATGACCCACAGTTTCAGTGTTTAACCCGTCAGTTTTATTTTTTTATAAGACGCTACACAGCGGCGTTTTCGCCTCTATCAATCATTAACTGATAGCGAAGAATCAGATGATAATGAAAATTAAATTGATACCTTTACTGGTATCCGCAACTTTTCTCTCCGGGTGCACCATTGAACCAGGTTCGCACCTTTCCACTAGCGGAAAAGATGTCATTGAGCAACAGGATAGCAACTTTGACATCGATAAATACGTCAACGTCTTCCCGCTGACGCCGCGTCTGGTTGAACAGATGCGTCCGAAGCCACTGGTTGCGCAGGCCAACCCGGCGCTGCAGACCGAAATTCAAAGCTACGAATATCGCGTGGGCATTGGCGACGTGCTGAACGTTACCGTATGGGACCACCCGGAGCTGACCACACCAGCGGGTCAGTATCGTAGCGCCAGTGACACCGGTAACTGGGTACAGGCCGATGGCACGATTTTCTACCCGTACATCGGTAAAGTGCGTGTAGCCGGCCGCACCGTAACGGAAATCCGCGCTGAAATTGCGCGCCGCCTTGCGCAGTTCATTGAAAGCCCACAGGTGGATGTCAATGTCGCGGCGTTCCGTTCACAGAAAACCTACGTGACCGGTTCGGTGACCACCTCCGGCCAGCAGGCGATCACTAACGTGCCGCTGACCGTACTCGATGCCGTCAACGCTGCCGGTGGCTTAGCTGCCGATGCAGACTGGCGTAACGTGGTGCTGACGCACCAGGGCAAAGAGCAGCGCATTTCGCTGCAGGCGCTGATGCAAAACGGCGACCTGAGCCAGAACCATCTGCTGTATCCGGGCGATATTCTCTACGTCCCACGTAACGATGATCTGAAAGTCTTCGTGATGGGCGAAGTGAAACAGCAATCCACGCTGAAAATGGACCGTAGCGGCATGACGCTGGCCGAAGCGCTGGGTAATGCGGCTGGGATGGATCAAACCACGTCCGATGCTACCGGTGTCTTCGTTATTCGCCCTATTCGTGGTGCCAACCGCACCAAGATCGCCAACATCTATCAGTTGAATACCAAAGATGCGGCATCGATGGTGATGGGGACTGAATTCCAACTGGAGCCGTACGACATCGTCTACGTCACCGCCACACCAATTACCCGTTGGAACCGTGTGATTTCTGGGCTGCTGCCAACCATCGTGGGTATCGACGATGCAAGCTCCGCAGCACTGCGTTTCCGCAACTGGTCTAACTAAGGTTTCAGTATGATCAAGTCCGTGTTAGTCGTCTGCGTCGGTAATATCTGCCGCTCCCCAACCGGGGAGCGTCTGTTCCAACGCGCGCTACCTTCAACTCGGGTGGCTTCTGCAGGGCTAGGCGCTCTGAAGGGGTTCCCGGCGGACCAGACTGCCAGCGATGTTGCCGCATTACACGGCGTATCGCTGGAAGGCCATCATGCTCAGCAGTTAACGGCCAGTATGTGCCGTGACTATGACCTGATTCTGGTGATGGAGAAGCGCCACGTTGAGCAGGTCAATCGCATCGACCCAGCCGCACGCGGAAAAACCATGCTCCTTGGGCACTGGCTCAATCAGCAGGAAATTGCGGATCCGTACAAAAAAAGTCGCGAGGCCTTCGAAGAGGTCTACGGGTTACTGGAAAACGCTACCCAGAAATGGGTCAACGTACTAAGCCGATAGTTGGGAATACCCATGAATATTAAAAACAAGGTTATGACCGCGCCAAAAGAAGATTCGAGTGGATGGGATCTGGCGCATCTTGTGGGACAGCTAATTGATCATCGCTGGATCATCGTGGCCGTTACCGCCTTCTTCATGTTGGCAGGAACGCTCTACACACTGTTTGCAACGCCTATTTACAGCGCCGATGCCATGGTTCAGGTAGAGCAGAAAAACACGGCTTCTGTTCTGAATGAATTGCAGGATGTGATTCCAACGACACCCGCTTCCGACACAGAGATTCAAATTCTTGAATCCCGTATGGTGTTGGGCAAAACGGTTAATGACTTAGGTCTGGATACCGTGGTGGAGCAGAACTACTTCCCGGTGATTGGTAAAGGTCTGTCGCGCCTGATGGGCAACAAGCCGTCTGAAATCGCCATTTCTCGCCTGGAAATTCCGCGCACTATCGATAAGCGTACGGTGCAGTTGGAAGTGACAGGTCCACAGACTTATACCGTGACCAGCGAGGGTGATGAGCTGTTCAAAGGCCGCGTGGGTCAGCTGGAGCAGCATGGTGAAGTCACTATGCTGGTCAGCGGTATCCAGGCTGATGAAGGGACCAGCTTCAACGTCACCAAACTCACTGACTTGCAGGCCATCAGAGCGGTGTTAAACGCACTTACCGTCGCCGATAAAGGCAAAACGACCGGTGTGCTGGGTCTGGAATATCAGGATGAAGATCCGGTGCGTGCCAGCCAGGTACTGAATCAGATCGTGAATAACTATCTGCTGCAGAACGTTGACCGGAAATCTGAGCAGGCTGAGAAGAGCCTGGAGTTCCTGCGCAACCAGCTGCCACAAGTGCGTAGCAGTCTGGATGATGCGGAGAACAAGCTCAACGCCTATCGCCGCCAGAATGAATCGGTGGATATGTCGCTGGAAGCGAAATCGGCTCTCGACTCATCCGTTAGCGTGCAGAGCCAGTTGAACGAACTGACCTTCAAAGAAGCTGAAGTGTCACAGCTCTACACCAAAGATCACCCGACTTACCGCGCGCTGCTGGAAAAACGCAAAACCCTGGAAGACGAGCAGGCAAAACTGAACAAGAAAATTGCCGGTATGCCGCAAACCCAACAGGAAATTCTGCGTCTGACACGTGATGTGCAGTCAGGTCAGGAAATCTACATGCAGTTGCTGAATCGCCAGCAAGAGCTGGGAATCAGTAAAGCCAGTACCGTGGGTGATGTGCGCATCATCGACCGTGCGGAAACCGCCGGTAGCCCGGTGGCACCGAAGAAACTGTTGATTATTGCCGCCAGCTTTATTCTGGGTCTGATTCTCTCTGTGGGTCTGGTGCTGCTGAAAGCGCTGTTCCATCACGGTATTGAGAATCCTGAGCAGCTGGAAGAGCTGGGCATGAACGTCTATGCCAGCGTACCGCTGTCAGAGTGGCAACGTAAGAAAGATACCGAAGCCCTGGCGCGCCGTGGTCACAAAGAGAAGAGTGACCCACATAATACGCTGCTGGCGTTGGGTAATCCGACCGACCTCTCCATCGAAGCGATTCGCAGCCTGCGTACCAGCCTGCACTTCGCGATGATGGAAGCCAAAAACAACATTCTGATGATTACCGGTGCCAGCCCGGGTATTGGTAAAACCTTTATCTGTGCCAACCTGGCGACCCTGGTATCGAAAGCAGGCCAGCGCGTGCTGTTCATCGATGGTGATATGCGCCGTGGTTATACCCATGAGCTGCTTGGTTCGGAAAACAAAATGGGTCTCTCCAATGTGTTGTCCGGCAAGAGTGAGTTCTCCCCGGCCATGATTCAGAAAGGCGTGTACGGTTTTGATTTCCTGCCACGCGGTCAGGTACCACCGAACCCGTCTGAACTGCTGATGCATCGTCGCATGAGTGAGTTACTGGATTGGGCGAGCAAGAACTACGACCTGGTGTTGATTGATACCCCACCGATTCTGGCGGTGACCGATGCTTCCATCATCGGTAAGTTGGCCGGTACGTCGCTGATGGTGGCGCGTTTCGAAACCAACACCACTAAAGAGTTGGATGTCAGCTACAAGCGCTTCGCCCAGAACGGTATTGAGATTAAGGGTGTCATCCTGAACGCCGTGGTGCGTAAAGCGGCGAACTCCTACGGTTATGGTTACGACTATTACAACTACGAATATAAACAGAAAGTGTAACGCACCCTGTTATTGACTTAGAGGCGGCATCTGCCGCCTCTTTTTGCGTAAGGAATGACACCATGGCACCCTATTGGGTTATATCCGGATTGTTGCTTCTGATTTCATTGAGTGAGCTTATTGTCAAAAAAGATGAGCGCACTTCGGGTCTGATGCTCTACCTGCTGTGTATTGCCACCGCTATCCTGATTGTGTTTGCCGGGATTCGCGGTTTGGGTACCGGCATGGATGACCTGCAGTATCGGACATTTTATACCGGCTTCATTCAAAGTCTGCAGATCAACGGCTTTAGCGCCACCGTGGAGCTCTTCCGTTATGAGCCGCTGATTTTTGCCATCGCCTGGCTAACCAGTCTGATTTCCAGTAATGCTGACACCTTCTTATTTGTATTCAGCATTCTGGCGGTGGTGACCAATGCGGTGTTCTTCCGCAAAATGTCACCGTACCCGATCCTTGCGCTGGCACTCTATTCTGCCCATATCTATATCAACAAAGACATGAACCAGATTCGCTTTGGTCTCAGTTCTGCGCTGTTTTTGGGTGTGCTCTGGTGTTTGTATCTGAAGCGTTACTTGGGAGCGTTCGGCTTTTTCCTGCTCTCTTTCTTCAGCCACAACACCGGAATTATGGTGGTTACGGTCTTGCCATTCTTGTTTATCCGTCAATGGCGCTATTGGCCGGTGCTGATTATCTTTCTGAGTATCCCGATGTCGAAGTTCGGCGGGACAAACTTTATCAGCTTGATCAGTGCGCATATGGGCGCGATGGGGGAGAGGGCGGAAGGCTACAGTGCTGAAGCATCGAATACCGCGGATGGCAGCATCTTCTCGGTTTCTAACCTTAAAAACATCATGCTGGTGTGTATGTTTGTCTACTTCATGCTCAGCGATGAATTGAAACGCAACAACGCTGAGCAGTGGCGTTTTAACTATCTGATGATTGTGACCTTCGCGCTGGGCGGGGCAATCAGGATCTTCTTCTATAACTATTCATCCGGGGCAAGGCTTTCCAACTACCTGTTGCAAGTTGAGCCTATTCTACTGACCTCGTTGATCTATCAATCACGGCAATTGCTCAAGCCGGCGATGTTCGCGATGTTCAGTTTCTTTCTTGTTTATTACCTCTACTACAACACCATCTCGCAGAAACAGGCCGTTGTCGGCTACGAGGTGGCGCAGGAGTTCAAAATCTTTAGGTAACAGAGAGGTAACATGACGAGAAAATTGATGGTTTTAGCCCTCGCGCTGGCACCGATTGCGGCGCTGGCGGCACCGGGTTTAAGCACGTTGCAGATTGACGCATTTGGTGATTCCACTACCGCGGGTGTCATCAGCAAAGACCGAAAAAGCAGCATCACCAAAGCCAGTGAAATCGGTGAATTGACGCAAATGCTGCAACAGCAGTATGGCGATCGGGTCAACATCGTGGTGAAAAACCACGGCGTTCCCGGTGCGCAGGCCGCTGAGTTGTTGTACCCGCATGGCGGCGATGATCAAAGCCATTGGGAGGACTTAATGAAAACCTCCCCGGCTAAAATCGTTCTGATCAACTACGCCATTAACGATGCCCGACACTATTTTTTCAAGGATAAGAAGGTGCACCTTGAAAGCCCTGAAGAGTATAGGCGGATTATCACGCGCCTGGTTGAAGTGGCGAAGCAGAACCATAAACAGGTTATTTTGCAGGAGCCGAATCCCATTTGCGGCAAAGCGGAACGTTGGAATGTTTGGCCCTACGTCTGGCAACTTAACCAGGTGGCTAAGCAGCAGCAGGTTGCCGTGGTTCACCAGTATAGCGTGATTAAAGAAGATCGTGATTGGCAGTCGCAGATGTCTGACGACTGTATTCATCCGCTGGAGTCACTGTATAAGGCCAAAGCGGATCGTACCTTTAGTATTGTTAGCCCACTTGTTCAGCAAAGTCTTGCGCAGCAAAGCCCCTAACCTTGTTGTGTCGATTTTATAAGGGATCCTGATATGTACATCATGATTATGGTGGTTTCGTTCTGCCTTGCATTGCTCATTTTACATGCCTGCTCTTATCATCGCGGGATTTATAATGATAAAGGCGTGAAGAGTATTTCTGGCCTGCGTGCTTTTCTTGCCAGTATTGTCGCCTTTTCTCATTTTGTTCATTATATCTACGGGCTGGATCAACCGTGGATATATGATAAAAACTATTTTGCCTGGTTCTCTGAAGGCAACTTTTTTGTGAATTCGGGTAAATTCGGCGTCTTGCTGTTCTTTATGATTTCGGCTTTCCTGTTCTATCGCTGGCTGGATAACGATACGCTCACCCCTGCACAGCTGAGTGGAAAACTCTGGCGTTCACGCGTTCGACGTATCGTCCCGATGTTTTGGTTCTCAGGTTTCGTTATCTTTACCATTGGGGCGCTGCAAGGTGCGCTGGTGCCGCCTTTGCAAGCGCTGAAAGACGCTGTTTTATGGCTGTTGTTCATTGGCAGCTACAACGTTGGCGAGATGTCTACGGCGGTGGTGAACTCCGGCGTGGAGTGGACGCTGCGTCTGGAATGGTTGCTGTATTTGTCTATTCCCGTGATTTATTTCCTCAATCGATTAACGCGCGGGAAATACAAAACTCTGCTGATCCTCTCGTCCATCGGCGTTATTTTCATCATTGCCGTCGCATTACGCTTGTATGGGAAAACCTATACCGATCCGCGTCCGGTACTCGGCTTTGCGATGGGATATTTTGCTTATAAATTCCGCGATAGATTTGCTGGTTTACGCCATTCCCGCAGTGCGGCAATCCTCAGTCTTGGATTGGCAGCATTCTCTCTGTTCTTCACCTCGAATACCTTCTTCTATGTCTTCTTCCTGATATCCCTGACGGTGATCTTCTTTATTGTCAGCAGCGGTAATTCGCTGATGGGACTGCTGGAAAATAAGACCTTGATGTCGATTGGTGAAGTGAGCTATAGCCTCTATTTGATTCATGGCGTCGTGCTGTACGGTATTGAGCAAATCCCACCGACGTTATATCCGCATAATTACTGGATGTTCACGCTGTTATCTACACTGTTCTTTGTTGCGGCGTTTTATGTCGCAAAAATGACCTATCTTTGGGTGGAAAAACCGTTTATCGGCAGCAGTGGCGGTAAGTCTAAAGCAGCAACCAAAGCAGCAGCCGAAAATTAAGAATTTGACTGATTACCTTCGCTTAATATTCGTATTACTGTTAACCAGAAGTTTTTAGAGGTACTGGCAATGCAGGATATTCGTTTCTCAATTGTAATTCCCGCGTATAACGCGTCGAAGTCGATTGTAACGACGCTGGATTGCGTCAAAGCGCAAACCTATCGCAATTTTGAAGTCATCATCGTGGATGACAAATCGGCTGATGCCGCTGAGCTGGCACAGGTGGTGCGCAGTGAGCGTTATCAGGATCTGGACATCAAACTTGAGCTGTCTGAGGTGAAACTCAACGGTGCCGGCGCTCGTAACAAAGGTATCGAACTGGCTGAGGGTGATTTCATCAGCTTCCTCGATGCAGATGATGAGTGGGGCGTTGATAAGCTGCTCACCGTGTATGACACCATCACCAGACTTGAAGCACAGGGTAAGTCGAACTATCTGATTTTCAGCCAGGTGAACATTCATCAGGATGGCCGTTTCCTCAAGGTGATGCCGATGCAGGCACCGGGCAAGAATGAAACCATCGCTGAATATCTGTTTGGCTGTTACGGCTTTATTCAAACCAGCACCATTGTGTTGAAGCGTGAAGATGCCGATAAAATCCGTTTTGATGCGCGTTATATTCGCCATCAGGATTATGATTTCTGCATCCGTGCTGACCGCATGGGCTATGAGTTTGTGATGATTGATAAGCCGCTCGCTACCTACCATCTGGTGACCAAATTTGGTTCCAAACACAAAGGCGAGTCGGTGAAGTACTCCTTCTTCTGGCTGGACACCATGAAGCCGCACCTCACGGCACGTGACGTCCATACCTATAAGGCGTTCAAGCTGCCGCTGCGCTACAAGATGGATGGTAAATCACTGCAGGCGAGCCTCAGTTTCGCGCGCTACTTCTTCCTGACCAATCGTGATAACCGGGCTTATTTCCTGAATCGACTGTTCGATAAGGTGAAGTCTCGCTTCTCTGGCGGGCGAGCCGTCTCCTGATTCACTTTATAAAAATTTCACTTGCTCCCGCACCGGGAGCAATTTTTTGGTTTCTGACACTCCGGGTATGCAAATGACAAATCATGTTGGCACCGTCGGTATCGTGATGCCGATGTATAACGCGCGTAAAACGGTATTGCGTGCGGTAGAGTCGATCGTCAATCAGACCTATAGCGACTGGCATCTTTATTTAATAAATGATCAGTCCACCGATGATTCGCTGGCCTATGTACGCGAACACTGCACTGATGCGCGCATCACCATTCTTAACAATGAAGTCAACCTCGGTGCGGCGGAAACACGTAACGTGGGTCTGCGTGCCGCGCAACAAGAGATTATTGCGTTTCTCGACAGTGACGACGAATGGCACGTCGATAAACTCGCCGAACAGACTGCGGCGATCGCGGCGGGTGATGATTTTGTCATCACGCATTATCACTACAAAACCAAAACCGCCGACCACGATATTCTCTACAGCAAACCCTATCTGCAGCAGGAAAACTTCGTGAAGAAGCAGTATCGCGTCTGCTTCTCTTCCGTGTGTTTCCGCCGTCCCCCTCAGGGCATCTTCTTCCAGCGTAAAGGACATGAAGATTTCCTGTTCCTCTACGAACTGTTCCTCCGCTACAAGCAAGCTCGGGTGATCCAGAAGACGCTGGTCAACTATTACGAGCTGGGCGATTCCCTCTCGCGCAACAAGAATAAAGCGGCGAAATGGCACCTCGAATTATTAAGAATTATCTATAAAAACAATCCGTTAAAAATCTATTACTATTACGGCTGGTATATGGTGAACGGCGTTCTCTTCACCCTGAAACATCGTTAAGACCCGGCATCCTTCGTGTTGTTACGACGTGAGCAGCACGAAGGCGTTGGGCCTTAAGTTCACATTTTGAGGTGGAAAGCGTTTTATGAAAAAGATCGTTTTAGTGATTAAGGATGCCTACTCCTACGCGGGCACGGAAAACATCTGTAATTTCATGTCGGAGTGCCTCGGAGAGCAGCACGCCGTCACCATTTATTCGCTGGAAGGACACGGCAAAACCTTTTATCCGTTCGATCGCGTGAAAGAGATCGTCAGTTTTGAAGGGCACAGCAACCCGATTAAAAGCGCTGTGGCAAGCATTCATCAGCAAGGCTTCGACAGCGTATTTCTGATCAGCATGGGCCGCCTGAGCGTGATGTTCGCCTTCTGGAACCTGATGGCGATGAAGAAAAAACGCTTTAAAGCCTACGCCTGTGAACACATCGCGATTAACTCCTTCAGCAAGCCGATCAAAGCGCTGAAGTGGATGCTGCTGCGCTATTACGACCAGGTCATCGTGCTGACGGACAAAGATCATCAGGTGTTCAGCCGCTGGAATATCGCCAGCAAGCAGATCCCCAATCCGGTGGTGTACAAGGCCTTTCAGCGCCAAAGCCGCAGCCGTCAGGCGCTGGCGGTGGGGCGTCTGGACAATCAAAAAGGCTTCGACCTGCTGCTGGATATCTGGGCTGATTTCAGCAAAACCCATCCTGAGTGGAAGCTGGTGATCGCGGGTGACGGCGAACTGCGTCAGCAACTGCACGATCAGGCTGCGGCGTTGGGCATTACCCATAGCGTTAACTTTGTCGGCAAAGTCAGCAACATCAACGATTACTACCGCGACAGCGATATGGCGCTGATGACCTCGCGCTATGAAGGTTTGCCGCTGGTGCTGCTCGAAGCGAAATCCTGGTCACTGCCGGTAGTGGCTTATGACTGCCCAACCGGCCCGCAGGAAATCATCAACCACGGGGAAGATGGTTTCCTGGTGCCGATGAATGACAAATCGACGTTTCTGGCGCGGATGGAACAGCTGGCGAGTGACGATAGCCTGTTCTATGCCATGAGCGAAAAAACCAAAGAAACTGCGCTGAAGTTTGACGGTAACCAGATCAAACAAAGCTGGCTAGCCCTGGTTTAGCCAAATAATTCATGCCGCAGGAAGGCGGCAAATGCTTGAGTCCCCGTGAGCTTACTTGAGTAATTGACAGGGGCGAAGGCAGGCAGCCAACGCCCTTGTGGCGTGAAGTATGACGGCTAAATGCCTCCGGGATCACATTTATGGCTGTTACGCAGCCCCATGACCACGGGATTAAAAGCATGAAAAGAAGAGAAGTCTTGCAAACTGCAGCCTCCTCCATTGTTGCCGCACTCTCGGTGAGTGCATTTTCCAGCTACGCGGCAAAAAGTGGTCAACCTGCTTTGAAAGCTGTCGATCCGTCCAGCGTACCGCAGGGCGATGTACCAATTTTAACGCCAGAAAACGTCTACACCATGCCACCACAGTTCTGGCAGAACTTTGAGGGCAAATTGTGGATCGGGCAGGCCGGTCAGGATGCCAGCAAAGCGGGCAATCAGATTCCAGTCTTCCTGCGCGATGCCAGCGGTAAAGTGTCACAAATCAGTCAGCCTATTGCGCTAAATAAGGGCAACTTCGCGCAATTCATCCACGATAATGCAGCGTTGATCGCCAATCCTGCTCACTCCATGGTGGTGGAAGACGATCAAGGGAATACGCTGTTTTCGATTGCAGATGTTTCACGACCCAATCCGAGTAACTTTAGCCAGCGTCTGGCGCAGCCGAATGGCTATCAGCTGATTGGCGAAATCCCGTCGGTTGAGGAGTTACGAAAAACGCGTCCGCTGTTCGCGGGTGCCAAAATCAAGCTGAAAAGCTGGCATGAAGGCTTAGAAGTGGGCGGCGGGGAATTCGTTGGCGCTTTTGGTGACGGCAAAGATGATGGCGGCGTTATCTTCAGTGGTAAAGGCTTCTATTGGCGTCGCGTGGTTGAAGATTTTAACCGCCTGACGCTGTTCGATTTTGGCGCTATTGCCGATGCCAAAACCGATGCCGCACCGGCGATAAAAGCCATGTATCAATGGTCAATTGATGCCAATCAGCAGATCTGTGTGCAGTTCCCGGCAGGCAATTTCTTCGTCACCGAGTGCGATTTCGGTAATGAAGAACGACGCTACTTCCGTATCTCCGGCGCGATGGTCAATTTTGGCTATTTCCCGGCGACCACGCTGACTTCAGACGGTCGCTCTGAATTCCTGTTCCAGGTGAACGCGCGTTGGACTGAAATCTCCAATCTGATTTTCAACGGTCAAAACGACAAGCGACCGAATAAGCAGGGGCTGTTCCGCAACACGTGTCCCGGCGGGCAATTTTTCCGTGGTGCCTGCCTGCGACTCAATCAGGTTGGCGGAGTGTCGTTGAGCTTACTGGATACGCTGGATTGTAAAATCGACCAGTGGTACGCCAATGCCTGTACCGGTGATGTGATCAAAGCCAGTTGGTCGGGCCAAAAGGCGGGCGCCTGGGATCACAGCACGGCGATTGAACTCTCCAACTTCAACGCTCAGCACTGTAAAGGCGGTAAGGTGTTGAATCTGCCACGTTGCAGCCAGTCGATCATTCATAACGGCTGGATCGAGCACAGTGAGTTTCCCGGTGACATTTCCAATGGGCAGTGGATTATCGATGCGCTCAGCATTGAAGACTGTAAAAATCCGCTGATTGCGCACAACTCGCGACTGAACATGCGCCAGACCAACCTGCAGGCGGGGAGTTGGATCGACAACTCGATGGAAGGCGAGCGTTGGCTCAACATCTGGGAGATGGGATCAACGCGCGTGGAATCTTACGGTGTCGCCATCGATGGCAGCCTGAAATACAACTACATCACCTCACGCTTCCGCCTGGCGAATAACACCAACCAGGAAACCTGGTTTGAACTCGGCAACTTCTACTCACCTACGGTGGGAGACAGCTGGGAGATCGAGGTGTTTGGTCAATCGCAATTCAATAATGGCACGGCTAATCAGCCCTTAATGAACGTCATTGATGGTAAAGGCACCGGCGGTCGTGCGGTTATTCATCTGCAACGCAAAACCAAAAATGCGGAAGCCAGCTGGTCTGCCGAAGGCAGTTCACCCGTGGTGGATGTCCGCTTTGAACCGCGCTCAGAGACGGACACGAAAGTGTTCGTCAAGCTGGCTGGTTGGACACCCACCACCGCTATTTTGATTAAAAGCACCGCCAAGGACCGCTTCCTTACCGGACGCTGTGCGCGTGTGGATGCCACCATGGCGCAGGGCAGTCCTGCCAGCGGCAGCCAGCAAGCACCGCAGCGCTTCAGTCTGCACAACGGTAAAGCGGGTATAGGCGGTAACGAGCAGGGCGATCTGCTGCTGGCCTCGCGCGCGCTGAAACCGGAGCAGGTAGATACGCGTGAGCCGAAAGGATTTGTCTCGGTGGTGATTAACGGCGAACAGGTGGCGTTACCCTATTTTGCGGTGAAGTCGTAATGCACTAACCGGAGAGGACGCAGCCGTTTGCGCCCTCTCCGGGAAAGGTTGGGAGCGGCCTGCAGGTCGCCCGTTTGAGGACAGATTTTCTATTTTGGACATTGTTCCCATTGCAGTTTTTTAACACAGAGTTCACTTTGCCCGTGCAGGAAATGACGTGGCTTGTAAAAAATTAAAAAAATTTTTCTGGAGTGTTTATGAAGATTTTATTGGTGGGAAACCATACCTGTGGAAATCGTGGGGATGGCGCGATTTTACGTGGACTGATCGACTCTTTGCAGTCTGCGCGTGGCGACCTCGATATTGATGTGATCAGTCGTTATCCAACAAGCTCCGGGTACTTATTGCAACAGGATATCCAGCAGGATTCCTTGTTTCTGCATAACAGCAAATCAGCGAAAGGGCTGGTGGGCAGCGTTAAACGTAAAGTGGCCAACCGCCTGATGCCCGAAATCATGATGGCGCATCTGGGCAAGGGTGGCCTGTACAAATCGTTCTCTGTGCCGCCCCATCTGGCGCAGTTCACCAAAAGTCTGGAACAGTATGACGCCATCATTCAGGTGGGCGGTTCCTTCTTCGTCGATCTTTATGGTGTGACGCAGTTTGACCACGCGCTCTGTGCATTGATGGCGAAAAAGCCGCTGCACATGGTCGGTCACTCCGTGGGACCCTTTGAGAACCCACGCGTGAATGCGCTGGCCAATTTCGTGTTTGATCGCGTCGATAGCCTGGTGCTGCGTGAAGAGGTCAGCTTCGATCGCCTGAAACAAGACGGCGTCACCACCAGCCGCGTGAAGAAGGGCGTCGATACCGCCTTCCTGGTGAAAGCACGCGATGTGGAGAATCCGAGCCACAACCTGCTGCACTGGAAAAACATCATCAGCGCGCGTAAAACCATCGCCATCACCGTGCGTGAACTGGCACCGTTCGATAAACGTCTCGGCGTGACGCAGAAAGAGTACGAAGCGGCCTTTGGGAAAGTCATCAATGCGATGATTGCTGAAGGCTATCAGGTGGTGGCTTTCTCTACCTGTACCGGCATCGACAGCTACGCCAAAGATGACCGGATGGTGGCGCTGACGCTACGCGACCACGTCGAAAATCCCGAGCATTACCATGTCATCATGGACGAGTTCAACGACCTCGAACTCGGTATCCTGCTAAGCCATTGTCACCTGACTATTGGCACCCGCCTGCACTCCGCCATCATTTCCATGAACTTCGGTACCCCAGCCGTGGCCATCAACTATGAGCACAAATCGCTCGGTGTGATGAAGCAGCTTGGACTGCCGCAAATGGCCACCGACGTGCAAAGCCTGATGGATGGCTCGCTGATCGACAAAGTACAAACCGTGCTGGCCGATTACGACAATGTGAAGCGCAAAGTGGATACCGCGGTGGCGCAGGAGCGTGAAATTGGTAACCGCATTACGGCAGAAATTCTCAACGTGCTGGGGTAAGTGATGAAGCTGACCTTTTTCACCATGCGTTTTCCGGTTGCCTCTGAGACGTTTGTCCTCAATCAGGTAACGCATTTCATCGATGCAGGCTATGACGTGGAGATCATCTCCGTGTTTCCGGGCGATATGATCAATCGCCACGCCGCGTTCGATGATTACAATCTGGCGGCGAAAACTCACTATTTACTGCCGGAAGAGAAAGTTTCGAATCTCGATAAGCTGACGCAGCGCATTGGTTTGATGCTGCCGAAAATCGCGAAGCCGGCGTTAATCAAATCACTCAACGTCGGCCGCTACGGCCAGCAGGCGAAAAAGCTGCTGCTGCCCGCGATTGTTGCTAACGCGAAGCAAACCTTCACCGCGGATGTGTTTCTGGTGCACTTTGGTTATGCCGGTGCGCTGGCCAACAAACTGCGTGAGCTTGGCGTGCTGAAAGGCAAGCAGGCGACGGTGTTCCACGGCGCGGATATTTCGCGCCGTCACATTCTCGAAGAGCACAAGCTCGATTACGTCAACCTGTTCAAACAGAGCGAGTTGATGTTACCCATCAGCCATTTGTGGGAGAACAAGCTGATTGAGATGGGTTGTCCACGCGAGAAGGTGCACGTGACGCGCATGGGCATCGAGCCTGAGAAGTTTAACTTCAGGCCGCGTGAGGCGTTTCATCAGCCGCTGCGAATTGTTTCGGTCGCGCGTTTGACCGAGAAAAAGGGCTTAGACGTGGCGGTAAAAGCCAGCGAAATTCTGCGCAACAACGGTGGGCAGTTCGAGTTCACCATCATCGGCAACGGTGAGCAGGACGGCATGATGCGTGAACACATCGCGCGTGCCGGACTGGAAGCCTTTGTCACTATGCCAGGTTTCAAGCCGCAGGAAGAGATTCGTCAGGCGTTGAATGATGCTGATATCTTCCTGCTACCGTCGAAAACCGCAGCCGATGGCGACATGGAAGGCATTCCGGTGGCGTTGATGGAAGCGATGGCGGTGGGGCTGCCGGTGGTTTCGACCTATCACAGCGGCATCCCGGAGCTGATTCAGAACAACGTCAGCGGCTGGCTGGTCTCCGAAAACGATGCCGAAGAGTTGGCTGACACGCTGCTGCGTCTGTCACGCGGTGATGTCGATGTCGCGCCGGTCGTGGCTGCTGCGCGACACAAAGTGGAAACCGAGTTCAATCAGCACATCGCTTATGGCGAGCTGGCTAAAATTCTGGAGCGCATGGTGTGAGCGGATTAAAAAAACAGGCCGTCTGGCTGTTTGGCAGTACCTGCTTCGCGGCATTGCTGCAGGTGTTACAGCTCAGCGTTCTGGCGCGAAAACTGGAAGCGCATGAGTTGGGTTTATTAGCCATTATCAACGCCATTCTGGCGGTGGCAACGGTGTTGCAGGATATGGGGATGAGCAGCTACATCGTGCATCGCCAGGACATCAACCGCCGCCAGCAGAGTACGATTTATTGGGTCAACGTCTCACTCAGCTTGTGTACCGGCTTGATTATGCTGGCAATTGCCTTCCCGGTGGCGTGGTTCTATCACCTGCCTGAATTGACCGGGCTGATCATGCTTACCAGCCTCAACTTCCTCGTGCTGGGACATCTGTCGCAGTATCAGGCGCACTATGTGAAATCCAAACGTATGGTGACGCTGGCGAAGATTGAGATGGCCACCAAGTTGTTCGCGTTCATCTGTACCGTGGCGATGCTCTACTTCACTTCGCTCACGGTGGCGGCGGCCATCCTTGGGCTGTTCATCAATGCCTTTACGCGCATCCTGTGCATGATCTACTTCGGGGAGAAGTCGTGGCGCCCGACGTGGGAGTTTGAAGGGGCGACCTTCATCAGCGCGGTGCGTTACGGCATTTATCAGCTCGGTTCTCAGACCATCAACCAACTGCGTACCCAGGCGGATGCACTGATTGTGGGTAAAGTGATGGGCGCGGAGATGCTGGGGATCTACTCGCTGGCAAAAGAGTTGATTCTGCAGCCACTGAAACTGGTATCGCCGGTGATTAACCGTCTGGCACTGCCGCGTTTCGCCGAGAAGCAGCACGATCCGGAGCAGCTGAAAAATCTGTTCCTGAAAGGCACCTTCGTCATCATGTTGTTCAGCAGCGCGATGTATCTGGCGATTGGCATTCTCTCTCCGGTCATCGTACGCGTGCTGTATGGCGCATCGCATGAGCAGGTTTACCATCTGATTCCGCTGATGCTGCTGTTCGGCATGCTGCGTCCGATGGGGGGCTTAACCGGCGCGATTTCCCAGGCGAACGGCAAGACTAACGTCGAGTTTTACTGGAATATCGTGGCGAGTCTGGTGGTGGTCGTGGTACTGGCGACAACCTACATCTGGCCGAACGTGCTGTATGTGGCGTTGACGTTGTCCATCTCGCAGGTGCTGATTTCTGCCTTCGCCCATCCGTTCTTTATCAAGCCGGTGATTGGTATCCGCTTTATGCCGTATGCCCGCCAGTGGGTTTCGGTGTCGGTGGTGTTTGTCGGCCTGATGATGCTGGTGAATCACTTCAATCTGTTCGTGATGCCGGAATGGTTTGAGGGTTGGCTATAAGCGTTGCGCTAACGACGTTGTGTTATTGGCGCGATCTGAGCGGGCAGGGGCTTTATGCTGACGGCCCGCTCAGATCCTGTAGCGGTGCATTTATAGCGGCAGTGATACTGTCTGCATGTGCGATAAATCCTGTCTCTACGATATTGCTGCGAAGCATCATTAGCCGTCATCAAACCCGAGCATCCTGGGCAAAATCCTCTGCATCCATTCTGCAAATCAATGGTCTTATCATCCTGGCTTTTATCGTGAATCCTTCACTGTTTTTCAGCAGTTTAGCCGGTTCATTTTCAGTGTGTCAGGCGAAGCGGTAGCCCGCCATTTTGGCGATTTTTTATGTTGTGACAGAGAGTTAGTGCCGGATTTTCAGATAAAGATTATACTTGCTGCACCGGCCGATCCTGCATAATCGACCCCACGTATTCACTTCATGAAATGGAATAAATATGACCAAGCTTAAAGCAGTAATCCCGGTTGCGGGTCTCGGTATGCATATGCTCCCTGCAACGAAAGCCATCCCGAAAGAGATGCTGCCTATCGTCGACAAACCGATGATTCAATACATCGTTGACGAGTGCGTAGCGGCGGGCATCAAGGAGATTGTGCTGGTCACCCATGCTTCCAAAAATGCAGTGGAAAACCACTTCGACACCACTTATGAGCTGGAAGCGTTACTTGAAGCGCGCGTAAAACGCCAGTTGCTGAGCGAAGTGCAATCAATTTGCCCTCCTGGCGTGACTATCATGAATGTGCGTCAGGCGAACCCGTTGGGCCTTGGCCACTCAGTGTTGTGTGCACGTCCAATGATCGGTGATAACCCATTTGTCGTCGTGCTGCCAGACGTGCTGCTGGATGACTCTACGGCTGACCACCTGCGCTATAACCTCGCCGCCATGGTCGCGCGCTTCGAAGAAACCGGTCACTCACAGGTATTGGCGAAACACATGCCGGGCGAAGACCTGACCGAATACGGTGTTCTGACCACCGAGCAGCCGATCGATAACCCAGGCGACATCAGCATCATCACCAACATCGTTGAAAAACCAGAAGCGGGCCAGCTGGATTCAGACCTGACTGCGGTCGGTCGTTATGTGCTGTCTGCGGATATCTGGCAAGAGCTGGAAAAAACTGAGCCGGGCGCATGGGGCCGTATCCAGCTGACCGATGCCATCGCATCACTCAGCAAGAAGAAACCGGTTGATGCACAACTGCTGACCGGTACCAGCTTCGACTGTGGTAAAAAAATGGGCTACATGCAGGCATTCGTTTCTTACGGTCTGCGTAACAACGCACAGGGTCGTGATTTCCGCGAAGCTATCCAGAAAATTCTGGCGAAATAATCCATTCTCATGCCGCGCCGCTTGCGCGGTTTAAAGGAGTACACATGGCTATTTTGGTAACGGGCGGAGCAGGGTACATCGGCTCCCATACGGTGCTGGCGCTGTTAGAGCGCGGCGACGACGTTGTGGTCCTGGATAACCTTTGCAATGCTTCGCGCGAAGCCGTCAATCGCGTGGAGAAGTTGTCGGGCAAGAAAGCGGTGTTCGTTGAAGGCGACATCCGCGATCGCGCCTGCTTGCGTGACCTGTTCGCAGCTAACGATATCTCAGCAGTGATTCACTTCGCAGCATTGAAAGCCGTGGGCGAATCCACGCGCATGCCGCTGGAATACTACGAGAACAACGTGGCAGGCACCGTGGTGCTGCTGGAAGAGATGCGCGCTGCTGGCGTGTGGAACTTTATCTTCAGCTCCTCAGCGACAGTATACGGCGCCGATGCACCGGTTCCTTACGTGGAAACCACGCCAATCGGTGGCACCACAAGCCCGTACGGCACCTCTAAGCTGATGATCGAATTCGTGATGCGCGACTTCGCTAAAGCTGACCCGAATTTCAAAGCCATCGCGCTGCGCTACTTTAACCCGGTTGGCGCGCATGAGTCTGGCGAGATTGGTGAAGACCCAACCGGCATCCCTAACAACCTGCTGCCGTATATCGCTCAGGTAGCAATTGGTCGCCTGGAGAAGCTGGGCGTGTTTGGCGATGATTACGACACACCAGACGGCACAGCCCAGCGCGACTATATACACGTGGTGGATTTGGCCGAAGGGCACCTGAAGGCGCTGGATCATCTGCCGAAAGTCAGCGGTTACAAGGCGTATAATCTTGGCGGCGGGGTAGGGTTCTCGGTGCTGGAAATGATTAAAGCGTTCGAGAAGGCTTCTGGTAAGGCGATTCCGTTTGAGTTTAAGCCGCGTCGTGATGGCGATCTGCCGGCGTTCTGGGCAGATGCAAGTCTGGCAAACACCGAGCTGAACTGGCGAGTAACGCGTGGAATCGATGCGATGATGCGCGACACGTGGAACTGGCAGAGTAAGAACCCGGATGGGTTTAAGTAATACGATGAAGGCGGACTTGATGTCCGCTTTTTTTTGCGTCTGATTTGACTTACTCCTGCTTTTCGTCACTTTCTGATTGCTTCAGTTTGGTCACAGGTAGACGATCCTCTTACACCTCATCGCACAATCGGTTAATAATTGAACCATCACTTGATGCCAAAGGCCATTTCGTTCGTGTTCACATGACCTCGGTGGTAAAATTCAAGTTCCGAAATAATCAATTCTTTCTAATTAACTCTGAAGAATTAAAATTATTTCAAGCAAATAGTGCTCAGCTCGATTAAATCGCACTAAGCTTAAAGATCGGTATTACACACATCAGCATGTTGGGAGCTGCAACCCAAGGGCGGTAGCTTTGTCCATTGCTAATGTGGGGTGTTTATTTCTCCTCTGGCCGGGATATCGGTCGCAATGTCAGGAACAGTCCAACGTCATGAAGATTTTAATTACTGGTGGTGCAGGTTTTATCGGCTCAGCTGTGGTCCGTCATGTTATCAATGACACCAGTGATGAGGTGATTAACGTTGATAAACTGACCTATGCGGGCAACCTTGAATCGCTGAAAACGGTCAGTGACGACTCTCGTTACACCTTCTGCCATGTCGACATTTGCGACGGCGTTGCGTTGTCTAAAGTTTTTGCCGAACATCAGCCGGATGCGGTGATGCATCTCGCAGCAGAGAGCCACGTAGATCGCTCGATCACCGGGCCTGCTGAATTTGTACAGACCAACGTTGTTGGCACCTACGCCCTACTCGAAGCCAGCCGTCAGTACTGGATGGCACTGCCAGAAGAGCGCAAAAGCGCATTCCGCTTCCACCACATCTCAACAGATGAGGTCTATGGTGACTTGCCACATCCAGATGAAATGGAAGGCGAGCTTCCGATGTTCACCGAGTCAACGCCATATGCGCCAAGCAGCCCTTATTCTTCAACCAAAGCTGCGAGTGACCACCTGGTTCGCGCCTGGGGACGTACCTACGGTTTGCCAGTGGTGGTAACTAATTGTTCCAACAATTACGGCCCGTATCATTTCCCGGAAAAACTCATTCCTCTGATTATCAGCAACGCATTGGAAGGCAAACCTTTACCGATTTATGGCAAGGGCGACCAAATTCGAGACTGGTTGTATGTCGAAGATCACGCGCGTGCACTGTATACCGTGGTGACCAAGGCAAAAACGGGCACCACATACAACATCGGTGGCCACAACGAGAAGCAAAACCTGGAAGTGGTGCACAAAGTCTGTGAATTACTGGACGAATTGCGTCCGAAAGACACGCCTTATGCGCAACAAATCACCTATGTTGCTGACCGCCCTGGTCACGATCGCCGTTACGCGATTGACGCAGCGAAGATTGAGCAAGATTTAGGATGGACACCGCAGGAAAGCTTCGAAACGGGCTTACGCAAAACCGTTCAGTGGTATCTCGACAACCATGAGTGGGTTGAGCACGTGAAAAGCGGTGCCTATCAGAATTGGATTGAACAAAACTACGAGAAACGTAGCTAATGAAAATTTTGCTATTGGGTAAAAATGGTCAGGTGGGTTGGGAACTCCAACGCGCATTGGCACCTTTGGGTGATGTCATTGCGCTAGACCGCCACTCCATGGACTTCTGTGGTGACTTGACTAATCCAGAGGGTATCGCGAATTCAGTGCGCGATATCAAGCCTGATGTGATCGTCAATGCTGCCGCTTATACCGCGGTAGATAAAGCTGAGAGCGATTTACAGAATGCTGAGCTGATCAATGCCGCCAGTGTTGAAGCGCTGGCGATTGCAGCGCGTGATGTAAACGCTCTACTGGTTCACTACTCGACCGACTACGTCTTTGATGGCAGCGGTGAACGCCCGTGGAGCGAAGATGATAAGACATCTCCGCTCAATGCTTATGGCAAAACCAAACGTCAGGGCGAAGAAGCGATTGTTAAGCACGCCCCAAACTATCTCATCTTCCGCACCAGTTGGGTTTATGCTGCCAAAGGCAATAATTTCGCCAAGACCATGATCCGCCTGGCGCAAGAGCGCGAAAGCTTGTCGGTGATTAATGACCAATTCGGCGCACCAACGGGTGCTGAATTGATCGCAGATTGCACCGCGCACGCAATCAGAACCACATTGGCTGAACCTGAAAAGAGCGGAATCTACAACCTGATTGCTTCGGGTGTTACCACATGGCATGCCTATGCAGACTTAGTCATTGCGCATGTGCGTGAAAAGGGCTTACCGATCAAAGCCACAGCCATCAACACCGTTGATACCAGCGCTTTTCCGACGCCAGCAAAACGCCCACTAAATTCCAGACTGAACACTAGTAAATTCACGACAGCATTTAATCTAACCCTCCCTGAATGGAAGGTTGGGGTTATTCGTATGTTGGATGAGATTTATCACTGAGTGTTGTTAGAGTCAGATTAACAAATTGAAGGATAACGTTGTGACGAGTAAAAAAGGAATCATCCTTGCTGGCGGTTCAGGAACACGCCTCTACCCAGTAACGATGGCAGTGAGTAAGCAGTTATTGCCCATCTATGATAAGCCAATGATTTACTACCCGTTGAGCACGCTGATGTTGGCGGGAATCCGCGATATCCTGATCATCAGCACCCCGCAAGATACACCACGTTTTGAAAGCCTGCTTGGTGATGGTTCCCAGTGGGGTCTGAATCTGCAGTATGTGGTCCAGGAAAGCCCAGATGGTTTGGCTCAGGCATTTATTTTGGGTGAGGAATTTATTGGCGACGACAACTGCGCACTGATTCTCGGTGACAACATCTTCTATGGTCACGACCTGCATAAACAGCTTGAAGATGCATCGAATAAAGAGCAGGGCGCCACTGTATTTGCTTATCGTGTTCATGATCCAGAGCGCTATGGCGTGGTTGAGTTCGATAAAAGCGGTAAAGCTATTTCCTTGGTCGAAAAACCAACTGAGCCGAAAAGTAACTACGCAGTGACCGGCCTGTACTTCTATGACAATAGCGTTGTTGAACTGGCTAAAAACCTTAAGCCTTCTCCACGAGGTGAGCTGGAAATCACCGATATCAATAACCTCTACCTTGAGAAGGGTGAACTGTCTGTCTCAATCATGGGACGTGGGCATGCGTGGCTTGATACCGGAACACATCAAAGTTTGATGGAAGCGAATAACTTTATTCAGACGATTGAAACCCGCCAAGGATTGAAAGTGGCTTGCCCTGAAGAGATTGCCTATCGTATGGGCTTCATTGATGCAGAAAAGTTGAAAGAACTCGCACAGCCGCTGCTCAAAAATGATTATGGCAAATACTTGATGGCGTTATACAACGGAAAATTATAATGAAGATTATTGATACTGAAATTCCTGACGTCAAAATTATTGAGCCTAAAGTATTTGGTGATGAAAGAGGCTATTTTTATGAGAGCTTCAATAAAAAAATATTTGATGATGCGGTAGGCCAATCTATCGATTTCGTACAAGACAATCATTCAAGCTCTCAGTATGGTGTTGTTAGAGGTTTACATTACCAGCTTGCTCCACATGGACAGGGCAAACTTGTACGCTGTGTAGAAGGTGAAGTTTTTGATGTGGCAGTTGATATTCGAAAATCATCGGAAACCTTTGGAAAGTGGGTAGGGGTAGTATTAAGCGCTGAAAATAAAAAACAACTTTGGATTCCTGAAGGATTTGCGCATGGGTTCATGACGTTGTCAGCGCGAGCACAATTTGTATACAAGACAACAAATTACTACTCGCCTGAAAGTGAGCGATGCTTAGCATGGAATGATTTGAAAATAAATATTGCCTGGCCAAAGGCTAATGAAAGTATATTGTCGGCGAAAGATATGAAAGGACTAACTTTGAATAATGCAGAGCTATATCCTTAATATGAATAATGAAAATAAATTAGCCATAATGCTCTGCACATATAATGGAGATGAATATCTTAGGGAACAAATTGATTCCATTATTTCGCAAGAATATGATGATTGGTTTTTATTTGTATCTGATGATGGTTCAAATGATACAACGCTCGAAATTTTGAATGAATATCAGCGTGCGTTAGGCCAAGAAAAGCTAATTATAGTTCAAGGGCCTAAGAAGGGTTTTGCTGCAAACTTTATGAATGTCATGAAAAACATACCTGGAGATTTTGGGTATTATGCTTTTTGCGATCAAGATGACATTTGGTTAAAGGATAAGTTATCAACTGCTGTAAAAGTCTTGAAAAGAGATGGCGCCTCGACTAAACCTCAGGTGTATTGTAGTAGAACAACGTTAGTAGATGAAAATAATAACATTATTGGTGAGTCCCCATTATTTTGTAAGAAACCTAACCTCAGGAATGCCCTAGTTCAAAGTATTGCTGGTGGCAATACAATGGTCTTGAATCGTCAGGCATTCAATATAGTCAAATGTACCCCGGAAGAATGTGATATTGTCTCACATGATTGGTGGGTATACATATTAATCTGCGCGGCAAATGGTGTTGTTATATATGATCCAGAATCCAAAATTCGCTACCGACAACATACAAAAAATCTTGTCGGTTCGAACACTGGTTGGATGGCAAGATGCTTGCGTTTAAAAGGACTATTAAAAGGTAAGCTTAAGGGCTGGAACCAAAAAAATATCAACGCGCTATCACATATGGATAAATTCATCTCAGGTGATAATAAAGATATTTTGAATCGATTTATTGTTGGTCGTGATAGTGGTTTCTTTAAAAGATCCTATATATTGCTTAAATTAAGATTGTATAGACAGACTTTAGTTGGTTCGATTGCTCTAATATTGGCAATTTTACTGAATAAAATATGATTTCACTCTAAAAAAAGAATATGTTGGTGAAGAGAATATAATGCACGAGATTAAAGAACATGCATCGGATGCAGCGCACCCGGTCGCCTTTAAAAGCATGATACATGCAATGTATAAACAACGCCATCTCATACATCAAATGGCAAAAAGAGAAATATTAAGTAAATATAAAGGTTCATCTTTAGGTTTACTTTGGTCAGTTATTACGCCAATGGTAATGCTAACTATTTATACATTTCTTTTTTCTGTGGTCTTTAAAGCTAAGTGGAGCGTGGGAGGCAACGAGTCAAAATATGAATTTGCAATCGTCCTATTTGCAGGTTTATTAACTCATGCATTTCTTGCTGAAGTATTAAATAAGTCACCTTCACTTATCACAAGTAATGTTAACTATGTAAAGAAGGTGGTTTTTCCCCTTGAAATAATGGCGGTTATAAATATCTGCGTGTGTATTTTTAATACGCTCATTAGTATTTTTGTGCTATTAGTTGCGATATTGATAATTAAGCATTCTATCCCGACGACAGCCTTTTTACTGCCAATTGTCCTTATACCTCTTATAGTGTTGGCGAGTGGACTATCATGGCTGCTGGCATCGCTAGGTGTATATATCCGCGACATCGGTCAAAGTATTACAATTTTAACAACAATACTGACATTTTTATCTCCCATCTTCTACCCTGCTTCTGCAGTCCCTGCTTTATTAAGACCTTGGCTACTTTTAAATCCTTTAACATTTATTATTGAGCAAGTAAGGAATGTTCTTATTTGGGGTGTTATGCCTGACTTCAAAGGACTGGTAATTTATTTGCTGTGCTCACTATGTGTGTGCTGGGCTGGTTATTACTGGTTCCAGAAAACACGTAAAGGATTCGCTGATGTCTTATAAAGAAACAGTCATAAATGTTGAGAATGTGAGTAAGTGTTATCACATTTATAATTCCCCAAGCGCGCGACTCAAACAATTTATCTTGCCGCCATTAAAGAAAGTTTTTGGCAGTGGTTCGAACCAATATTACCGTGAATTTTGGTCTGTTAAAGACGTTTCTTTTAAGATCAATAAAGGTGAGACTGTTGGAATTATAGGGAATAACGGCGCTGGTAAATCAACTATTTTGCAAATGATTTGTGGAACTTTAAATCCATCAGGAGGGAGGATTAAAGTTAAGGGTAGGATTGCGGCGCTTCTTGAACTGGGATCCGGCTTCAACATGGATTTTTCAGGAAGAGAAAATGTATATTTAAATGCCGCAGTATTAGGTCTCACTAAAAATGAAATTGATCAAAAATATAGTGAAATCGTAGAGTTTTCAGGTATTGGTGAATTTATAGACCAGCCAGTTAAAACCTATTCAAGTGGTATGATCGCTCGATTGGCATTCTCGGTGGCTATTCAAGTCGAACCTGATATTTTAATCGTGGATGAAGCTCTAAGTGTTGGTGATATGGCTTTTCAGGAAAAGTCGTTCACTAAAATGAAAGAGATTAGAGACAAAGGGACTTCAATTCTTTTTGTATCTCATTCACTCTCAGCCGTACGTAATTTCTGTGAAACGGCAATTTGGTTGGAAAAAGGTGTGATTAAAATGATGGGCGAACGTTTAGACGTTTGTGATGCCTATCAAAGTGAGACTGAAGGTAAGAGCAAGACTGTTCCATCTCGTGGAATAAATGAGACAAACAACAGCCCAATCAATGATAAAAAGTTGACATTGAATTCAGTAACTTGTTCTAAAATGAGTTACAGAATGGGCGATGAAATAACAATCAACTTTGAGTTGGATTTCTCCGAACCGGACTTGAAGTATGGTATTGGGATTATAATTTATGATTCCAAGGGAACTATTGTTTCTATATTAAACACCCTTAGAGATGAAATTATTATTTCCAAACCTTCTTCTTTAATTGATTTAGTCATTCCTGACAACCATTTTGGGCCTGGAGAATACCACATTACTGCTTCAGTATCTGATGAGTTGGGGATGTTTGCCTATGATAAAGTTGAGTATGTCACATCATTCAGAATTGAAATGGAAAGGAATTCATCTGGGCTTGCAAAAGTAGATGGCATACTCCGCTGCGAACATGAATGGAAAGGTATATGAACTGGCAATTAGATCAATATGAATCGTTATGGATTCGGAAAGGTGATTACAATATAACTAAAAAGCATGATTTAGTCGTTGTGATGCGTATTCGCAATGAAGAACTATTGCTTCAGAATACTTTAGACCACATATCTAGATTTGCTGATTATATTTGTGTTTATGATGATTGTAGCGATGATAGTACTCGGGAGATTTTAAAGAATAATCATAAAGTATTCTTGATTGTTGAGAATAATAAATGGCGTCAGGGAGTTGATAACAGACTGCTTTCTGAGACCCGACATAGAGGTTTACTGCTCCAACTTGCAAATAAATATCTCAGTTTTAAATGGTGCATGTGCTGTGATGCTGATGAGAGATATGTCGGAGAGATAAGAGAATTCGTGTCTGGTGATGATTATGATTCACAACCAGATGGAATTCGTTTTCAACTGTATGATGCATACATGACCCAAAATGATGATAAACCATACGTAAAAAATCAGGAACTGATGAATTTTCGTCAATATTTTGGCCCGGAATGCCGAAACATATTGATGTTATGGAAAAACAAGCCATCAATACAATATTTAGGACTCGATGCAAGAGAGCCTTCTTGCGTTGATAATGTCGAAGTGAAATTCTTTTGTCAACATTACGGAAAATCGCTTTCTTATGAACATTGGGAAGAGACATGCAACTATTACGTTAATAACTTTCCCTGGGATCCTTACGGAGTGAAGTGGAGTTCTCGTAAAGGGAAGGCGTTGCATACTATTTCAGATTTTGGTCGACCGCTATACTTATGGGGAAATGACCTTTTTAGTAATTCAACTACTACTTTTTAAATTCTATGCAAATATTAATTGCCACTTCACGGTTTCAAGACCTTGCCGGATCGGAAATAACAGTCCTTGAGTATGCAATTGAGCTCTCTTTACAGGGAAATGTTGTTTCGATCGCATGTTTCTTTGAATCGGAAAGGTACAAAGATGAATGTATCAAGCACGGTATAAAATTAGCGACTTTTGATGATAGCGCATTAATTTATACAAGCTGGGATGTTATATGGATATTTCATCAGCCGACATTTTATGCGTTGTTTTCTAAGTGGAACTATTCTACTCAATATACTGTTTTTTCATCTTTATCACATTTTGAACCCTTAGAAACACCTCCAATTGAGATTTGTCCTTTAAATATTATTACAACTAACTCAGAAGAAAACTTATCTTATTTTAATGAGAATTACCCTGATTATTCAAGTAAGGCAATTGTTTTGCCAAATTCTATACCCAGAGATTTTTGGGTAAATCAAAGAAGTGCTAACTCGGGAAAGGTTTTAATAGTCTCAAATCATATTCCTTCAGAATTACTAGAGTTAAAAGATATTCTTGAGAGTCAGGGCACTATAGTTGATATTTATGGTACAGGATATATTGAAGATAGAATTACTCCTCAGGTTTTGTCGAATTATAAACTATGTATATCCATCGGTAAAACGGTTCAATATTGTCTCGCCTTGAAAGTCCCAGTATTCTGCTATGATCATTTCGGTGGTCCTGGATGGATTACCGAAGAAAACATAATTACAGCAGCGGACAAAAATTTTTCCGGTCGGTGCAGTCCTTCAACGTATACTGCCGAAGAATTAAGTAAAAAAATTGAAGATGAACTCATTCCTTCAGTTGCTGAGTTGGAACAGAATTTTCAATTTGCAAAAGATAAGTTCTCCTTAGATAAGAACCTTTCTGGTGTGTTAGATGCCCTATCAAGAAGTGTTATCAGCTTAAGTCATACCACAACTGCGACAGAAAAGAAAATATTTTCCAGGATAGTGGATGTTTTTCTAAGAGACTCACGAAGACAGCATGAATTATCTTTAGCATATCAAAAGGAAAGTCAGAGGCGCGAGAAAGCAGAGCTGCAGTTATGTGAATACAAATATGCATGGGAAGCTGAAAGTGCCAAAAGATTTAGTGTTGAAGATGAGTTGCTAAAAATAGCGTCAGCACTCGAAATTGAAAGAAAAGAACACGTTGAAGCAATGCAGCAACTAATATACGCGAAAAAATCCAAATTGTTAAAGAGTTATTACTTTATTAAGTCATTAGCTAAAAAGTTTAATATTAAAAAATAGTTTTGGTATTTGAGGATTCTAAGTGGAACAAGTTAATAATCTCGTATCAGTGTGCATTCTGACGAAAAATCCTGGAAAGGTGTTCCAGTCAGTTCTTAATTCAGTGCTTAGCCAAAACACTATTTATCCGTATGAAGTTATTGTAGTTGATTCTGGTTCTTCTGATGGGACTATTGATTATATTAATAGTAAAAAATCGGATAAAATTAAACTTATCGAAATTGAACCTTCAGATTTTGGCCATGGCAAAACACGAAATTTTGCCATCCAGAATTCTTCTGGCCAATATATTGTAATGATTACGCATGATGCCGAGCCTGTTGATGGCAATTGGTTGCAAAATATCATTTCTCCCTTCCATGAAGATGAGAGTATCGCAGCAGTATTTGGTCGTCATTATGCATACGGAGATGCGTCAATTTTCACTAAGCGAGATCTTAAACTGCATTTTGATAATTTCGCCGATGGACCGAGAGTCGTTCATTTAGATGATAAAGATAGATACGCCAAAGATATAGGCTATCAACAATGGCTGCACTACTTTTCAGACAATAATGCAGCGTTGAGAAGAAGCGTCTGGCAGATATGTCCTTACCCTGAAGTTGATTTTGCCGAAGATCAGTTATGGGCAAAAAAAATTATCGAGCTAGGATATAAGAAAGCCTATGCTGACGATGCAATAGTATATCACTCACACAATTACAGCCTTAAGCAAACATTACAACGTTCATACGATGAGTCCAGGGCTTTGAAAAAGCTATTTGGCTATAATCTTTGTCCGAGTGTCTTAAATATTGCATACCAAACTCTCGCTTGTTCAAAACGGGATTTGGCGTATCAAAAAACGACTGCTCATAAGACAAATAAAGTTGGCTTCTTTAACATTACCGCATGGCATTTTCTCAAGCAGTTAGGTTTTTACCTGGGTGGAAACTTTTATTCTAATCATACCGTATATAGATTGATTTCACTGGATAATGCAATTAAAAGGAAGAAAAAATGAATTTATTGTCAGTGTTTTCAATGATTTTACGTATTTATAAAACCGAAGGGGCTAAAGGAGTACTTAGCCGGACTTTGCGAAAATTAAAGCAAAAGGATGCGAATGGAAACGCTACTACTCTAGTCTCTAAAATTTCCATTTTTAACAAGCGTGATGTTATTGGTTTTTATGATTTTTTGACTTTCAAGGATGCGGGTGTTTTACAAGAAATCATCCCAATGGATAGAAAGAATGTTGTTAACTGGCTTATTCCAGACTTTGGCATTGGTTCAGGAGGGCATCTTAATATTTTTCGCTTCATTTCTATGCTTGAAAATTTGGGGTATAAAAATAACATTTGTTTAGTGGGTGAACATCGTCATTCGAGTGAATCAAAAGCTAAAGATCTAATAAATGAACATTTTTTTGAACTGAAAGCAGATATATATTTCGGAATTGAAGATTTACCGGAAGCAGAGTTTTCTTTTGCAACTGGTTGGACGACAGCATATTTTCTTCGTGCTTTCTCAAAGACATATCATAAATTATATTTTGTTCAGGATTTTGAGCCATCATTTTATGCCGGTGGTAGTGAATATGCTTTTGCTGAGGAAACATATAAGTTTGGATTTACTGGGGTCTGTGCTGGAGATTGGCTCGCTAATAAACTTAAAAATGAATATGGCATGACAACACATAGCGTTAGCTTCTCTTATGATAGAGATTTATATTACCCTCGAAATTTACAAGTAACTAATAATAAAAAGAAGATATTTTGTTATTTTAGGCCACCTACAATCCGTCGTGGGCTTGAAACGGCTTTAATTGCATTAGATTTAGTGGCGAAAGAATATCCTGGTGTTGAGTTCATTTTCGCAGGTTGGGATATGAATGATTTTAAGTTCGAGCACGAATTCGAAAATGCCGGATTGCTTTCCTTAGAAGAACTTCCCGATATCTATAGCCAATGTGATATCGCATTAGTATTATCTTTCACAAACTTGTCTTTATTGCCCTTGGAAATAATGGCTTGTGGTTGTGTTGTGGTTTCAAACGAGGGTGAAAATGTTGAATGGCTCCTCAATGATAACAACGCAAAACTAAGTTCACCCAATCCGGTTATAATCGCAGAGAATATAATTCAATTGTTGAGAGATGATGGCAAGTTAAATGAACTGAGAAGCAAGGGAATTGATTTTGCGAACAGCACAAATTGGAATGATGAGGGTAAAAAACTAGCCTCTTACCTAGAGGCGATCTCCAGTTGAGCAATGTTCTAGTAATTGGTTCTAATGGATTTATTGGGAAAAATGTATGTGATCATTTCATGAAGTTGGGATATGGTATACATGCAGCAGATCGAAGTGCAAATTCAACGCACTCACATTTCACAATCTATCACTCCTTTGATGTTACGAATGATGATTTCTCTCGAATTCTTGAAGGTGTTGATGCGGTAGTATATTTAGTCTCAACTCTATTACCTCAGCCGTCAAATCTAAATGTAGAGCTTGATGTAATAGAAAATTTATTGCCAGTGATTAAATTATTAGAGGCAATAAAAGATTCTGGTCATAAAACAAAAGTCATATTTTCTTCTTCTGGCGGCACAGTCTATGGAGATCATGATGATCATATTCCAGAAGATGCATCTTTAGTTCCAAAATGTTCATACGGTATTCTTAAAGTCACCGTTGAACACTATCTGAAGTTGTATTATGACTTGCATGATATTCCTTCTGTAAGTTTAAGGCTTAGCAACCCTTATGGGCCAGGGCAAAATGTCAATAAGCCCCAAGGAGTTGTTGGGATTTTCCTTAAGAAAATTTTGGCACATGAAAAAATCGAAATCTGGGGCGACGGTTCTGTTATTCGAGATTTTGTTCATGTCCAAGATGTTGCTAGTGCGTTTGCACACGCTCTAGCCGCTGACAGCAAGGCTGACATCTTCAATATCGGCAGTGGCAAAGGCTTATCGTTAAAAGACCTTCTTTCCCTGATGTTTGAACTAACTGAGACTAATTCTGAAGTAATTTATCAACCACCCAGAAAAGTGGATGTTCAGTGCAATATCCTTGATATCCGTAAGGCAAATAGTTTTCTAGAATGGAAACCAAATATCGATATACGTGAAGGGCTTGCAAGTTTAATTGCAGATAAGTTGAGCAAAGATTAGTGCTTTTACTTTTTGTGCTCATCGGAGAATTTTTTAGCTGTTAAATTTTTAGCTCATTGCGGTATCATAATTTCAGTCGCCACTGATCTGTATACAGGGTTGGGGTAATCACCAAGACAGGAGTATGTAATGTCCAAGCAACAAATCGGTGTTGTAGGTATGGCTGTGATGGGTCGCAACTTGGCTCTTAACATTGAGAGCCGCGGCTACACTGTATCTATTTTCAACCGTTCTCGAGAAAAGACTGATGAAGTCATCGCAGAGAATCAGGGCAAGAAACTTGCCCCCTTCTACACCGTTGAAGAGTTCGTTGAGTCGCTTGAAAAGCCACGCCGCATCCTTCTTATGGTACAGGCTGGTGAAGCGACGGATAAAACTATCGCTTCCCTGACTCCACACCTCGATAAAGGTGATATCCTGATCGATGGCGGTAACACTTTCTATAAAGACACCATTCGTCGTAATAAAGAATTGTCCGACCAAGGCTTCAACTTCATTGGTACCGGTGTTTCCGGTGGTGAAGAAGGTGCGTTGAAAGGTCCTTCCATCATGCCTGGTGGTCAGAAAGAAGCGTATGAGTTGGTTGCGCCGATTCTGGATAAAATTGCTGCACGTGCAGAAGATGGCGAGGCTTGTGTTGCTTACATTGGACCAAATGGTGCTGGCCATTATGTGAAGATGGTGCATAACGGTATCGAATACGGTGACATGCAGCTGATTGCAGAAGCCTATGCGTTATTGAAAGGTGCACTGGGTCTGAACAACGAAGAGTTGGCCAAGACTTTCACCGACTGGAACAACGGTGAGCTGAGCAGCTACTTGATCGACATCACCAAAGATATCTTCACTAAGAAAGATGAAGACGGTAAATATCTTGTTGATGTGATTTTGGATGAAGCAGCTAACAAAGGTACCGGTAAGTGGACTAGTCAGAGCTCTCTGGATCTTGGCGAGCCACTGTCATTGATCACCGAATCAGTATTCGCTCGTTACCTGTCCTCTTTGAAATCGCAGCGTATTGCAGCTTCTAAAGTTTTGAGCGGTCCTCAGGCTAAAGCTTTCACCGGTGACAAAGCGGAGTTTGTTGAGAAAGTGCGTCGTGCACTGTATCTGGGCAAAATCGTTTCTTATGCTCAAGGCTTCTCTCAGCTGCGTGCAGCCTCAGAAGAGAATAATTGGGATCTACACTACGGTGAGATCGCTAAGATCTTCCGTGCTGGCTGCATCATTCGTGCTCAGTTCTTGCAGAAAATCACTGATGCTTATGCGAGCAATGCGAATATCGCTAACCTGCTGTTGGATCCTTACTTCAAGAACATTGCTGATGAGTATCAGCAGGCGCTGCGTGATGTTGTATCATACGCGATTCAGAATGGCATCCCGACTCCGACCTTCTCGGCAGCCATAGCTTACTACGATAGCTATCGCTCAGAAGTTCTGCCAGCTAACCTGATTCAGGCTCAGCGTGACTACTTCGGTGCGCATACTTATAAGCGCATTGATAAAGATGGCGTATTCCATACTGAGTGGCTGGATAATTAAGTTATATTTTTAGTAAAAAAGCCTTCCTTTGGGAAGGCTTTTTTTTTGTCTGCAATTTACTTATCTTCTAACTCAACTTCAGGATTTAGCCATAAAATCGATTTTCCTTCCTCACCACTTGATAGAAGAATTTCAGTTTGATCATTCCCATCTGCCAAATCAATTCTGACTCTTCCATCTGCTAGAGATATATTCTTAGTGTAGGAATTCGTTCCTTTAGTAATAGTGACTTTTCCTGTTTCAGCGCAATTTGGCTCAGGATATATTTGTAGGTAGACGGTACGTGCGTCACCAGAAATCACAAACCTGCTATCACCTTTGTTTGTTGCTATAACAGGTACTGTAGCACCATCTTGTTGGGTTCTTAGCCCAGCAGTTGTATGCGTATGATCAGGATTGTAGATGTAAACGTTATCGAAAAGTCTGATTCTACCATCAGGTACTTTCTTAATTTTGTAGACTTCTAAGTTGTTGACGCCTTGAATTATCTTAATTGGCGTATAATGCATGCTTATATAATTGGATAGTTTTGAAAGAATAGGTGAAAGGTTGATGGTTTGGTCTAAATCTTGAATAACTAGATCAGGTTTGCTTTTCTCTAAATCATTGACTGCACCGTTTATATCATCGGGGGTCGTTTGCATCGCGAATTCAATAAAGCGTGTCGCATGATTGTTAGTTAGTGCATAGTATTCTGCACGTATAGGATAGCTAAATATATTTTTTGGTTTTTCATCTTCAATGATTTTTCTGATTTCTACAAATTCTTTTCTTGTTGCTTCAGGAAGTTGAACACCTAAAAATGTATTATGAGGTTCTATAAAAAATACATTATATGTGAACTTTATTGCATTTGTAGATAGAGGATATAAAGAGACTATCGCTATACATAGTCCTGCTGCTGAAAAAAATGGATTAAGCGTCACTTTAAAATTGTTGTTTACATTCCCATCCTTGCTTATATGACTCATGGCCAACAACACGAAAGGCATGACTAGTAAAATACTCGATCTACCATTAATTGCAAAGTGCAAAACAATAACACTTACAATGAATAAAACAATAGTGTTTAAAATATCCCTTTTGCTAATGTTTTTAATGCAGCTTGGTAAAAGTCTTAATGCAATAATACCCATTATGACGAGTTCAGATATGGCAAACAGTAAATGTAATACATCTGCCCTACCAAACATAGAAATCAAACGAAGTGAAGCATAGGCTGTAAATGCAACACCAGTCGGTGTGAACAATTTTTTGGATATGCTAAATATTAGCATTGCAACTACAAAGTACGCGATCCAAATATAATATATTAAGGAAGATAGGTCCAGATCTGGGAACGGGACATCCATTCCTTTTGGCTGGATTAAAAAGGCGTAGTAAAGTGTGTTATAAAGGAATTCCTTTATGTTTACACCTTTAATATAGAAATAGGCTATCCCGGCAATGATCACCAGTAATGATGATGCACCTAGCAATATAATTCTTGAAAACTTATCTTTAAGCGCTAAGTGATTTCCTGCTGAAAATTCAGCTACAAAAATACTGATTGAAAGAAATATGAATAGTTCTTGTCCAAACCAAAATGATAGGCCAAGCAGCAAGCCACTCAAAAATGTATGAATATTTTTTTTGAACGGCTGCTCAGTACTCATCGATAAGATATACATGGCCAGTGCAGCAGCAGGGAGAGCAGTTCTTAACTGATAAATTGGCGGGGCTATTAAGAAAAATATACCTACGGCTATCGCCATCGATAATGATGCTTTACCTAAAATACTTCTTGAGAAAATCAAAGTTAATATAAAACTCGCGATCATTTGAAAAACATGGGATTCCATGAGCAATGATGTGCTTGTGACAAGGAACGTCTGCCCAAAAATATACTGCATAATCCCATAGTAGTAATAGGGGCCTGGGGTACGGAAATGGATGAAGTCTCTTGTGAAGACCTCACCATTTGCTATCCAGTGCCCAAAAGCATGAAATAGGGTATGATCGCCTGAACCGAAAGCATAGGGAGCTTTATAATGCGAAATTAAGCAACCTATTATTATAAAGACTGCCAAAACTATGACAGTGCTAACTTTTTTTATGACCACTAAATAACTCCTGCATTAGAGTATTTCGAATTTTAACAAGGAAATTCTTTTCAATATACAATTAAAAAGTTGATTTCACCTGTAACCAGCTTTATTGAGTGATAATTAAGCTATTCAAAATGATTTTTAAGGACGTTAACTTATCTTTATCAAATTCATTATGTTTTTTTGTTACATATCAGTGCTCATATAGACAACTGCTTAATAAATGGTAAATACTTCCTTTTCAAGGAGGTGCATCGCCGCCGAGATTAACATATACCATTTTTCAATGGAATTTGTTGATGGTTGCTCACGTCAGTGACGGCATTTACATTCGCTATACTACCAACAACTCCCCCTCACGCCCCGCATTCTCCCCCGCAAGTCTCACCACCAGCATTCCCGCCGTAGCAAACTTCATCAGGTTCCTCGCGTACAGCACCCCACCAAACTCCGCCACCAGCGGCGTCACCTGGTCGGTAATCGGATCCACAATCTCCGCTACCACTTCACCCGGCTTGATCCATTCGCCCAACTCACGGCGATTCAACAACAGCCCTGAATGCGGCGCATGGATATACTCACAACCTGCCAGCGGTGTCGCAGGATTGATCAGAGCAGGTGACTCACCCACGTCACCCGCTATATAGCCGCCTTCAATCAGCGCATTAATTATCGCATCCGCATCCTTCTCAGCCTGTCCAGGCGACACATCAGCAACCCCACGTAACTCCAGCGTCACTGGCAACAAACCCCGTGGCATCGGATACTCACCACCAAACCGCTCGGCCAACTTTAACCACGGCTCGCAGCAGGCTTCATCAAACGGCTCGCCACCAGAGATTTGGGCCAGAAGCTGTACTTCGCTACCTAACCAACGCGCTAAAGGCTCGATATCCTGCCACGCATGCGGGGTCGTGTAGAGATGCGGCAATGCGTCCCAGTCGCAGTGCAGATCAATCATCAAATCTGCCTGGCTGGCCATACGCATTAGCGTGAAGCGCTGCGCATCCAGTTCGGTACGAGCAACGCGGTCGCGATAGTGGCGATCAATGCCATCACGGATCAACCGTTTGTTCTCATATTCACTCTGCGTCAACGAACCGGCCAACTCTTCAGCCAGGGTATCGCCTAACGACGGGAAACGGCGATTGAAATCCTGACCTGAAAGCGTATGGAATCGACCCAAATGGCTGCCGTGCCAGTGTTGCCCCATCGCCAGCGGATTTGCCACCGGCACTAGGGTGATTTTGGACTTAAGCTGACCGGCTGATTCCAGCGCCAGCAGTTTTTGTTTCAGGAACCACGCCACTGCCATTCCCGGCAATTCATCACCGTGCAGTGCCGCCTGAATGTAAACTCGCTGCTGCGAATCGGTACCGAAATGAAAGCTGACGATTTCGCGCTGTGTACCGAGGGAAGCACTTAACAAGGGATGATGTTGTTGTTGCATGGCGCGGTCGATGTCCTGTATCTACGGCACGCTGAACGGCGTGCCTGATTAATTTTATTGACTGGAATTATAGTGCTGCTGTGAAAATGAGCGGGTATGAAGCCGCTAAATTTGCGCTTGCTCATGTTAGCAGCGCGAACAGGGCGGCCTGAAGACCGCCCCTGCATTGATTAATGCTGGATCGAGATATCGGTGGCGAAGTACTTCTTCTGGATCTTGTCAAAAGTGCCGTTTTTCTTGATTTCAGCAAAGGCGTTATCAAGGGCTGTTTTCAGCTCTTCATCGCCTTTACGCAGTCCAATCGCTGTACCTGGACCGATAATCGGGTCTTCCACAATCGGGCCAGCCAGCTCGAAATCTTTGCCTTGCGGATGTTTCAGGAAGCCGTTAGCTGCCTGAGCTGCATCGGTAAACACCACATCCAGACGACCAGAGATCAAATCACTTTCAACCTGTGCCTGATCGCCATAAGGCACCACGTTCACGCCGTGTGGCTGCCATTTTGCCAGTGCATAGCGCTCCTGCACGGTTCCCTGCTCAACGCCAACTGTCTTGCCTTTCAGAGATTCGGCCGTTGGCAGCAGGCCGGAGCCTTTCCGTGCAATCAATTGGGTGTGCGTATCATAGAGCGGAACGGTGAAGTCGATCTGTTTCAGACGCTCTTCCGTGATACCCATATCCGACAGGATGGCATCAAACTTGCGGGCTTTCAGCGCTGGAATCATGCCGTCGAACTGGCTCTCAACCCACACGCACCTGGCTTGCATCTGCTCGCACAGCGCGTTGCCCAGGTCGATATCAAAACCCACCAGCTTGCCCTGCGGGGTTTTGGATTCGAAAGGAGGGTAGGTGGGATCAACAGCGAAGCGTACTTGTTCAATCTTTGCCTGTGCGCCAAATGCGCAACCTGCCAGCACAGCCAGCGCCAGCGTCTGACGCAGGCGGGCAGTAAAACAAGAACTTGCCATAATTTCGGTCTTCTTTTTTCGTGATGTGGAATAACGCAGAGTACCGATCACTGTCCGCCATGGCAATTAGCAGATTATTTTCATCACGTTACCATTATGAGTGGGTGAAGCTTTCTGGCGTAGAAACAACAAAGCGCACCGAAGTGCGCCTGAGCATTAGCTGGGAATCTCGTTACTTATGACGCGCCCGCAGATTATTAATAATCGTGCTCAAATCCAGCTCCTGATCCTGCAGCAACACCATCAGGTGATACAGCAAGTCAGAGGCTTCGTTGGTCAGTTCGTGACGATCGTTCACCGTAGCAGCCAGCGCGGTTTCCACGCCTTCTTCACCGACTTTCTGCGCGATACGCTTGGTGCCGCTGGCATAGAGTTTCGCGGTGTAAGAACTCTCCGGATCGGCGCTCTTACGCGATGCCAGCAACTGCTCCAGCTGATAGAGGAACGCCCAATCTGGCGCCGCCGGTGAGAAGCAGCTTGAGGTGCCGAGGTGGCAGGTTGGCCCAATCGGGTTTGCCAGCACCAGCAGCGTATCGTTATCACAATCCGGCGTGATGCTCGCCACCTGCAGGAAATGACCGGAGGTTTCCCCTTTGGTCCACAGACGGTTCTTGGTGCGAGAGAAGAAGGTAACGTTGCCTTCCGCCAGCGTCTTTTGCAGCGCTTCCTCATTCATATAACCGTGCATCAGCACTTCGCCAGAAACGTTGTGCTGGACGATGACGGGCATCATGCCCGCGGTTTTGGCCCAATCCAATTTGGCCAGTTGTTCTGCAGTTAACACGCGCGAATCTCCACACCGTTGTCGATCAGGAAGTTTTTCAACTCGCCGATATTGATAATTTGTTTGTGAAACACTGAAGCAGCCAGTGCGCCATCAACGTTTGCCTGTTCAAAGGCTTCGAGGAAGTGTGGCATGGTGCCCGCGCCGCCAGAAGCGATGAGGGGCACTTTACATACCTCACGCACTTTCTTCAGCTGCACCAGATCGTAGCCATTACGTACGCCATCCTGGTTCATCATGTTCAGCACGATTTCGCCCGCGCCTAGCTTCTGCACTTCCTGTACCCAATCCAGGGTTTCCCAGGTGGTGACACGGGTACGTGATTCATCGCCGGTATATTGATTGACGTGATACTTGCCGGTGGCTTCATCGAACCAGGTATCAATACCCACCACGATACACTGCACACCAAAGCGATCCGCCAGACGCGTGATCAATGTCGGGTCAGCCAGCGCCGGAGAGTTGATGGAGATCTTATCCGCACCGAACTGCAGAATGCGTGCGGCATCTTCTTCGCTCTTGATACCGCCCGCCACGCAGAAGGGAATATCAATCACTTCCGCCACGCGGGACACCCAGCTTTTATCGACCACGCGGCCATCCGATGAGGCGGTGATATCGTAGAACACCAGCTCGTCTGCGCCTTCCTGCGCGTAACGTTGCGCCAGTGGCACGATGTCGCCAATAATTTCGTGGTTGCGGAACTGCACGCCTTTTACCACTTGCCCATCACGCACATCGAGACAAGGAATTATCCGTTTTGCCAGCATGCAATCGCCTCCGCTACGGTGAATTTATCTTCCAGCAATGCGCGACCGACGATCACGCCCTGCGCGCCGCTGCCACGTAAGGCCGCGATGTCATCCAGCGAGCCGATTCCGCCGGAACTCTGGAACGCGATATTCGGGAAGGCATCCGACACTTCTTTATAAAGCGCCACGTTAGAACCGCTTAAGGTGCCATCGCGGGAGATATCGGTGCACAGCACGTGCTTCAGGCCAACCGGCTGATACCAGCCAATCACTTCTTCCAGCGTCACGCCCGCCGCTTCCTGCCAGCCGCTGATCGCCACTTCTTTGCGATTGTTGGCGTCAATGCGCACATCCAGCGCCAGTACAATGGCATCCGCGCCGAACTTGTTGAACCAGCTTTTCACTTCCTCTGGCTGTTTCACTGCCGTGGAGCCCACCACCACCCGAGTCGCGCCGGCCGCCAGCAAGGCTGCAACGTCTTCACGATTGCGAATACCGCCACCGACCTGCACCGGTACATTCACGCCACGCAGCAGGGTAGTGAGCAGAGGGATTTGGCGTTTAGCCGGATCTTTGGCGCCAGTGAGATCCACCAGGTGCAGCACTTCCGCGCCCTGACGTTCGTAATCCTGCAGGCGTGGCAGCGGATCGCTACCGTAGTCGCGTTGCTGACCGTAGTCGCCCTGATGCAGACGCACCACTTTGCCGTCGATTAAATCTAATGCGGGGATAATCATCACATCTCCAGGAAGTTTTTCAGCAACTGCGCGCCTGCTTTGCCAGAACGCTCCGGGTGGAATTGCACGCCGAAGAAATTATCTTTCTGCAACGCAGCGGTGAACGGATGGCCGTAATCGCACTGGGCGATGGTGGCGGCATTCACTGGCATGGCGTAGCTGTGCACAAAATAGAAGTAGCTGCCGTCCGGGATATTACGGAACAGGTGGTTGCCAGCTTGCGAAGTGATCTGGTTCCAGCCCATATGTGGCAAGGGCAAACCCTGGGTATCCATCAGCGAGACCGGTTCATCCACCAGACCCAGCGTGGTCACGCCGCCATTCTCATCGCTCCCGCGACCCAGCAACTGCATACCAAGACAAATGCCGAGTACCGGTTGGGTACAGGCTTTGATCAGATCGATCAGGTCACGCTCCTGCAACTGGTTCATGGCCGCTTGCGCGGTGCCCACGCCCGGCAACAATAGCTTGTCGGCACGCAGCACCACATCCGGATCGCGGCTCACCTCTGGCGTGTAGCCGAGGCGCTCAATCGCCCACTTTACCGATGACAGGTTGGCGCACCCGGTATCGAGAATCACCACGTTCATCACAGCACTCCTTTCGAACTCGGCAGGGTGTTGCCATCCACGCGAATTGCCTGGCGCAGTGTGCGGCCAAAGGCTTTAAACAGGCTTTCCACACGATGATGGTCGTTCTTGCCTTTGGTTTTCAGGTGCAGGGTGCTCATCATGGCGTAGGAGAGGGAGCTGAAGAAGTGCTCAACCATCTCGGTACTGAGATCGCCGACACGCTGATAGCTAAACTCGGCTTTAAACTCGATGTGCGGACGGCCAGAGATATCCAGTGCACAGCGCGCCAGGCACTCATCCATCGGCAGCACGAAGCCGAAACGGCCGATGCCTCGCTTGTCGCCCAGCGCTTTCAGCAGCGCTTCACCCAGCGCCAGACCGGTATCTTCCACGGTGTGGTGATCGTCAATATAGAGATCGCCTTTCACGTCGATGTTCATGCGGAAGCCGCCGTGTACGGCAATCTGATCCAGCATGTGGTCAAAGAAGCCGACACCGGTATTGATTTTGCTGCCGCCTTCGCGGTCCAGCCACACTTCCACTTTGATCTGCGTCTCTTTGGTGTTGCGTTGCACCAGCGCATGGCGGTCACGTTTGGTCAGGCGTGCCTGGATCGCGTCCCAGTCAATACCTTCTGCACCGTAACGCAGGCCCTGAATGCCCATGTTCTCAGCCAGCTGGATATCGGTCAGGCGATCGCCAATCACGTAGCTGTTTGCGGTGTCCAGTGCGCCTTGTGCCAGCCAGGCTTCCACCATTTTGGTTTTCGGCTTGCGGCAATCGCAGTTTTCTTCCGGCTTATGCGGGCAGATCAAGATGTCGCTGAAGTTCACGCCCTGCGAAGTCAGAATCTGCATCATCAGATTGTGTGGGCCATCAAAATCAGCCTGTGGGAAGCTGTCGGTGCCCAGACCATCCTGATTGGTGATCATCACCAGCTGATAGCCGGCATTTTGCAGGGCCAGCAGCGCAGGGATGGCGTTTTTTTCAAACGCCAGTTTATCCATGCGATCAACCTGAAAATCCGTTGGCGGCTCAGAGATGATGGTACCGTCGCGGTCGATAAAAAGGGTCTTCTGACTCATGCTTGCTCCACTGATAAGGCTTGCAGCGCGGCGATCAGGCGCTCGCACTCTTCACGGGTGCCGATGGAGATGCGCAGGCATCCCGCAAGGCCGGGGTTTTTGTTTTGGTCGCGCAGAATAATGCCTTGATCCCATAGCGTTTTAAACACTTTTGGCGAATCAGTGAAGCGCGCCAGAATGTAGTTGGTTTCGCTCGGGAACACCTGCTGCACCACGCTCAGCTGTGGCAGTTGTTCAAACAGCCATGCACGATTGGCGTTGAGTTCGGCGACATGCTTACGCATCAGCGCAATGCCTTCTTCGCTCAGCGCCTGTCCTGCGACATCAGCAACCGGGGTCGCCAGCGGGTAAGGCGCGATCACTTTCATCAACAGGTCGATCACGGGCTTGTTGGCCAGCGTAAAGCCACAGCGCAGGCCAGCCAGCGCAAAGGCTTTTGATAGCGTGCGCAGGATCACCAGATGTGGATATTCTTTCAACCAACCGGCGAGAGTCGCCTCCGGGCAAAACTCGATATAGGCTTCATCGGCGACCAGCAGTGCTTTACCGGCGGTCATCTCCAGCAGTTTACGGATATCGTCTTGATTGATAAGGTTGCCGGTCGGATTGTTCGGGCTGCACATGTAGACCACTTTCACGCCGTCTAACTGTTCGGCAATGGCGGGCAGATTCAGCTGCCAGTCATCCAATGCTGCCACGGTGCGATACTCGATGCCGATGGTTTCCGCGCTCACGCTGTACATGCCGTATGTCGGCGGGCAGAACAGAATCGCATCTTTGCCCGGCTCACAGAAGGCGCGCATTAACAGCTCAATGCCTTCATCAGCACCACGACTGACAATCACTTGCTCCGGCGATAAACCGACAAAAGCCGCATAGCGCTCAATCACAAGCTTCGGCTGGCATTCCGGATAGCGGTTCAGCGTTTGCTGAGACAGCTCAAAGGGCACTGGCAGCGGGAATTCGTTGGCATTCAGCCACACATCACCGTTACCCCCCAAACGACGCGCCGATTGATACGGCGTCAACGCGCGCACATTGGCGCGGGCTAAATCTTCAATGCTCATGCTTGCTCCTTCAGCGCGGCAACACGCAGGGTAACGGCGTTTTTGTGGGCTTCCAGCTGCTCAGCGGCCGCTAAAGTTTCAATGGTGGCAGCCAGATTGAGGAAGCCTTGTGGCGTCAACTCTTGCACCGTCATACGCTTCTGGAAATCGGCTAATCCCAGACTTGAACAGGTGGCGGTATAACCGTAAGTCGGTAATACGTGATTGGTGCCTGAGGCGTAATCACCCGCTGATTCCGGAGACCAGTCACCGAGGAACACCGAACCGGCGCTGGTGATCGCATCAACCAGATCACGTGGCTGGCGCGTCTGAATAATCAGGTGCTCAGGACCGTAAAGGTTGGAGATTTCCACACACTGCGCCAGATCGCGCAACACAATCAGACGGCTACTCGCCAGCGCCTGACGTGCGGTGGCCGCGCGTGGTAACTGCGCGAGCTGTTCTTCCACGGCCTGCGCCACGCCTTCTGCCAGTTTCAGCGAAGGGGTCAGCAAGATAACCTGTGAATCCGGGCCGTGCTCTGCTTGTGATAGCAGATCAGAAGCGACAAATGCCGGTGTGGCACCTTCATCAGCAATCACCAAAACCTCTGATGGGCCAGCAGGCATATCAATAGCAGCGCCATCTAAACGCTGGCTCACCTGGCGTTTCGCTTCGGTGACGTAGGCGTTGCCTGGGCCAAAGATCTTGTCCACTTTTGGTACAGTTTCGGTGCCGAAGGCTAGCGCAGCAATCGCTTGCGCACCGCCGACCTGAAACACCTCTTTTACGCCGCACAGTTGCGCCGCATAGAGAATTTCATCGGCGATCGGCGGGGGCGAACAGAGCACCACACGACCACAACCGGCGATACGGGCTGGGGTTGCCAGCATTAATACCGTGGAGAACAGCGGGGCAGATCCGCCAGGAATATACAACCCAACCGATTGTACCGGACGGGTGATCTGCTGGCAGCGCACGCCCGGTTGCGTCTCAATATCCACCGCGGGCAGAATCTGCGCGTTATGGAACGTTTCGATATTACCGACAGCCACTGCCATCGCCTGCTTCAGCGTATCGCTCAAACGGTCGCTGGCGGCTTGCATCTCTTCTGGCGTGACACGCAGGTTTTCCACCTGCGCTTTGTCGAAGCGCGCGCTGAACTCGCGCAGCGCATCATCGCCTTGTTCTTTTACTTGCGTCAGCACATCGCGCACGATTTCGCTGATGCTCGCCGAAGCAGAAATTGCCGGGCGCATCAGCAGCGCTTGCTGCTGTTGTTCATCACACTGTTGCCAGTCAATCGGGGTCATGATTGTGCTCATGCTGTTACTCCAACATTTTTTCGATTGGCAGTACGAGGATCGAGCTGGCACCCAGCGCTTTCAGTTTTTCCATGGTTTCCCAGAACAGGGTTTCACTGCTCACCATGTGCATCGCCACGCGGCTCACTTCGCCAGCCAGTGGCAATACGGTTGGGCGCTCGGCACCTGGCAGCAGGGCGATCACTTCTTCCAGGCGCTCGCTCGGCGCGTGCAGCATGATGTATTTAGATTCACGCGCTTTGATCACGCCCTGAATACGCGTCATCATTTTGTCGATCAGTTCTTGCTTGGCTGCTGGCAGCTCGCCATCGCGTTGAATCAGTACCGCTTTAGAGCGGTAGATGACTTCCACTTCACGCAGGCCGTTGGCTTCAAGGGTGGCACCGGTCGATACCAGGTCGCAAATGGCATCGGCCAAACCCGCACGTGGCGCGACTTCCACCGAACCGTTCAGCAGGCAAGACTTAAAGGAGACGCCTTGCTTATCGAGATATTTCTTCAGCAGGTGCGGATAAGAGGTGGCAATACGTGAGTTCTGCAGGCACTGCGGGCCGGTATATTCCGCATCCACTGGCATCGCCAGCGACAGGCGGCAACCGCCGAAATCGAGACGACGCAGGGTGAAGTAGCGCGGGTCTTCGCCTTGTGCGCGGCGGTCCAGCAGCTCTTCTTCCAGCACGTTTTCACCGACGATGCCGAGATCCACCACGCCATCCATCACCAGGCCAGGGATATCGTCATCACGTACACGCAGGATATCGATAGGCATGTTCTCCGCAAACGCAATCAGACGCTGCTGCTGAAGGTTGATTTTGATACCGCAGCGGGCCAGCAGTTCGCGTGATTCATCACTTAAACGGCCAGATTTCTGCATAGCTATGCGAATACGGGTGTTATCTAACATGGTTCCTGTCCTCTTATTCAATCCTGTCTGAACTCAGTGGGGTTGCGTTCGCCCATAAAAAAACCCCCGGAAGATGATCTTCCGGGGGCTCTCTTTGCGTTCGCACCACTGGAAGATCCTAATCGTCTCCCAGCACACATCGCCTGAAAGACTAGTCAGGATGATGGTGATGATGGTGGTTGAACTGAACGCGTGTCATAGTAAATTCCGTTGCTGAATGAGTATTCATTTGCGTGCTGATTAACCTAACGAAGATGGCGGCGCTTGGCAACCCTTTTTTAACGTCAGTTCTCGGAACCTTCCGCAACAGTTTGCGCTGGTTTGCCATAATCGCTGGGATTAAGATGAAGTGTCTTAGCGCTGGAAAGCAGGAGTCGGTATGAAAAAAGTCGCGATTGTAGGTCTGGGATGGCTGGGTATGCCGCTGGCGATGGCGCTGACGGCACGCGGCTGGCAGGTCACCGGCAGCAAAACCTCACCCGATGGTGTCGATGCCGCGCGCCGTTGCGGTATTGAGGCGTTTCAACTGGTGCTCACCCCGGAAATTGAGTGTGAAGCAGATGAATTAGCCACGCTGATGGCGGTGGACGCGCTAGTGGTGACTTTGCCTGCCAGCCGCACCGTGCAGGGTGGCGAAGACTATATGCAAGCGGTACAGAACGTAGTGGATACCGCACTAGCGCACAAGGTGCCGCGCATCATCTTTACCAGTTCTTCATCGGTGTATGGCACCGGTTCGGGCGTAATGAAAGAGAGCAGTGCGCTGCAGCCAGAAAGTGTGGCGGGTAAGACGCTGGTGGAACTGGAAAACTGGTTGCACGATCTGCCGGGTACTAGCGTTGATATAGTGCGTTTGGCGGGACTGGTGGGGCCGAATCGCCATCCAGGTCGATTCCTCGCCGGTAAAACGGGATTGGAAAACGGCGGCCATGCGGTCAATCTGGTGCATCTCGATGATGTGGTGGATGCGATTGTACTGTTGCTGCAAACGCCTAAAGGGGGGCGGGTGTATAACCTGTGTGCCTCGAAACACCCGGCGCGTGATGATTTTTATCCGTTTGTCTCGAAGCAGTTGGCGTTGGTCGCACCGACGTTCGTTGCTGAGCCGGAGCGGTCTGCGGGGAAGGTGGTAGATGGCTCGAAGATCTGTAATGAGCTGGGATTTGAGTACAGTTACGATGACCCGATGAAGATGCCGCTGGAGTGAATCGTTTATTTTAATTCAGTTTTCAAACACCCTACAGGCAACTATTGTAGCTTGTAGGGTGTTTTAATAACAACTGCTATTATTCCAAACCATTTTTTAAATATATTTATTTTTTATTTTTCTTTGAGACTATGTATCGCGGGCGATTTTTACTCTCTATATAGATTCTTCCAATATATTCGCCTAAAACGCCGATTCCAATTAACTGGATTCCGCCTAAGAAAAGCATTGATACCATTATCGAAGGATAACCTTTAACAGGGTTCCCCCAGAAAAGAGTGTCTATTAACATCCATGCGCCATAAATAAATGACACTGCAGCTACGCATAAACCAATATATGTCCAAATTCTAAGAGGAAACGTTGAGAAAGAAGTGATTCCCTCAAGCGCTAAATTCCACAACTTCCAACCATTGAATTTCGTTGTACCTGCGACACGGTCAGCGCGCGCATATTCCACGATATCAGTTTTACCGCCCACCCAACTCAAAATGCCTTTCATGAAGAGGTTGCGCTCTTGCAGCAATTTTATGTTTTCTACTACTTCACGCGACATCAAACGAAAATCGCCCACATTCTCTTCAATTTTCGGTGAGCTAATCTTGTTGTGAAGTTTGTAGAACCACTCGGCCGTTTTGCGTTTCAGGTGGGAGTCCGTACTGCGGTCAACGCGTTTAGCAAGAACGATATCCGCACCTTGTTGCCATTTTTCGAGCATCTCGGGGATGACTTCAATAGGGTCCTGCAAATCTACATCAATTGGAATTACCGCATCACCGCTTGCTGCTTCTAGCCCAGCAAAAAGCGCCGGTTCTTTACCGAAGTTTCGTGTAAATGAAATATGTTTCACCAATTCATCATCGGCCTCGATTTCATTAAGAATGGCTTCAGTCCGATCAGTGCTGCCGTCATTGATAAACACCAACTCCACCTGATGAGTTTGGAACGATGCAAACTCACGCACTGCTCGGTAGAAGAGAGGAATAGCTTCCTCTTCATTAAGCACTGGGACGATCAAAGAAAATTTCATTAACTCTTCCTAAACACGAAAAACTTCGAATAGGCGAAGCCGCAAACAAGACTGAGTGCAGAGAAGAAAATCAGTGTCACTATTGGGCTTATGTGTAGGCGGTCTGCTGTCCATCCGACCGAAAGCGCCATCGCGCCCATGAAAAAGATATAAAGAAAATATCGGGCAGTCGTCGCTTCGGCGTTAAAGGTCCACTTGGCGTTCGCGAAGAAGGAAAACGTCACCGCAACGCAAAAGGCCGCAAGGTTAGACGTAGATTGGTTCGCGCCACTCGCGAAGAGTGCGCCAAATACTGCCCAATGGATGAGGGTGTTAATCACCCCGACAGATGTATATCTGGCAAACAACCGCAGCATTGCATAACCCTAAAAATTAAAGTGCCTGATCCTCGCATTCCCTTAGCGTTATAGCAAGTTTTGGTAAATGAACGTTGGTGAAACGTTAAGTGGGCAGGTTATGTCAGGGAGAGGTTTTATGGTGGGAATGGGGAATGGGGAATGAAGATTGCTGGTGTTTTTAAAAATATACACCCTTGTTTAAAAAGGGAGCTGTGCTCCCTTTTCATTAAACCCCCAACCGATCCCTTAACGCGTACCACACCGCACCCATCGCCGTCAGCGGCACTTTAAACCGTCTGCCACCCGGAAACGGCAAATGCGGCAGCTTCGCAAAGGCATCAAATCGTTCCGCTTGCCCACGCAGCACCTCCGCAATCAATCGCCCCGATAAATGGGTACAGGTCACACCATGTCCGCTATCCCCTTGCATAAAGAACGCATTCTTCTCGATTTGCCCAAACTGCGGCATACGTGACAGCGTCAGCAGGAAGTTACCGCTCCAGCGATGGCTGAATTTCACATCCTTTAGCTGCGGGAAAGTGCGTAACAACTTAGGGCGGATCAATGCTTCAATATCATCCGGCTCGCGGGCGCCATACACCACACCGCCGCCGTACAGCAGGCGGTTATCGGCGGTGAGGCGGAAGTAATCCAGCAGATAATTACAGTCTTCGACGCAGTGATTGTTCGGCAATAAACCCAACGCCTGGTCGCGGCTTAATGGTTCAGTGGTGAGGATTTGCGAGCCACACGGCATGCTTTTACGGCTCAGGCGCGGTTCCAGTTGTGAGGGGAGATAAGCATTACCGGCAAAAATCACAAAGGTGGCAGTGACTTCACCTTTAGCGGTCTTTACCCGATGCGGCTCGCCATACTTTACTTCCAGTGCCGCAGATTGTTCATAGATGCGCCCACCGTGACGGCGAATCGCTTCCGCTTCACCCAATGCCAGGTTTAACGGATGCAGATGCCCGCCGCGCTTATCCAGCAAGCCGCCGACATAGCGATCGGTCGCCACTTCGCGACGAATCGCGCGCTCATCCAGCAGCTCCAGATTATGGTTACCATAGCGCTCCCAGTTGGCTTTTTGGCTGCGTAAGTGGCCCATCTGGCGCTGGTTCAACGCCGCAAAAATGCCGCCGGGCCGGTAATCGCAGGCGATGGCATAACGATCAATGCGATCGCGAATAATCTCCGCGCCCTCAAACATCATATTGCCCAGCATCTTCGCCACGTCTTTGCCGTAGCGTTGTTCAATTACATCCACATCGCGGCTGTAAGAATTCACTACCTGGCCGCCGTTACGACCGCTGGCTCCGAAACCAATCTTCGCCGCTTCGAGTAGCACCACGTCATAACCGGCTTCGGTCAAAAACAGCGCCGAGGAGAGGCCGGTAAATCCGCCGCCAATAATACAGACATCACACTGCACCGATTCCTGCAGTTCGGGCCACGGCTCATGCGCATTCGCGGTTGCTGCGTAATAACTTCCCACATGTTGCATCACATCCTCCTTTAGCGCGTGAACTCAGAAATTCGCTGGGGTGTGCGCACTGACGATGCGACACGGCAGCTCAGACGTATTGGTAAAACTGTGCGGCAAGCCGGTATCGATCACGTAACTCTCGCCACAATAAAGGTGATAACTCTGACCATTAACCACCAGCGTGATTTCTCCTTCCAGCACCGTGCCGGTCTCTTCACCAGGATGACGCAGTTTCTCTCCGGTGCTGGAACCCGGTTCGTAGCGTTCAATCAACATCGCCAGCGCACGTTTTTCAGCGCCGTTCTCCACCAAACGCAACGACACGCCGAGGCTGCCGATCTCCACGCACTCTTCCGGACGTACGATCACGCGCGGCGTGCTGTTTACCTTTGGCTCCGAGAAAAACTCTGACAACGACAAGCCGTACACCTTCAGCAATTTCTGCAAGGTACTCAGCGCTGGGCTGACTTTGTCCTGCTCAATGGTGCTGATAGCACTGTGCGTTAGTCCTGACAACTCAGCGACGCGACGCTGAGACAATCCCATCTCCTGCCGGATTTGGGATAAACGTCGTCCGGGCGCCAGAGTGGCATCATTCATGGCTGTTTTTCCTTGTGATAACAGAGAGCCGCGTGGATAAAGGCCGCAAACAGGCGTTGCGAAACCGGGTCGTGATCGGAGTGCCACTCCGGATGCCACTGCACCGCAAGGGCAAACGGGTGCTGGCGCAAACTCACCGCTTCAATCAGCCCATCAGGCGCACGCGCTTCAATACGCAGCTGCGGGCCGGGTTCGCGGATGCCTTGTCCATGTAGAGAGTTCACGGCAAAGGATTGCGCGCTGCCAAGCACCTGGCTCAACAAACCTTCCGCTTCAGGCTGAACCTCATGCACCGGCGCATATTGCTGTTCGAGCGGCAGCGCATCATCTTCACGATGCTCCTGAAACAGATGCGTCATATGCAGCTGGCGATACAGGGAACCCCCGTTGGCCACCACTAATTCTTGCAAGCCACGGCAAATACCGAAAATCGGCATCTTTTTGCCAATCGCATGAGTGATGATGCCGAAGGCGAGGCGGTCACGCGCCGGATCGGCATGCTCCTCTTTACCTTCTTCACCGTAATGCCAGGGTTCGATATTACTCGGGCTGCCGGTAAGCAAAATGCCGTCCAGCAGCGTCATACTGTTTTCTAATAGATGAGGGGCATGCATCAGTTGATGCGGCAAAGGCAAGGGCACACCACCGGCAAGCACGATGGCATCGAGATACTTATTGTGAACCGTTTGCCCGAGATGGCTGCCGATGTGGTTCTGACACATCACTACGCCAATCAAGGGTTTGTCAAAAATAATGCCCATAACGTCTCCGCGTTGCTGTTCAATATTTTCACCGTTTTTGCGCATCCGGCCTGAAAAGTGTGCAATATATTGTCAATCTAGCAACCGGTTGTTCGTTCTTTCAATAGAATTGTTACATTTGCACACTTTTTGCGTTAGCGCTATGTTAGAAGAGTGGCTGTTATTTTGAGCATTGCGCGAACCAATACTAAACGGTAAAGGGCGGGTGGGAACATGACGAACCTCGTAGAAGTAGAAGACTTCACGCGGCATAGTGAAGAGAAACGAACAAGCGCGTTCCAGCTGGAGGTTAAATCCTGGCTGGAACGCCATCCTGAAACGCAGTATGTCGATATTCTTCTTAATGATTTAAATGGGGTCTTTCGCGGTAAGCGCATTCCCATCTCTGCATTGGCAAAACTGGAAAAAGGGTGTTACTTCCCGGCCTCGGTTTTCGCCATGGATATCCTCGGAAATACCGTCGAAGAAGCCGGACTCGGACAGTCACTGGGCGAACCCGACAACCTCTGTATCCCGGTTCCCGGAACTTTAATTCCTTCTGCCGCCGATCCTGAACGCATTGCGCAATTGCTGCTGACAATGTGTAACCAAGATGGCACTCCCTTTGACGTTGAACCCCGCAATGTCCTTAATCGCTTGTGGCAGCAGCTACGCAATCGAGGGCTATTCCCGGTGGTAGCGGTAGAGCTGGAGTTCTATCTGGTCGATAAAAAGCGCGATGCGGAAGGGTACATCCAGCCGCCATGCGCGCCGGGCAGTGACGAACGTAATATCCAGAGTCAGGTTTATTCGGTGGATAATCTCGACCATTTCGCTGATGTTCTGCGTGATATCGACGATATTGCCAAACAGCAGGGCATACCCGCTGATGGTGCGCTGGCGGAAGCCTCGCCGGGCCAGTTTGAGATCAATCTGCATCACACCCGTGATGTATTAAAAGCCTGCGATCATGCCATTTTGCTCAAACGTCTGGTGCGCCAGGTGGCTGAAAATCATGGCATGACAGCGACCTTTATGGCCAAGCCCTATGAAGAGTATGCGGGCAGTGGCATGCATGTGCACATCAGCATGCTGGACGCCGCCGATCACAACGCTTTCTCGCTCGACGACGGTAGCGATTCGCCGCTGTTAAAACGCGCGTTAGCCGGGATGATCGATTTAATGCCGGCTTCAATGGCGCTGCTGGCACCGAACGTGAACGCTTATCGCCGCTTCTTACCTGAAGCCTACGTGCCGTTACAGGCCTCCTGGGGGCACAACAATCGCACCGTTGCTTTACGTATTCCCTGCGGCGATGTGGATAACCATCGCGTGGAGTATCGTGTGGCCGGTGCGGATGCAAATCCTTACCTGGTCGTGTCAACAATTCTTGCCGGTATTTTGCACGGTCTGGATAATCAGCTACCCTTACCGCATGCGGTGCAGGGCAATGGACATGAGGCAGAAGGGCTGCCATTGCCGGTGCGACAGAGCGATGCGCTGTACGAATTCGAGAATAGCTATCCTCTGCAAAAACTGCTGGGTGAGCATTTCAGCGGCGTGTGGCACAGCTGCAAACAGAACGAGTTAATGCAGTTTGAACGGCTTATCACCGCCACGGAGATTGACTGGATGCTGAAGAACGCCTGACTCGCAGAAGAATTTCGCTAACGTCTTGTGCCGATGGCATAAGTTGGGGCAGAATACGTCCCCTGCAAAATTCGAAACATAACCGACGCTTATCACGTCGGTTATTTTTTTGCAGATTGCAGTACACACACACATTACCGAGGCCGGACACGCATCCGGATAGATAGATACTGACAACACGCTTGGGCGTGAGATTTGAGGAAAACAAAGATGGGGCTGTTTACAATTGCACCAGCGCAAGCTGGTTCTCGCTTTCGTGATGATTACGGCGCGGCGACAATCGCAAACACTAATATCACTTCTCACTGCAGCACTTTGCGCAGTATCCCGCAGATCACCTCTGTTGGGGGCCTGAACAATGTCGCTTAACACCGCCGCACCACAGCGTGCACACCTGAAAAAATCCCTGACCTTGATCCCGGTTGTCATGATGGGCCTGGCGTATATGCAGCCAATGACCCTGTTTGATACTTTCGGTATCGTCTCTGGATTGACCGACGGCCACGTCGCCACCGCTTATGCTTTCGCGCTGATCGCGATACTGTTTACTGCCGTGAGCTACGGCAAGCTGGTACGCCGCTTCCCATCTGCGGGCTCCGCTTACACCTATGCTCAGAAGGCTATCAGTCCGCACGTCGGCTTTATGGTGGGCTGGTCATCACTGCTGGACTATTTGTTCATGCCGATGATCAACATCCTGCTGGCGAAAAGCTACTTTGAGACGCTGGTGCCGGGCATTCCGTCGTGGATTTTCGTGGTGTTGCTGGTGGCCTTTATGACCATCTCTAACCTCCGTGGTATCAAAACCGTTGCCAACTTCAACAGCGTGATCGTCGTGCTGCAGGTTGTGGTGATGGTGGTGATTACTGGTATGGTGGTTTACGGTGTGGCGCACGGTGTTGGCGCAGGAACATTGACCAGCAGCAAGCCTTTCTGGTCTGAGAATGCCCATGTGGTGCCGATGATTACCGGTGCAACCATACTTTGCTTCTCGTTCCTCGGCTTTGATGGCATCAGTTCGCTGTCAGAAGAGACCAAAGATGCAGAACGTACTATCCCGCGCGCGATTTTCCTGACCGCGCTGATTGGTGGTGTGATCTTTATCGGTGTGTCTTACTTCCTGCAGCTGTACTTCCCGGACATCTCGCGTTTCCAGAATCCGGACTCTTCACAGCCTGAAATCATGCTGTTCGTGGCAGGTAAAGCCTTGCAGATCGGCATCCTGATTTTCTCTGTGGTTACCGTACTGGCTTCCGGTATGGCGGCACACGCGGGCGTTTCCCGTCTGATGTATGTGATGGGCCGTGATGGCGTGTTCCCGCAGCGTTTCTTTGGCTTCGTGCATCCGAAATACCGCACGCCGTCGCTGAACGTGCTGTTGGTGGGTGCTGTGGCACTGCTGGCGATTAACTTCGACCTGGTGACCGCCACTGCGCTGATCAACTTCGGTGCGCTGGTGGCATTCACCTTCGTCAACCTGTCCGTGATTGCGCAGTTCTGGATCCGTGAAAAGCGTAACAAGACGCTGAAAGATCACCTCAACTATCTGGTACTGCCAGTGATGGGTGCTTTGACAGTGGGTGCATTGTGGATCAACCTGGAAGAGACCTCGATGGTGCTCGGCCTGGTGTGGGCAGCGGTCGGTATTATTTACCTGGCGTTTGTTACTCGCACCTTCCGCAATCCGGTTCCGCAGTTCAGCGAAGAAGTGTAATTTTCGTTGCGCATTATGCGCAGCGGATAAAGACTTCGTGTCGTATGCAAAAGGTCGCCTTGTTGGCGACCTTTTGCTTTTAGACCAGCAAACTCAACCCGCCAGCACCAACTCCCAACTCCCCGCACTAAGCGTTTCACGTCCCGCTTTACTTAATTCTGTATCGGTTACGAGGGTATCGAAGCGCTCCAGCGGTAATGCCAGATGGGTGGCAATCTTGTTGTATTTCGAGCTGTCGCTCAACAGCACGCGCTTACTGCTGACATCGCTGGCCGCCAGCTTGACCGGCACCTTATCTTCATCGGGTGTAAACAAGCCGCGTGGCCCCCAGCAGGAGGCAGAAATAAACGCGATATCAATCGCCAGCATGCGCAGACTTCTCGCCGCCGCTTCGCCGACGCTGGAGCGATTTTCACGGCAAACGGTGCCGCCAGTGTGAATCAGCTTGCAGCCGCTGCTCTCCATCAATAAACGGGCGATCACGAAATCATTGGTCACCACCAGCAAATCGTCGCGCTCGACCAGTTCGCGAGCCAGCGCCAGCGTGGTGGTGCCTGCATCGATATAAATGCAGCTGTTGCGGGGGATGTGGCGCGCAGCAAACTGACCAATCGCCATCTTTTCACTGCTGTACATGCTGGTTTTCGCCAGATGTGATGGCTCGGCCGCCAGACGATCGGCCGAGCGCACGCCGCCCGATACCGACAGCACGGCACCTTGCTCTTCCAGCTTCTGCACATCGCGACGAATAGTCATGTGCGAAACGCCCAAACGCTCGGTCAGCTCGGCAATGCTCACCACGCCGCGTTCGGCAACCAGCGCTAAAATTTGTTGATGACGTTCTACCGGAATCACATCGCTCTCCCTGAATTACCAATTTTTCACATTGTAAGGCATCAATTCACAGCCTGCAGCACAATTTATCCCAGGCAAATGTTAGCAAATACCCCTCCAGAACTGGGGCTCCCGTAGGGATTCAGAGGTGTGAATCGATGTTATGCGCTGTGCGTGTAAGTTAATTTTTGTGATTTACCGCACGTTTCTCCACCAGCAACTGCGGCAGAATTAACAGCATTGAACAAAATATCACTTAAATTAACAACGGAGGTGTGCTGTGTCAGCAACCGTGAATAACATTGGCGTCATTGGTTTGGGTTCCATGGGCATGGGCGCAGCGCAGTCCTGTATTCGCGCTGGATTGAACACCTGGGGCGTTGATTTAAATCCGCAGGCGCTGGAAACCCTGCGTCAGGCCGGTGCGCGTGATGCGCAAACTTCCGCTGCCAGTTTCGCGCAAGAGTTGGATGCGGTGCTGCTGCTGGTAGTCAACGCCGCGCAGGTCAAAGCAATTCTGTTTGGTGAAACCGGTCTGGCGGCACAACTCAAGCCGGGCACCGTGGTAATGGTCTCTTCAACCATTTCTTCACAGGATGCACAGGCGATTGAACAGCAACTGGCACAACATCAACTGCTGATGCTGGATGCGCCAGTATCGGGCGGTGCAGCTAAAGCCGCGGTCGGCGAGATGACCGTGATGGCGTCTGGCAGCGATGAAGCCTTTGCGCTACTGAAGCCAGTTCTGGATGCGGTTGCCGCCAAAGTGTATCGCGTGGGCAGCGAAATCGGCCTGGGTTCAACCGTTAAAATTATTCACCAGCTGTTGGCGGGCGTACACATTGCGGTGGGTGCTGAAGCGATGGCGCTGGCTGCGCGCGCAGGCATTCCACTCGACACCATGTACGACGTGGTCACCAACGCCGCGGGTAACTCGTGGATGTTTGAGAACCGCATGCGTCATGTGGTGGACGGCGACTACTCACCGAAATCCGCCGTCGATATCTTTGTGAAAGATCTCAGCCTGGTGGCCGATACCGCGAAATCATTGCATTTCCCACTGCCGCTGGCGTCTACCGCACTCAACATGTTCACCGAAGCCAGCAATGCCGGTCACGGTCGTGAAGATGACAGCGCAGTCATCAAGATTTTCAGCGGCATCACGCTGCCCGAGTCAAAGGAGAAGTAACCATGCGTTTAGGCGTGATTGCAGACGACTTTACCGGTGCAACGGACATTGCCAGCTTCCTGGTGCAAAACGGTCTGCCCACTATTCAGTTTAACGGTGTGCCGCAAGGTCATGACGATGTGAGCGCGCAGGCGATTGTCATCAGCCTGAAGTCACGTTCTTGCCCGGCACAGCAGGCAATCGATCAGTCTCTGGCTGCGCTGGCCTGGCTGCAACAGCAGGGCTGTGACCGTTTCTATTTCAAATATTGCTCAACCTTCGACAGCACCGAACACGGCAACATCGGTCCAGTGACCGATGCACTGCTGGCCGCACTGGGAGAAACGCAGACGGTGATTTCACCCTCGCTGCCGGTAAACGGTCGTACCGTGTATCAGGGCTATCTGTTTGTTGCCGATCAGCTGTTGTCTGAATCGGGCATGCGTCATCATCCGGTGACACCAATGACCGACAGCAATCTGGGGCGTTTGATGACGCGCCAGGCGAAAGGGCAGGCGGCGGTGATCAATGCTGCTCAGTTGGACAAAGGCGCGGAAGCGGTGCGTGAACAGCTGGGCGAGCTGAAAGCGCAGGGCATCAACTACGTGGTGCTGGATGCGCTCAACGAGCAGCATCTGCTAACCCAGGGCGAAGCGCTGAAAGAAACCGTGCTGGTGACCGGCGGTTCCGGCCTGGCAATCGGTATTGCGCGCGCCTGGGCCACTCAGCAGCAAAACAGCGATGCCGAGCAGGCCGGACGTCCACAGGGCGAACGTGCGGTGGTGATCTCGGGCTCTTGTTCGCAGATGACCAATCGTCAGGTTCAGGCCTATCGCCAGCAGGCGCCATCACATGAAGTGCTGGTGGAGCGCTGCCTCGACGATGCTGAAGGCTACGCGCAGGAACTGTGCGATTGGATTGCCGCGAATCACCAGCAGCCTCTGGCACCTTTGCTCTTTGCCACTGCCGATGCTCAGCAACTGCAGGCAATCCAGCAGCAATATGGCGCAGCACGCAGCAGCGAAGCGGTTGAGCACTTGTTTGCCGCCGTCACCCGTGAGCTGAAATCACGCGGCTGGCAGCGCTTTATCGTCGCCGGGGGCGAAACCTCTGGCGTGGTGGCACAAAGCCTGGGCGTAACGGCCTTCCACATCGGCCCGATGATCTCCCCTGGCGTGCCGTGGGTGCGTGACATCCAGCAACCGCTGTCGCTGGCCCTGAAGTCAGGCAACTTTGGCGACGAACAATTCTTTGCCCGCGCACAAACGGAGTTTTCAGCATGACCGAACAACAAGCACGCGAAGAGATGGTGCAACTGGGCGCCTCCTTTTTCCAGCGCGGTTACGCCACCGGTTCAGCCGGCAATCTTTCACTGTTGCTGGAAGATGGCAATCTGCTGGCGACACCTACCGGCTCTTGCCTCGGCGAACTGCAGGCCGACCGCCTGTCAAAAGTGACGATGCAGGGCGAGTGGATTTCGGGTGACAAGCCTTCTAAGGAAGTGGCGTTTCACCGCGCGCTCTATCTAAACAATCCCGCCTGTAAAGCGGTGGTGCATCTGCACAGTCACTATCTGACCGCGCTTTCGTGCCTCAACGATCTCGACAGCGAAAACTGCATTCGTCCGTTCACGCCCTATGTGGTGATGCGCGTGGGCGATGTGCCAGTCGTACCTTATTACAAACCGGGTGATGACCGCCTGGCTGAAGATCTTGCGCAGCTCGCGCCACGTTACAACGCTTTCCTGCTGGCCAATCACGGCCCGGTAGTGGTGGGTAAATCGCTGCGTGAAGCCGCGAATAACACTGAAGAACTGGAAGAGACCGCGCGTCTGATGTTCACGCTCGGCGACCGCTCTATTCGTTATCTGACTGATGGCGAAGTGGCGGAATTGAGGAATTACTGATGCCTAAGTTTGCAGCCAATTTATCCACGCAGTTCGGCGAAGTGCCGTTTATTGAACGCTTTGCCGCAGCGGCGAACGCCGGTTTCCGTGCCGTTGAGTTTCTGTTCCCGTATGACTATCCGGCCGAGGTGATCAAAGCCGAGCTGGAGAAACATCATCTGGAGTTGGTGCTATTCAACACCGCAGCCGGAAACGTGCAGGCCGGGGAGTGGGGCGTATCCGCCATTCCTGGCCGTGAAGAAGAAGCGCGTGCCGATATTGATCGTGCGCTGGAATATGCACTGGCGCTCAACTGCCCGCAGGTGCATGTGATGGCGGCGACAGTGCCCAACGGTGCCAATCGTGCCGCTTACGAAGAGACCTTTGTGCGCAATATGCATTACGCCGCTGAGCGTTTTGCCCCGCACGGTATTCTCCTGCTGCTGGAAGCGCTGAACCCGATGACGAAGCCGAACTACCTCTACTCCAGCCAGTATCAAACCTTGGCGATGATGGAACGTATCGATCGTCCGAACGTGTTCACGCAATTGGATCTGTTCCATGCGCAGCTGGTGGACGGCAATCTCAGCCATCTGATTCGCGAGTACGCCGGGCGTTATCGCCATATTCAGATCGCTTCTGCGCCGCATCGTCACGAACCAGACGAAGGCGAAATCAACTATCCGTACCTGTTCAGCCTGCTGGATGAAGTCGGCTATGACGGCTGGGTCGGCTGCGAGTATTTCCCGCGCGGCCGCACCGAAGCGGGCCTCGGCTGGTTCGCGCCCTGGAAACAATGATTAATCTGTCTACAACGACTGCGCATAGCGCAGTTGCTGCAGTTTATTGTACGTTGCGCCAACACCATAACTTTTAATGTTCTGAATAATATAATAATTATCTCTGAGGTATTGCATGACTACCACTCTGTTACTCTCTATTGCGGTGATTAGCGTTGTATTGCTATTGCTGTTAGTTATTAAGGCAAAAGTGCATCCTTTTGTCGCATTGATTGTCGCCAGTTTATTTGTAGCGTTAACCACTGGAATACCCGCTGAGAACATCATGAAGGTGATTCTGGGTGGGATGGGCAGTTTGCTGGGCGGAATTGCCGCACTCATCGTGCTGGGGGCTATTCTGGGTGCGGTGATTGAAGCGTCTGGCGGAGCCGATGTATTGGCTAAGCGTTTCACGGAGTTGCTTGGACCGCAACGCATGGTGGCAGCACTGACCATTGTGGCGTTTGTGTTGGGGCTGCCGGTGTTCTTTGATGTGGGCTTTATAATCGTGGTGCCGTTGATTTACGGATTCGCTAAGGTATTGCGTCTTTCACCGCTTAAGTTCGGCCTCTCAATGGCTGGCATGATGTTGATGGTGCACGTCGCTGTGCCAACGCATCCCGGTCCTGCTGCGGCGGCCAGTTTGCTGAATGCTGATATTGGTTGGTTAATGATGCTGGGCATTGGGGTTTCCATCCCGGTCGGCATCATTGGCTACGTTGTCGCAAAAATGTTGAACCGCAAAAACTATCACTTATCAGTAAATGTGCTAGAGCAGGTTCAGCTCACCACGAATAAAGATGAGCAGAAAACCGTCAAGAACCCGCCTTCAGCAGGCTTGGTTGCCGGTTTAATCGTCTTGCCTATTTTCCTCATCATGATTGGAACCTTGGTGCCACCACATCTCACTCCGGGATCGACGGCACATGGCATTCTCACGTTGCTGGGCGCACCGGCAATTGCATTGCTCATCACCCTGGCGCTGGCAGTATGGCAATTAGGATTTCGTCGTGGTTGGGGCAAAGACAAGGTTGAAGCACTCTCAAATACGGCTATCGCCAATGCTGCTGGTGTGATTCTGGTTTCGGGGGCGGGCGGTGCATTTGGCAAAGTATTGGTTGAGTCGGGCGTGGGTAAGGCACTGGCAGGGTCACTGTCGGCCATCCACTTGCCGCTGATTCCTGCGGCATACATTCTGTCATTGGCGTTACGCGCCTCGCAGGGATCGGCGACAGTAGCCATCGTCACCACTTGTGGTTTGCTGACCAGTGCCGTAACCGGATTGGCTGATATTCAATTGGTTCTGGTGGCGCTTTCAGCCTGCTTTGGTGCACTAGGCCTGTCGCACGTGAATGATTCCGGCTTCTGGGTGGTAACGCGCTATTTAGGTTTGTCGGTAGCTGATGGTTTGAAAACCTGGACAGTTTTGACCACTGTGATGGGACTGTTTGGCTTCCTGTTCACGTGGGTGATTTGGGCCATGCTTTAAGGCAGTTTTTCCTTCTAATCCCTCTCCCACAAATGGGAGAGGGAGCCAATCCAGCGACGACAACAGAATGGCAACCATCTTAAACATCTCTCGATCAACTCTTTATTCCTGTGGGAGAAAACGTTGATGAGGTCATCAGGCCGCAGAGAACCACACTACGAAACCAACTCCTGCGCATACAAATACAGCGCTTTCAGCTGCGCCATCTTCTCCGCGTTATCCTCATGCAAACTCGCTAACGACTCCAGCTCTAACAGGAACGCCTGCACGCGGTCAGCATTCAGCGCTTCACGGCGATGCTGCAACCAGCGCTGCTGCTCTTGATCATCCAGCGTGCCGGGGAAGTTACGCGCACGATAGCGGAACAGCAGTTTCGCAATGCGTTTGTCGTCGAAGGTCAAATCCAGCGCCGGTAGATTTTGCGGCGGCGTTTGGCGCACGATGTTCATCGCTGCGCGATCGGCATCGCTGAAGAAGCCGTCATACAGTTGCGCATCGACATCATCCGATGGCTTGAACGGCTCGGCTTCCGCAAACAGCGTCACCGCTTTCTCACGCACTTCGGCATGCTGACGCAGCAGTGCCAGGTTCGCCAGACAGCGTTTTCGATCTATATTCAGGCGTGCAGCATCTTCGGGACGTAAGGTATTCGCTGGGGCTAACACCGGGCATTTATTAATATGCACCAGCTTAATCGGTACCGCCGCGCGGTCGCCCAGTTCACTCTGTTTGGTGTACAGCCGCTCGCGCAGTTCATCCGCATTCAGCTCCAGCAGTGGCTGCATATCGCCCGCCAGATCCACCACAATCAGCGCATTACGATTATCCGGATGCCATGCGACAGGCACTACCCAGCTGGTGTTGCCGCGCGCCGCGCCGAACATGCCGGAGACGTGCACCAGCGGCTTCATCTGCGGAATATCAATCAGGTTCATCAGTTTCTGCTTGTTGCGATGGGTAAACAGAAACTCAAACAGCTTCGGCTGCTTCTCTTTCACCAGTTTCGCCATCGCCAGCGTGGCATACACATCCGACATCGCATCGTGCGCCTGTTCGTGCGCCACGCCGTTGGCTTTGGTGAGATGTTCCAGCTTGAAGCTGGGGAAGCCGTCATCATTTTCCGGCCAGATAATGCCTTCCGGGCGCAGGGCATAACAGGCGCGCATCACATCCAGCAGATCCCAACGTGAGTTGCCGTTCTGCCAGCTCCAGCCGTAAGGATCGAAGAAGTTGCGATAGAAGATATTGCGCGTCACTTCATCATCGAAGCGCACATTGTTGTAACCGATCACACAGGTTTGTGGCTCGGTAAACAGCCCATGAATGCGTTCAGCAAATGCCGTCTCTGTTACGCCGCGCGCTTTAGCCACCTGTGGCGTGATGCCGGTGATCATCACCGCTTCCGGCTGCGGCAGATAGTCATCAGCGGGCTGGCAGTAAAACACCTGCGGTTCACCTACGGCGTTGAAATCTTTATCGGTGCGCAGCCCGGCAAACTGCGCCGGACGGTCCAGTGAGGGACTCTTACCGAAGGTTTCGTAATCGTGGAACAAAAAGGTGAACTCAGAGGCGGGCACGGCAGTATCCTGGCAATAGAAAATCAACGCACAGAATAGTCGTGTGCAGCAGGCAGCACAACCTTGTTTACCGCTGCTGTGGGCAGGCGCACAGCATTTGTCCGCAGTTCATACTTTTTTTCAATTTATTCAACTATCCAGGCGCTAATTGCCGTAAAACGTGCGGCGGTAAATTCATTTTTTGATTTGAGGAAGAAGTGTTGAAAAGGCGTCTGCTGGTAACTGTATCTGGAATGATTGTTTGGGCATCACTGGCGCACGCTGACGACAGCATGCCATTCCCAATGACGCCTCCGCCGATTGATGCGGCTTCGTGGGTGTTAATGGACGCCACCACGGGCCAGATCCTCACCGCCGGCAATCCCGATGAAGAGCGTAACCCGGCCAGCCTCACCAAGCTGATGACCGGCTACGTGGTGGATCGCGCGGTTGATCAAAAAAAAATCACCCGTGATGATGTGGTCACCGTGGGTAAGGATGCCTGGGCTGCAGGTAATCCGGTGTTCAAAGGCTCCTCACTGATGTTCCTCAAGCCCGGCGACAAAGTGACGGTACGCGATCTGATGCGTGGCGTGATCATCGACTCCGGCAACGATGCCTGTGTGGCGCTGGCGGATTATGTGGCGGGCAGCCAGGACAGCTTCGTCAATATGATGAACAACTACGTACAGAAGCTCGGTCTGACGCATACCCATTTTGAAACCGTGCACGGCCTGGATGCACCCGGCCAGCACACCACCGCGCGTGATTTAGCGGTGCTGTCGCGTGCCATCATCAATGGTGAGCAGGATTTCTACGCCATGTACGCGGAGAAAACCCTGAGCTGGAACGGGATTACGCAAAATAACCGTAACGGTTTGTTATGGGATCAAAACCTTCACGTTGATGGCATGAAAACAGGCCATACTGAAACGGCAGGTTTCAACATCATCGCGTCAAACATTGTTGGTCGTCATCGCCTGATTGCGGTGATCATGGGCGGTAAGAGCTCGAAAGGGCGTGAAGAGCAGGCGCGTAAACTGCTGGTGTGGGGGCAGAACAACTTCGATACCGTGCAACTGTTCCATGCCGGTAAGAAAATCGGCACCGAAAACGTCTGGTACGGCAATCCGCACAAAGTGGATGTCGGCACCACTCAGGATATTTATCTGTCTCTGCCGCGCACCGAAGTTTCAAACGTCATGGCGAAATATGTGATTGAGCGTAAAGACCTGGAAGCACCGCTGAAAGCCGGTGAGCAGGTGGGTGAAATCCAGGTGATGGATAAAGATAAGCAGTTGGCGAGCTATCCGCTGTATGCCCTACAAGGTGTGGATAAAGCCGGCATCATCACGCGTATCAGTGACTACGTAAAACAGAAACTGTAATCCGCAGCGGATAGCTGAGTCGCTCCCATGGCTCAACAGCATGGGAGTGAAACAGTGAGGCTTTCTGCTGCTGAACGGAGGCAAAGGTATGAAAGCATCTATCGTTGAACGCAATCCTCAAAGCTGGCTGGGCTACCATTTGCAGGGTCCGTGGCAGGAAACGGTGCCGCGCGGATTTAACCAGCTAAAAAGCTGGGTCGATCAGCATGGTGTCGAAGGCGAATGGCTGGCCATCTATTACGGCAATCCTGAAGTTCTCCCGCCGGAAGAGCTGCGCGTTGAAACGGTGATCACTGCGCCCACCGATGCTGTGCCCTCCTATGGTGACGACATCGAGCAAGGCCTGCTGCCCGGTGGGCAATATTTTCATGCGCGCATGGAAGTGATGAACAACGATTTCTTCACCGCCTGGCACAGCCTGTTTGATCATCTCAAGACGAAAACCGACTGGCAGGTGGATAATCGTCCCTGCTTCGAACACTACCTTTCCGACGGTTCTGACAGCGGCGACTGGCTGGTGGATATGTACATTCCGGTACGTGCAGCCGACTAATATCATCAGTGCGTTACTTCTATGTTTCATAAGCGAAAATAAGATGTAGCGCACTTGTTGAATCGCAAAAAAAGAGCGGAAATAGTGCTGCGCAGCACTCAATGTTCGTGTCGCGCCAGGGTAACATAGCGCGCAAATTTTTATCGTTCCCGGACCACCATGTTACGCGCCGACAAACCCATCTCTGCCATTGAGTTCTGGTTCTACCGCCACTATCGCGCTGTGCACGGCGTGCGCATCGCTATCGCCTTTGTGCTCTGTTTTCTGTTTGTGCGTTTGACGGATATTCCGGAAGGCACCTGGCCGCTGATCACCCTGGTGGTGGTGATGGGGCCGATCTCGACCTGGGGCAATGTGTTTCCGCGTGTGATCCAACGCATCAGCGGCACCTTTGCCGGACTGGCATCGGGTTTGATTGCTCTGAAGCTGGAACTGATCTCGCTGCCGATGATGTTGTCATGGTGCTTCGTGGTGATGATTATTTGCGGCTATCTGACGCTGGGTAAACATCCTTATATGGCGCTGTTGATTGGTATCACGCTCGGCGTCGTGGTGGGTGCGCCGGCCGGTGACTTCACTGTGGCGCTGTGGCGTGGTGGCGATGTGATCCTGGGTTCGATTATGGCGCTGCTGTTCAGTGCGATTCTCGCTCAGCGCGCCTACACGCACTGGCGCATTCAGCTGTCCGATTCATTTCTGGCGATGGCGAAACTGCATCACACCGGCTTTTCCGCTAACCTGCTGGAAAAACCCCGACTCAACAAACCCTTCCAGAAACAGCTGACCAGCGTCATTAAGATGCGTGCACTTCTGGAACCGGCCAGCAAAGAGACGCGTATTCCGAAATCAGTGTTTGAAGCGATTCAGACCATCAACCGTAATATGGTTAACACGATGCAGATGCAAATTGATGCATGGTGGTCATCGCGTGAGAGCCACCTGTTGCTGCTCAATGCCCCGACGCTGCGCCGCAGTCAGAAAATGACCGAAGACACGTTGAACGCGCTGGCCACATTGATGGTGAAAGGGGAGACGGAAGGCGTGATCGCCAACAGCCATGAGCTGGAAGAGATCACTCAGGAGCTGGAGCAGTTGATTGCCAATCGCAGCGGGCGCTTAGAGACCACGGCGATCTACGGCTACGTGTGGCTGAGTCTGGAACAGGCGCGTCAACTGGAGCGTATTACGGATCTGGTCCGTCTGGCACTGCGCAAATAGTTTTCTCAGGCAATGACTTAATGTGAATCACCCTTTCTTTGCGCTAAGATAAGTGCCAGTCCGAAATTAGCTGTGAAAATTGCGAATCCAGCTAGCAAGCCGCTAAGCTGTAGCTCATGACTATTCCGCCTGCCGCGGCAGGCTCAAAGAAAGGTGCCAACATGGAAAATGCCAAGCAATCATTTCAGGACGTTCTGGAGTTTGTACGTATGTTTCGTCGTAAAAACAAACTGCAGCGCGAAATCGTGGATAACGAGAAGAAAGTCCGTGATAACCAGAAACGTGTGTTGCTGCTGGACAACCTGAGCGAGTACATCAAACCAGGCATGAGCGTTGAGGCGATTCAGGAAATCATTGCATCCATGCGTGTGGACTATGAAGACCGCGTCGATGAGTACATCATCAAAAATGCTGACTTGTCTAAAGAGCGTCGCGAGCTGTCGAAGAAGTTGAAAGCGATGGGTGAACCAAAGCCGCAGTAAAAATATTGGGACCGTAAGGTCCCAAATTTTTTGCCGCGTAACGGCTTCCGCACTGCCTGCCGTGGCGTGCGCAATAGCCTGTGCTGCTTTAACCTGGTCAGGCTTTGGGTTTTAATTGTCGCGCTAATGCCTGCAACTGACCGGCGATCTCCGCTATATCCACATCCCCTTGCATCGGCGCAGCTGTCGTTTCGCGCAATATCAGCTCGGTTACCAGCGGCAGGGGCTGTACAGCTTCTCCGGCCAGTTCCGCCAACAAGCGGTCCACAGATACCGCACCCAACTGCTGCAAATCCTGACGCACGGTGGTGAGCGGCGGCTGATACCACGCGCTCTCGGCAGTGTCGTCATAACCAATAATCGACATCTCTCCAGGAATTTTCACGCCGTGTTGGTGCAGTGCACGCATCGCCCCAAGCGCCATCTGATCGTTCGCCACCAGCAGGGCCTGTGGCAGGCGGTCCGGCAGCAACTGCAATAGCGCCTGATACCCGGATGCCGCACTCCAGTCGCCATGCAGTACGCATATCGGCTGCAACTGGTGTGACGATAACGCCCGTTGCCATGCAGTGAAGCGCGCCCGCGCCGAAGCCGAACTTTCAGGCCCATTCAGCACGCCAATCTGCTGGTGGCCCAGCGCGACGAGATGCTCCACTGCCTGCTGCGCACCCGATTCACTCTGATACTGGCACTGGCTGACAGCAGCATGTTGTTCAACATCGAGAAACAGCACAGGCTTGCTGCCGCACTGCTGCTGCACCTGCGCCGCCTGTTCAGCATCGAGCGGCAGGTTGATGAGGAGTGCATCAACACGCTGCGCCAGCAGTTCATTCACCGTGTCCTGGGCATTTCCGGCCGCATTCGCCATGGCGATCACCAGATGGTAACCCTGTGCGGCGGCACGTTCATGAATCGCCGAGGCAATCTGTGCCGGGGCCATCAATGCCAGATCGCTGGTGGCCAGCCCCAGCGTGCGCGTGGCTTTTCCTGCCAACTGCTGTGCCACGCGGTTGGGCACATAGTTCAGCTGCTGCATCGCGGCTTCGACTTTGGCGCGCGTGCGTGGCGAAACCTGCACGGAATGGTTGAGCACACGGGAAACGGTCTGATAGGAAACCCCCGCCAGTGCAGCGACATCATCGAGGGTAACGGAACGCCCAGTCATAAACTCTCCTGAATGTGATAGCGGCGAGTGTAGCAAATTTTTCTCTGCTGTCGCGGAGTTAAGCCGCTAAACTGCCAGTGTTAATGCGAGGAGAACGCGATGCAGCTCAATAGCCAACAGATTCAGGATATCAATACGCTTGCGGCCTGGCTGGCGCTTGACCATATGCCGACAGATGGCACGCTCGAGGTTGATTTGGCAATACTTGCCGGTCACGCGGTACTGCCCAACGTTGAAGGTGTGATTGCCCTGGCGAAGAAGTATCAGCTGCCTCTGATGATCAGTGGCGGTATCGGTCATTCCACGGTGTTACTGGCGGAGATGATCGCTAATCATCCCCTTTATCGTCAGATTTCAACCCAAGGTAAAAGCGAAGCAGAGTTGCTGGGCGATATGGCGCGGGTGTTTGCCGCACTGCCGGACGAGCAGCTGTTGCTGGAAACCGCCTCACGCAACTGTGGTGAGAATGCCGCTTTCAGCCAAAAACTGCTGGATGAGCAGAAGTGGCAGCCGCAGCATGTATTGCTGGTGCAGGACCCACTGATGCAGCGACGTACCTGGGAAACCTTTCGCTACCAGTGGCGCGACTGCACCGATGCGCCTGAATTTATTAGCTGGCCGGTGTTTGTTCCGCAGGTGATGATGGATGCGGGTATGCTGCGCATTATCGGTGCGCCACCGCAAGGATTGTGGTCAATGGAGCGTTTTCTTTCGCTGTTGATGGGCGAGATTCAGCGCCTGCGCGATGATGAAAACGGCTACGGTCCACGCGGCAAAGGTTTCCTCGGGCATGTGGATATCCCGGACGAGGTAGAAGCAGGATGGCAGCGCTTGATGCAACTGAAAGGCGTGCAGTCGCGTCTTTGAACATCAGCTCACCAGCAACAGTTACCTTACAAACCGCCCAAGGGTGCGCTTTATGCGCACCTGGCTCGAAAACCGCAACGGTTTACGTGGCGCAACTATGCGCTGCGATTCTGCAAATACACCTGCAAATTCACATACACCGCATTCAACAACGGCGTCACCACGCCACTGCGTGCGCCTCGCACCAGCAGATCGCCAATCACCTGGTCCGCCTCAATCTCATAACCCTGGGTTAAGTCGCGATACATCGAGGAGGTCATCGCCACCTGCGGATTATTTAGCGTCTCATAAATCTTTGCCGTTACCGCTGGCCGTTCCTGATAGCCGTCAGCACCAAGCACGGAAAGCACCTCAGTAAAAATCCCCTGCAACAAGGCTTCACCACCTTGGGATCGCAACACCTGTTGGGTATTACCTCGCGCGATGCAGCACACCGCCCCTAATGTGCTCAGCAGCAACCACTTCTCCCACAGTTCGCTGATGATGTTGTCAGCAAAGACCGTATCGAACTGCGCGATGTTCAGCGTCTCATCGACACGTTGCAGACGTGCATCATTGTGCTCATCGAGTGCACCGTAGTAGAGGATATGCAGTGGCGTCATCTGCACCACTTCACCTTGTTCACCCAGCGTGGCGTTGATTTTGCACAAGCCGCCAATCACCTTGTCGCCAAAGCGTGCGCGCAGCGTATCGATATGCCGCATGCCGTTGAGGATCGGCATGATCAGTGTTTCTGGCCCGACGGCGGGTGCGATATCCTCGATTGCCTGATCGAGCCCGAAGCTTTTCACCGTCAGAATGATCAGATCAAACTGGCCTGTCAGCTTGCCGGTTTGCGCCAGCTGCGGGTGAATCACTTCTGTGCCGCCCGGTGTTTTTAGTACCAGACCGTTTTGTTGCAGTTGCTGAAAACGGCGCTCGCGCACCAAAAAAGTCACATCACGTCCTGCTTGCGCCAGACGTGCACCGAAATATCCGCCGGTGGCACCGGCGCCGACAACCAGAATGCGCATGGTTAGATTTCCCGTTGAGAGTGAGACCCTTACCATAAATCGCAGCGGCAAGGGTTTCCAGCTATCAAATGTTTAATTTTGCACAGATTGCGGCAGCAAGGCGCTGGGTAGATCCTGATAACAGACCGGGCGCAGGAACCGCTGTATCGCGGTTGCCCCCACTGAAGTGGTGCGACTATCACTGGTGGCCGGGAAGGGGCCGCCATGAACCATGGCATAGCCCACATCTACGCCGGTTGGGAAACCATTGGCGAGAATGCGTCCGGCACGTTGTTCAAGCATCGGCAACAATGTGGCGGCCAGCGGCTGATCCTGCGGTGCTAATTGCAGGGTGATGGTAAGCTGTCCCTGAATTACCTGCAGCGCGGCCTCAAGTTCATGCTGATTAGCACATCGCACCAGCAACGAAACAGGGCCGAATACTTCATTCTGCATGCGGGGTTCATTGATGAAATCTCTCGCGTGGGTCATTAACAGCTGTGGCTGTCCCTGATTAGGTCCGTTTTTCTCTTGTCCAACGGCTAATCGCTCAACTCCCTCTAAAGCAGCTAGCGCGCTAGCATGTTGCTCACAGGCCACGGCAATGGCGGGCGTTAACATCGTAGTGCTGGGCTTCTGGTGTAGGGCGTCACAGGCGAACTGCACAAAGCGATCAAAATCTTCGCCATCACAAGCAAGTACCACGCCGGGGTTGGTGCAGAATTGGCCGCAGCCGAGCGTCAATGAATCAACAAATCCTTGTGCTAATTTCACTGATCGCTGTTGCAGCGCGCCGGGCAGCAACAGCATCGGATTGATGCTGCTCATCTCTGCGTAGAGCGGGATAGGGCGCGGACGTTGCTGCGCCAACTGCAATAACGCCAGGCCGCCGCTGCGAGAGCCGGTAAATCCTACGGCGCAGATGGCGGGGTGCTGCACCAACGCGCAGCCACTCTGCGTCGACGTGCCGTGTAGCAGTGAAAATACCCCTACCGGCAGTTCGCATTGTATGACGGCTTGCGTGATAGCGCGGGCCACAAGCTCACTGGTACCGGGATGCGCTGGGTGTGCTTTCACCACCACCGGGCAACCCGCCGCCAGTGCGGAAGCGGTATCGCCGCCTGCTACTGAGAAGGCCAGTGGAAAATTACTGGCACCAAAAACGGCCACCGGACCTAATGGCACCAGGCGTTGACGCAGATCGGGACGCGGCAACGGTTGACGATCCGGTAGCGCAGGCTCAATAAGGGCTCCCTGAAATGCACCCTGGTCGACCACATCGGCGAACAGATTGAGCTGACCGATGGTACGCCCACGCTCACCTTCAATCCGCGCACGTGGCAGGGCCGTTTCCTGCATCGCACGTTCAATCAGTTCATCTCCGAGCGCCAGAATGTTTTCGCCAATCTGGCGCAGGAATCGCGCACGCACGTCGAGGCCAGCCTGGGCATAAGCAATCAACGCCTTTGCCGCGCTTTGACAGGCGGCATCGATTTGCGATGCATCGGCTTCAAAAAAATTCGGTTCCAGCGCGCAATCTCGTTGTGGATCGATGGCCTGAAAGGCCTGAGCTGCGCCGCGCTGGCGTTGTGTCGCAATAACGAGTTCTCCCGTGAGTGTCATGCTGCCTCCTCCGTTAATGATTCCACCAGGCGCAACAGCGCCACCATGCCGGGATCGTCGAGCCCCTGCGATTTCCCGGCAAACATCCGGGCGCGCCCCATGCGGTTAGGTAAAGGGCGGAAATGATCGAGTGCCTGCTGCAGAGTGCGCTGCAAGTCGCCTGTTTGAGCGGGTTGTTCCAGGGTGATAGCCAGTGCGTGCAAGCCATCCAGGACCGTTTTATCGCCCAACGCAGCGCCGCCGCGTTGGGCTAAGGTGGCGATCACCTGATGCATCAGTGCGGCAGTCTCGACACGCGTCAGTTCACTTTTATCCTGACTGAATTTGCTGGCGGTGATCAGCGCTTGCGCGAGTAAGGTACCGAAGCTGGAGCCCGAAGCTTGCATACAGGCCATGGCGGCAACGCGGAAAACGTCGCTCAAGGCTGCATTCGCTGCTACAGCCTGCAGTGCGCTGTCGGTCAGTTGTGCACACTTTTCCAGTGTGGCACCGAGATCGCCATCTCCCAGTTGACCATCCAGCGCATTTAACTCGGCACTGTATTCGGGGACGCGAGTACAAACGTGGCGCAAGGTGGTAGCTAATGGCATCATGGCTGGCTCCAGAAAGGGCTTGAGGCGGGGGCGCACAACAGGGCTTCCAGCTCGCTATCGAGCGCGCACAGGCTAAGTGAGAAGCCGCTCATTTCCATTGAAGTGGCGTAGCGGCCAATCAAAGGTTGCACCAACGTGACCTGCCGATCCGCCATGCGCTGTGCCACCCGGCGATAGAGAATGTAGAGTTCTTCCAGTGGCGTGGCGCCCAGACTGTTGACCATTACGCTGAGTCGCTCACCACGGCCGGCAGGGAGTTCCTCCAGCAGTCGATCAATCATCTCGTCGCACAATACATCGGCGGTGCGCAGTTCGCCTTGCCAGATGCCGGGTTCGCCGTGGATGCCCATACCCAAAGCGATTTCGTTTTCCGCCAGACTAAAGGCTGGCGTGCCCGATTCCGGCACGATACACGGTGACAGCGCAACACCAATCGAACGCACCGCGTTGACAGCGCGTTGTGCCGTGGCGGTCACCGTCGATAAATCTGCTCCAGTTGCTGCTTTCGCACCGGCCAATTTATAGGCATAGACCAGTCCGGCCACTCCCCGCCGTTTATGGGCTTCTGCTTGCGGAGCACTGGCCACATCGTCGGTCATACGTACCTGAGTGACAGCCATGCCTTCGAGTTCCGCCATTTCCGCGGCCATTTCAAAGTTCATGCGGTCACCGCCATAATTGCCATACAGCTGCAGCACGCCGGCGCCCTGATGGCTGGCCTGCATCGCCGTTAAACAGTCTGCTACACGCGGCCCGGCAAATACGTTACCGATGGCGCAGGCATCCACCAGTCCGTGACCCACGTAACCATGAAATAGGGGGAGATGGCCGGAGCCACCACCGGTCACGATCGCGACTTTAGGTTCCTGAGCATGATGCAGTGCCAACACGCGGCCGCTGTCACCCAGGCGTTGGTAGTGGTGAGGATGGGCGGCACACAGGCCGTCCAGCATCTCGTCGACGTAGCGTTGGGGGTCGTTGCAAATCTTCTTCACTCTGCTTCTCCTGTTACCAGGCAACGCCCCCGCGCAATGTGCTGCGCTACTCGGGTAGCGCGGGAAGGTCGCCGCGGCGGGTTGTGATCGAACCTGCGGCAGCCGGGCGGGAAGGTGTCCATCCCAACTCCAGCGATATTTTGTTGGCCATCTCCATCACCAGGCCTGAAAGTCCTTCAAGGCGTGCCAGGGGCAGACGTTCAGCCGCACCGGAGACGCTAATGGCGGCAAAAACCTGACCGTTCGCCGCCCGCACTGGGGCGCCAATGCAGTGCACGTTCAGTTCGTTCTCCTGCAAATCCAGCGCATAACCTCGTTCACGAATGCGCGCCAGTTCGGCTTCCAGCGCCTCGCCATCCGTGATGGTGTAAGCCGTGCGTTGTGGCAGCGAATCGGCGATGATTTTGCGAATCAGCCGTGGAGACTGCCAGGCGAGAAACGCTTTGCCCACGCTGGTGCAGTGCACCAGTGCCGCTTCAATACGTGTGATAGTGGTATTGCCGGTACTGGTCATCTCCTGACGTTCAACAAACGCCATTTGTGCACCATCGAAAATGCACATGTGCGTGCTTTCGCCGGTGATCAGTTGCAGTTGTGCGGCATAGGGGCGCGCATGGCTGTCGAGATCCAGGTTCTGAATCACTAAATTCCCCAACTGAAACAGCTTCATACCCAGCTTGTAAGTTTCGCGTTTGCCGTTCTGCTCCAGCAGACCAATATCCCGCAGCGACGAGACCAGCCGGTGCGTTGTCGCGCGCGGCAATCCGGTACGCGCCGCAATTTCCGCTGGCGTTAAATTGGCATCACGCTGCGAAAAACATTCGAGAATTTGCAGTACCTTGGTCAGGCTTTTAATCGATGCCTGATTCAGTTTTTCCGCCTCGGTTCCGCTGTTTGTACTCATACCCACCTCAAAGATCAGCAACAGAGAAGCGTGCTTCACGCACCCGCTCAGTTCACAGTATTTTGCCCTCATGGCTCTTATACTGAGACACTTGCGCCAGAATAGCGCCTTTTAACGAGCCTGCCACCCCCAACTTCCCTGTATTTCGATTTGTATCTCATATTGTGGGATATGGTTGTCAATATGTTCGACTTAATCCTGATTGTAAAGTGGCTATCTGACGGTGTTCGACGATGACGTCTGCTTTGCGCTGAAACCACTAGCGTAATTTAGTGTCATATTTTCAGTGTCTTAATGATATTTTCGACATGATCAGTGGTTATTGGGCTGTATAAAATATGATCTTGATATGTGATCTTAATTCCACAATGAGAGATTTAATGTTGATCAATTTAACTGTGTCTCACATTAATTGATTATCGCGAGTCGTTATCGCTTTAATCAGCGTCTTGAGAGACAGGAGCATAAAATGAGTCAGCAGATTGCAAGCCAGGCCAAAGAACTCAAAGCCAAACTGCGCGGCGTCTTGCCGCCGATCACCATGCCCTTCAACGCCGAAGGTGAATTGGTGCGCGGTGGCTTGAAAGAGCAGATCGATTTCATCATTAACTCAGGTGCCAGTGCGATTGTGGTGGGCGGCAGCACCGGGGAAGGGCATACGCTATCCGATGAAGAGTTTCGTCAGGCCATGCACGAAGCCTATGAAGCCAACAATGGCCGTGTGCCCTTTGTCGCCGGGTTGATTGTTAACAGCACCCGTCAGGCCATTGCACGGGTGAAAATGCTGGAAGGGATGAAGCTGGATGCGCTACAGGTGACGCCCGTGCATTACCTGTTCAAGCCTGACGATGACGCCACCGTTCGTCATTTCCGCGAAATTTATGAAGCCACCCAAACCCCTATTCTGATTTATAACGTGATCCCGTGGAATTACCTGAGTCTGGATCTGATGAATCGCATCATGGATGAAGTGCCGGGTGTGGTCGGTATGAAGCAGAGCGGCGGGGATCTCAAGTCAGTTTCTGATTTGCTACTGCGCTGCCCTGAGAAAATTATTGTTAGTGGGGTGGATGCTCTGCTCTATCCCGGCTTTGCCATCGGATGTCAGGGCGCGATCTCGGCCTTAACCAGTGCCGTGCCGTCGGTGGTAGCCAGGATGTTTAAAGCAGTGGAAGAGAACGATCACGCCACCGCTCGCGATATCCATTTCCGTCTGAGTGATTTGTGGAGCCAGCTGCCGCACGACAATCTGCCCGCCTGCGTGAAATATATCCAGAGCCTGCAAGGCGTAACGCTGTATCAGCCGCGTCCGCCCATGCAGCCAGTCAGCGATGCGCTCAAAACTAATATTAAAGCGGCGTTCGACCGTCTGATGGGCTGATTTGCACCCCCGCACAGCGGGACATTATAAAAAAATCACGCCACGACCCGCTTAAAACGGGCGTGGCGGAGGTGCAGAAAGATGAAATTTGACCACAACCCTACACTTGAACGTGATGCGGCCTCGGCACCACGGGAAATTCCACGTGAGGTGGTGCGACCGAAGCACCATCTGCGCTGGGCAATTATCGGCATCATTATTCTGTTAACCATCACCAACTACCTCGATCGCGGCAATTTGTCGGTGGCGGCCCCCCAGATCATGCAAGATCTCGGCATCAGCCACGCGATGATGGGCGTGATACTGTCGGCTTTTGTCTGGCCTTACGCCATTATGAACCTGCCAACCGGCTGGGCAGTGGACCGCTTTGGCGTCAAAGTCCTGCTGGCGCTGGCGGCAGGGCTCTGGTCACTGGTCGCGATTCTCACTGGCTTTGCGCGCAACATCGGCACTTTTATTGGCCTGCGTATCGCGTTAGGGATCAGCGAAGCACCGTTGTTCCCTGGGGCGTTAAAAGCCACCGATACCTGGTTCCCGGATCGTGAAAAGGCGGCGGCGACCAGCGCTTATATTGCAGCCACTCAAGTGGGGTTAGCCCTGGCTCCGCCAATCTCCACGCTGTTAATGGCGGCCTTCGGCTGGCCAGCCATGTTTATCATTATGGGATTGATTGGCTTTGTCGCACTGGCGGGCTGGCTGGTGCTGTATCGTGAGCCGGAGAAACATCCCTGGCTGCATAAAGATGAATTGCGCTATATCCGTGAAGGGCAGGCCACGGCGCAGCAGGCATCCGATGCGCCACGCGTGACAGTGCGCGAGTGGGGTGGACTCTTCAGACATGCCTCTGTCTGGTACATGGTCATCGGTGGATTTTGTCTGCAGTACGTTTTCTGGTTTTACATTGGCTGGTTGCCAACCTACCTGCAACAGGCGCAGGGTTTTACCCTGAGCCGGGCGGGCTGGCTGTCCGCGCTACCTTACATTGCAGGTGGTGTGGCGGTGCTGATTGGCGGACGCTTCTCAGATCGCCTGGTGAGGAAGGGATTGGATCCCTTCAATGCGCGTCGTTATACCATTGCGGGAGCCGCGTTGCTGACGGCAGGCGCGATGTTTGTGACAGCACTGGTGAATGGGGCGGCGCTTGCCGTGGTGATGCTGACACTGGGCATGTTCACATACAGCTTGTCGTCGGGTAACTACTGGACACTGGCGGCAGAAGTGGTCACCACGAAGAAATGGGTGGCTTCCGTAGGCAGTATTCAGAATTTTGGCGGCTTTCTTGGCGGGGCGTTCGCGCCCGTGGTCACCGGGATAGTAGTGGATCATTTTGGCGGGTTCGTGCCGGCATTGATGCTGGCAGGATTCATGGCGTTGATATCGGCAGGCATGTATGGCCTGGCCTTGCGCCACCGTCTACCGGTCTGACTTTTCAGGAGTGACACCATGGATGCGACATCGCAACTTGCGACCGCTGAAGAGCGCAGCGCGCCCCCTGAGCTGACGCAGCGTCAGCTCAGACTGACCCTGATCTCTTCACTGATTGGCACCGCGCTGGAGTGGTATGACTTTTATCTGTATGGCACGGCGGCGGCGCTGATCTTCAACCACTTGTTCTTCCCCTCGCTGTCACCGCTAAGCGGGACGCTGGCCGCTTTTGCCAGTTATGGCGTGGGCTTCCTCGTACGTCCAATCGGCGGGCTGTTCTGGGGCTATATCGGCGATAAATACGGTCGCCGGCCTGTGTTGATTGGCACCCTGATCCTGATGGGTTTAAGCACCACCGCGATTGGCCTATTGCCGGGATATGCCAGTATTGGCATTGCGGCCCCGTTGTTATTAACCTTCTTGCGCTTACTGCAAGGTTTTGGCGCAGGAGCCGAGTTCAGTTCGGCTATCACCCTCAATGCGGAGAAAGCACCTGCACATCGGCGCGGCTTCTACGCCAGCTGGTCGGGCGTGGGCATTGGCTGCGGAGTCTTACTTTCTGCATCGGCCTTTGCCCTGGCACAACAGATGCCACCAGAGGATTTCGTCAGCTGGGGTTGGCGTGTGCCGTTCCTGCTCAGCATCGTGGCGGTGTTTGTTGGTGGTGCGATCCGCCTCTATGTGACGGAATCCCCCGTGTTTCGCAAGCTGGCAGCAGAGCAGAAGCTGACGCGCGCCCCTTTTGTATCGGTGTGGCAAAACCAGCGTCGCAACTTCTTTGTGGCGCTGGGTGCCCGCATGGCGGAGAACACTGCGGGTTTCTTCTTGCAGGTGTGGACGATCTCCTATGTCACGCAATCACTGCACGTTAACAGTGCGATTCCCGTGGCGGGTGTGTTGCTTGGGTCGGGTATCGGTTGCATCACTATTCCCCTGTTCGGTGCGCTCTCTGACCGTGTCGGCCGCAAGCCGGTTTACATCGGGGGTGCACTGTTGTTTGGCGCGGGCATGTTCCCGTACTTTTGGTTGCTCAACAGCGGTAATCCGTGGCTGATCATTAGCGCTATGGTGGCGATGATCTCGCTGGCTAACTACTCGATGTTTTCGGTGCAGGCGGCGTGGTTTGCCGAACTGTTTGATGGAAGGACGCGTGTCACCGCCATCTCCATGTCACGCGAAATCTCCTCGATCTTTGCCGGCGGGTTGGCGCCGATCATCGCCAGCAGCCTTTTGTTGTGGTCAGGAGGCCATTACGGCGCCGTGGCGATCTACATGATCGTCCTGAGCATTATCACCATTGTTTCCGTGTGGCTGGGTCCTGAGACCCGCGGTTGCCGCCTCGACTAAACCTCAATCCTGCGTCGGGAGTTCAACATGCACTCACATGAATTGACCGCCAGTGCGGCGGTCAGTCGCACCGCTTCGCGCGGAGAAATGCGCAAAATCGTCACCGCTAGCGTGATGGGCACCATAATCGAGTATTACGACTTCACGCTTTACACCACCGCCACCGCGCTGGTGTTCAATAAAATATTCTTCCCCGGTGAATCTCCGTTGGTGGGGAGTCTGGCGGCCTTCGCCACCTACTTTGTCGGCTACTGTGCACGTCCGCTAGGCGGGGTGCTGTTTGGTCACTTCGGCGATCGCATAGGCCGCAAGTTCGCCTTGATGATGACGCTGATCATCATGGGTCTTGGTACCTTCCTGATCGGTCTGATTCCGCCTTACGCCCAGATTGGCGTCTGGGCACCCATCGCTTTGGTGGTGCTGCGCTGTCTGCAGGGTATTGGCATTGGCGGCGAATATGGCGGCGGGATGACCATGGTGGTGGAACATGCACCGCCGGAACGGCGTGGGTTTTACAGTTCACTGGTGCATATCGGCGTGCCAGCCGGGTTCCTGCTGCCGATTATTTTTATCACCCTTCTTAATGTGGCATTGGACGAAGCCGATTTCCTCAGCTGGGGCTGGCGCGTGCCGTTCCTGCTCAGTGTCGTGCTGCTGGGGGTGGGGATGTTTATTCGTAGTCAGATTGAGGAAACGCCGGCCTTCAAACGGATGAAACGTGATGGCACCCAGGCGAAAGTACCGGTGCTGGAGGCCTTACGCTATCACACGCGGGATGTGGTGCTGGGGATCGGTGCCAAAATTGCCGAAAGCGGACTTTTCAACATCTACGCGGTGTTTGCCATAAGCTACTGCGTCAACGTGCTGGGGATGAAAAGCCAGATCGTTTTGTATGGCATCCTGCTGGCTTGCTTGCTGGAGTGTTTCACTTTACCGCTGTTTGGTCGCATGGCCGATCGTTATGGCAAAAAGCGCGTCTATATTGGCGGGATGATCGCTCAGGCGTTGCTGGCGTGGCCCTTTATGCTGATGCTGGCAAGCGGGCAACTTCCCTTGATTTATCTGGCTATCGCACTGGGGCTGGCGATTGGGCACGGCAGCACCTTTGGTGCACAGGGTGCATTCTTCTCTTCGCTGTTCCCGGCACTGGTGCGCTACAGCGGCTTATCCCTGGTGCAACAGATCGGCCCGATTCTTGGTGGCGGGTTATCACCGATGATCGCCACCGCATTGCTGGTCAGTGGGGAAGGTTATGGTTGGGTGATCGGCTATATGGTGTTTATGGCGCTGCTCTCTGCCCTCAGTGCGTGGCGGCTGCGAGATGCAAAGATGGAATAACCGGCAGGCTGTTGCATTCAATCGATCGACTTTTGCCTATGATTAAAAAAGGCTCAAACTGTTCGTATTTATTCGTACAATGGGTCTATGCTGTTGCGCAGCGGCGGGCAATGGTGCTCGCCCACTTTTCCAGTCGAACAGACTAAGGACGCATCATGCCCCGACCCCTACCTATCGAACGTTATCGCAATATCGGCATCTCCGCGCACATCGATGCCGGTAAAACCACCACCACTGAGCGCATTCTGTTTTACACCGGGATGAGCCACAAGTTGGGTGAAGTGCACGATGGCGCGGCAACCACAGACTGGATGGCGCAGGAGCAAGAGCGCGGCATTACCATTACCTCGGCGGCAGTGAGTTGCTTCTGGCCGGGCATGGATGGCAGCTTCACGCCGCACCGCATCAACATCATCGATACCCCCGGACACGTCGATTTCACCATCGAAGTGGAGCGATCCATGCGCGTGCTGGATGGTGCCGTGATGGTGTATGACGCCGTCGGTGGCGTACAGCCACAGTCGGAAACCGTGTGGCGCCAGGCCAACAAGTATCATGTGCCGCGCATTGCTTTCGTTAATAAGATGGATCGCCAGGGTGCGGACTTCTTCCGCGTGGTGCAGATGATGAAAGATCGTCTGCATGCCAACCCCGTGCCGATTGTGATTCCGATTGGTGCGGAAGAGCACTTCGCAGGCGTGGTGGATCTCAACAAGATGCGCGCCATCTACTGGGATGACGCCAGCCAGGGCATGACGTTCAGCTATGCGCCGATCCCTGATGAGTTGCAGGCGCTGGCTGCCGAATGGCGTGAGAATATGGTGGCCGCTGCGGCGGAAGCCAGTGAAGCGTTGATGGATCGTTATCTGGAGCAGGGTGACCTGAGCGAAGAAGAGGTCATCGCGGGCTTACGTCAGCGCACGTTGATTGGCGAGATCCAGCCGATGCTGTGTGGTAGCGCGTTCAAAAACAAAGGTGTGCAGCGCATGCTTGATGCGGTGATTGAGCTGATGCCGTCGCCGCTGGACGTGCCGCCGGTTTCCGGTGTGAACGAAAAAGGCGAGCACGATGAGCGCCATGCTGATGACGATGAACCGTTCTCGGCGCTGGCCTTCAAACTGATGAGCGATCCCTATGTGGGCCAACTCACCTTCGTGCGTGTCTACTCCGGTGTATTGCGCAAAGGCGATAGCGTGTGGAATGCGGTGAAAGGGCGTAAGGAGCGCATCGGACGTATCGTGCAGATGCAGGCTAACGATCGCATCGAAATCGAGGAGATTCGTGCAGGTGATATAGCCGCCTGTGTCGGTTTGAAAGAGGTGACGACTGGCGAAACGCTGTGCGATCCGAATGCGGTGATCACCCTGGAACGCATGGAGTTCCCGGACCCGGTAATTTCGCTGTCGATTGAGCCGAAAACCAAGGCAGATCAGGAGAAAATGGGGCTGGCGTTGCAGCGTTTGGCCGCAGAAGATCCGTCATTCCGCCTGCACACCGATGAAGAGTCGGGGCAGACGATTATCTCCGGTATGGGTGAGTTGCATCTGGAGATCATCGTTGATCGCATGAAGCGTGAATTCGGTGTGGAAGCCAACATTGGTCGGCCACAGGTCACCTATCGCGAAACCATTCGTAAGACGGTGCGCGATGTGGAAGGCAAGTTTGTGCGCCAGTCGGGTGGTAAAGGTCAGTATGGCCACGTGGTGCTGACGCTGGAACCGCAGGCTGCAGGCGCCGGTTTTGCCTTTGAAGATGCCACCAAAGGCGGCGTGGTGCCGCGCGAGTTTATTCCTTCTGTGGAGAAGGGGATTCGTGAGGCGCTCAATTCCGGCGTGCTGGCGGGCTATCCAGTGGTGGATCTCAAGGCCACACTGACCTTCGGTTCGTATCATGACGTCGACTCATCGGAAATGGCGTTCCGTATGGCCGCGATTTTTGGTTTCAAAGCGGCGGCTAAACAGGCCGATCCGGTGATCCTTGAGCCGGTGATGCAGGTGGAAGTGGAAACGCCAGAGGATTACGCCGGTGGGGTGATGGGCGATCTCTCTTCGCGTCGCGGTACGCTGCAAGGTATGGATGAGCGCTTTGGTGCGCGCATCATCCGAGCCGAAGTGCCGCTGTCAGAGATGTTTGGCTACGCCACCACGCTGCGATCCATGTCGCAGGGCCGTGCGACTTACAGCATGGAATTTGCGCATTACGCTGAAGCGCCACGCAATGTGGCCGAGGGAATTATTGCGTCACGCGCAGAGTGATTTTTTGGGCGGCAAGGATGCTGCCTTTAAGCTGCGCGATATATTGCGTATAGCTGCAGCGCGATTAAAGATGGTCGTTGCGCGATAAATTACATCGCGGCTGTTCAAATCACAGCAACTTCACACCGTATTCCGCTGCTTGATCTTCCCACGCTTGCACCTCATCGTAAAACGCCCGCTCTGGCACCGCAAAACCGCTGATTAGACTCGCTGCCAGCAACTGCTGATGCTTCTTATCAGTAGTGAGTTCGGTCAAAGCGCTGCGCAGACGCTCAAGCGTTTTGGCATCGGTTTTTGCTGAGGTAATTAACGGCAATGCGGCACACAGCGGGGTTTCTCCAATGATCTCTAACCCGGCCAGTTCTTCAGGGTGATGAGCACGCAGCAGCGCCCAGGTGATGCAATCGATCGCCGCGATATCCGCTCGCTGTTCACGCAACGCGGCCAACGATTGACGATGACTGCCACTCTGCAGCGCTTCACTGAAGAAATGCCCGTCGTGTGCCAGTGGCGCGATCACGTAGCGCAGCGAATTGTAGCCCGAGTGCGAGTCATCACTGTTGCACACCGCGCGGCGACCACGAAAATCGCTCAGGGTGAGATTTTCATCCTCTTTGCGCGCCACCAGCCAACTGCGATAGCGCAGTCCCTCACAGCCTTGCGCGCTGGATTGAAATGCCCCGACCAGTTGCACGTCAGGCAATAAAGCCACCAGCGGATAGCCACAGGTCTGGCTTAACAGCAAATCAGCGTCGCGCCAGTGGGGTAAGAGTTCGTTGTGCCACTCTACTTCAGCCTGCACGCCGCGTTGTTGGAGCAGCGTCGTTAGCGCAGCGGTCAGGCCAAGCGTCGTTGGATGGTGGATATCGTACATCGGCAGTGAAATGATCGGCATGCTGTGCATCCTTGTGCGTTCCCGGGTGGGCGTTAACGTTGACCGGTTTGCGCCAGAAGCGCAGCAACCACTCGCCATAACCCGCGACGCGGAAACCGTGATTGCGCTGATGGTAGCCGTCGCGATACAGCAGATAGACTTTGCGCAAGCCGTACCAGGGCAAACCGGGCAGATCGTGATGTACAGAATGATAGTTGAGATTCAGAAATAGCCAACGCCACGGCCAGGCGGCTTCATTGTTCACGGAGCGGGCCAGCGGGGCTTCTTCTGCGCGATGCTCGTAGAAAGAACGTATTTTGGTCAACGCCAATGCCGGATAACTCACGGCAACCACGAACCATAGCGGCGACAATCCTTGCTGCTGCATCCAGTAGAAAAGCCCAGCCAGCAGCGTCAGATGAATCACCCACATCGAAATAGCGGCACGATCACGCGCCAAAAGCATCATCTTCAGGGTCGCCACGATATCCAGCAGCGGACCTAACAGCAAACGGCCGGGAAACGTATTACGCAGGTGAATCAAGCGTTGCTGCCACGGCTTAAGCTGTGCCCAGCGTTCCGGCGACAGGTAATAGGTTTCCGGATCTTCATCCGGTTCGGTGAGGGTGTGATTACGGTGATGTGCCAGATGTGAATCGCGATACAGCCCATAGGGATACCACACCGCCAGCGGCAGGGTACCAAACAGCTGATTGAGCCCTGGAAAACGCGTGGGATGGCCATGGATCAGCTCATGCTGCAGCGACATATACCAGGTGGTGAAAACAATCAGCAGCAGAGTGGTTAAAAACAGACCCAGCGTTTGCCAATAGATGACGCAGCCAAACCAGCCGCCATACACCCCGACCATCAGCGCCCAGGTGGGCAGTTCACTGCGCCACAGCCAATTGCGGCCCAGCTGATGCACCACTTCACGCTGCTGTGCGTTGATATAGTCGTTTGCCATGCGGATGCCATAAACCTGTGAATCGGATGAATTCCCCGCAAGATGATTGATCACCGTGATAAACACAAAGACCGTGTTTTTATGACTTATGCAAAAAAGTTGATGAAGCGCGCGAAAACTATTGGCTATCAGTCACCTCTCGCCTGGCGTAACCTTTCTCCATCGAAACCTAATGCATCATGTGCGGGCCAGTGCGGTCCCCCTGGAGAATTTCACCATGAAAAAGATTGGCTTCTTATCCTTTGGTCACTGGACCCCGTCATCGCAGTCAGCCACCCGTTCCGCTCAGGATGTGTTACTGCAATCCATCGATTTAGCCGTGGCTGCAGAAGAGCTGGGCGCGGATGGCGCTTACTATCGCGTGCACCACTTTGCGCGTCAGTTAAGTTCACCGTTCCCGCTGCTGGCGGCGGTCGGTGCCAAAACCAATCGCATTGAGATTGGTACTGGCGTGATCGACATGCGTTATGAAAACCCGCTGTATATGGCGGAAGATGCCGGTGCGGCAGACCTGATTTCTAACGGTCGTCTGCAACTCGGTCTGAGCCGCGGCTCCCCGGAGCAGGTGATCGAAGGCTATCGCTACTTTGGTTTTAACCCGAAAGAGGGTGAAACCGATGCCGATATGGGACGTCGTCACACCGAAGAGTTGCTGGAAGTGCTAAGCGGTGAGGGTTTTGCTAAACCGAATCCACAGCCGATGTTCCCGAATCCACCGGGCTTACTGCGTCTGGAGCCGTTCTCTGAAGGGCTGCGTGAGCGTATCTGGTGGGGTTCCGGTTCAAATGCGACATCAGTCTGGGCAGCACAGCAGGGCATGAATCTGCAAAGCTCCACCCTGAAGGATGATGAAACTGGCGAACCGTTCCACATCCAGCAGGCGAAACAGATTCGCGCTTACCGTGAAGCCTGGAAAGCCGCCGGACATCAGCGCACGCCGCGTGTGTCAGTGAGCCGCAGTATCTTTGCGCTGACCAATGATATCGACCGTGCTTACTTTGGTCGCAGTGGTCAGGATCAGGACTCCGTGGGCTTCCTCGATGAGAAAACCCGCGCCATCTTTGGCCGTAGCTATGCCGCAGAGCCTGAGCAGCTGATCAAACAGCTAGCACAGGACGAAGGGATTGCAGAAGCCGATACGCTGCTGCTCACCATCCCTAACCAGCTGGGCGTGGATTACTGTGCGCACGTGATGGAAAGCATCCTGACCCATGTGGCACCGGAACTGGGCTGGCGTTAAAACTAAAGAGGCGCACTTCATTCGCTAAGTGCGCCCTTTATTTATCCCTGACTCTACTCAATGTTCAAGCAGACTTTAATTAACAGATAACCCCAGTAACTCCATGTGTTGCAATTTGGGGTTATTGGGGTTATCTTTTTGCTTTCAGGATGAAGCAGGTAATGGACATGGATAGCAGGTCATTAATGGCTGAGATCAAGGCCGCTGGTTGGGAGCTGATTCGGGTTAACGGCAGCCATCATCATTTTGTGCATCCTACTAAGAAAGGTTTAGTGACAATTCCGCACCCTAAAAAAGATCTGCCGATAAAAACGGTAAAAAGCATCCGCAAACAGGCCGGGCTTGCAGTCCATTAAATTGAGAGAGGTGTTAACAATGTTTTATCCGATTGCGATTGAAGCGGGTGATGAAAGCACGGCGTTCGGTGTCACGGTCCCTGATTTACCTGGCTGTTTTTCTGCTGGAGATACGCTGGAAGACGCGGTGAAAAACGCGAAAGAGGCTATCATCGGGCATCTGGAGTTGATGGTTGAGCTGGAGCAGGATATTCCAGCAGTTTCAGAACTTAAAAGCGTGATGAAAGATCCTGCCTATACAGGTTATGTTTGGGTGCTGGTGGAAGTGGATGTGACGCGTATTTTAGGTGGTTCGGAGAAGATTAATGTCACTCTGCCGAAGCTGTTGATTGACCGTATTGACCGTTGTGTCGCTACTCATCCTGAATTTAAAACTCGTTCGGGTTTTCTGGCTCAGGTGGCACTGGAGCGTATTGCCAAAACGCGTTGATAACGTGTTTGCAGATTTATAGCCTCAGCGTTTTTGCGGAGGCCCGCATTAATGAGTAGCTGCCTCAGGCGTTGTGAGGCAGCTACTCAGTTAACGTTAATTAACCCCTAACTCCCACCACAGCTTATCCAATGCGTAGTAGCGGTCGCGTTGGTTTTCGGGTTGATTGAGGTCGCGCTTCCACGGCTTGGCCAGAATAAAGTGCAGGTTCTTCACTTCATCCTCTTGCCACATGGCGCTGTGCTGGAATGGCAGTGTTTTCAGCGCGTTGTAGATATACGGCAGCGGCAGCCAGCGATGTTCAAACACTTCATTAAGCAAATCCTGTTCAGAGAACGGATAGCGGCGTAAATCAGTGATAGCAGCGACTTTTTGCTGTAGCCAGTTAAACACCTCTTCATCCGGTTCGAGCACCAAAAAGCCACCATTCAGATAGCGGTCCAGGTTGGCAGGTGCCGCTTCACCGCGATCCTGCCAGGTATAATGGCAATTTTCCGGCTGCCAGCTGGCGGGATAACTGGCGATTTTATTCGGATTGCAGCGACAAGCGTGACAGGCGGCCAGCGCATGATCGCCGAGATCCAGCGTAAACAGCTCATCCATATTGCGCAGCACCAGCATGTCGGCATCGAGAAACACCACGCGCTCACAGCCGGTCAATTCCCATGCCCGCAGCTTGCTCCACACTTCACCAAATTGCGCAGAGGCATAATGCTGCTCCAGTTCGGCATTCGGCATCAGAGGCTCGACCGGATGAATCACACAGCCTAATGCCTGCAAGGCTTCACGCGTTTCGATGTCAATTGCATCGGTCACCATCACAATCAAAGGCCATGCGGTTTCGCTGCGTTTTAGTGAACGGTGCAGCGCTTTCACGCCGATAAAATAATCCGGTTGTGTCAGTAGTGTTACCCAGGCGTACATAAATCCTCCCCCGTCAAAATTTAATCAAACAAAGCCGTGACATAGTCATTGCTAAAACGACGCTGCGGATCGAGTTGTTCCCGCACCGCGCGAAACGCATCCCACTGTGGATAGATATCCCGCCAGCTGTAGCGCTGCGGATCGTAGTATTTGCCCCAGTGCGGTCTTCCGCCTTCTGCTGCCAGCAATTTCTCGACCTCGGTGAGGAAATGCAAACCGTCCTGTGACAGCGAACCGTCATCGGCGTAATAAACCACGAAGCCAAAGAAACAGGTCGGCTGCTGATAAGCTGGACTGAGCCAGGCTTCTGACGCGCCCGTGCAGCGCAGAATGATGGGGTAGTGCATGTGCGGATGATTCTCCGCATACCAGGCTTTGATTTTGCCGATAATTTCCGGTGTTTTATCCAGCGGCACGCCAATTTCCACGTTGATTTGCGGCACGGCAATGCCGCGACAAAACAGCTGGTAGATATCGCCGCTGAGGTCGGTGAAATCACGAAAACGCGTGACGGTGCGGAACTGCTTGCCACCTTTACCTTCTATTTGTGTATCACGATGCATCTGCGCCAACGTCTGATCGATGGTGTCATTCAGACTGCTGTCGGTATCATCGCCATGTTCAATCACCTCACCGCCATTGGCGTGCCACGCCTGAGCATCGGCTTCATTAGCGGGGTTGGCATTCCAGACGTGCATCAGGTTGTCATCAACAAACCACCAGGCTTTGCTCAGTTCATACTGTTGATTCCAGCGCGGCAGATCCTGCTCCAGCGTATCGGCGGATTCGGCAAATTTGTGGCAGGTAAACAGGCGAAATGGCTGGGTGCGCAGCGTTACGGCGGTCACAATCCCCAGCGATCCCAGAGACGTCTGTGCTGCAGGAAAATCTGCCTCACCCCGCTGAAATTCCCGCACGCTGCCATCGGCCATCACCATACGGATACTCAGCGCTTCATCTGCCAGAGAACTCTGATGCAGGCCCTGACCATGGGTGCCGGTGGCCATGGCACCGGCCAGTGTTTGCACGGATATCACGCCAGGCGAGCAGGCCAGCATGCGATGGCGTTCGGTAAGCGCATCGAACACCTCTTGCAACACCGTACCGGCTGCGAAGGTGATGCTTACGTCATCTTCGCTTAGCACGCCTTGCATCGCGCTGAGATCCAGCAACAGATCGTCAGCGTTCACACACAGCATGCGTCCGGGTGAAAGGCGGCTGCCGATGACACGCACTTTGCCGCTGGAGGATTTCAGGCGTTGTTGCAGTTCCGCTTCATTTTGCGGCTGGAAGACTTGCTGGCGTTGACCCACCACGGTGTTTTGCGCCCAGTTCCACAGTGCGCTGTCTTGCTCAGTGTTACCTGTGTTGCGTAAGGGGTAAAGATGGGAATCTCTGTTCACTACGGCGTTCCTTAGACTGAGGTCTGTGACGGTCCCAAGGCTTTAAGCGTAGACCATCACAGCGGCGTACAGATCTAAGGTGTTTTGCGGATATAGCGCAGGGTGGCAGTGACAGCCAACTGGCGGTTACGGCGGATGCTATCTTCTTCCGTATCCTCTGGAGTGAACAGGAAGTGGAAGGTGTAGCGGTTGGCGACGTGGTGCACACAGATACTACTTAGCAGGCGGTGCACGTCCACGGTGTTCAGGCCATCAATAAAGATGCCTTGCTGCTGGCCGCGCGTCAGGATGTCATCCAGCAGATCCAGCGTACTTTTGTTTAACGCTTTAATGCGCTCAGATTGCACAATGTAGCGGCCGCGCAACAGGTTCTCCGTACACACTAAGCGCATGAAATCCTGATGGGTGGCGTGATAGTCGAAGCTGGCTTCGACCAGTTTAATCATCGCCTGTTCGGGTTCCATTTGTGCAAGGTTCAATCCGGTTTCGTGTTCACGAATCGCCTGATAGACCTGCTCCAGCACCTCGATATACAGCTTCTCTTTATTGACGAAGTGATACACCACCATACGTTTGGTGGTTTGCGCGTGTTCAGCAATCTGCTCAAGGCGTGCGCCCTGCATACCGAACTCGGCGAAGGTCTTCAGGGCACCGGCAAGGATGCGTTTTTTCAGCCCTTCCGGGTCATTTTTACGTTTCGTTGTAGTGTCCGACATAGCGCTCAATTACAGGTCAATCAAAACGGCATGGTATCACAGCCGTCCGTTCACTTGTGGCGATGCGAGCGGCTGTGTGTCTTTATTCTTTTCAGGAATAGCATTCCCAGATAAATCATAATGCAGGAATAAGCATCTGCGTATACTGCGGCTATCTGTTCATCACGACAGTGTACTTTGGCCGCTGCAATTATAACGATGAGGAAATAACTATGCACACACGCCTGGCATCCCCCAAAACGATACTCTTGTTAACCGCTGGCGCTTTGCTGCTGGCGAGCACTAAAGGCATCGGTGAAACGGCCTGGTAAGGATCTAGCATGACGATTTTCACAGGAGTCGAAGCGCCGTTTAGCGCGATAACGCGTGGCGTGGTAGAGAATGCGCAAGACCGTGAACGTCTTGCTCGCGAAAGCGGCAGCGTGGTGCGCTTGCAGGGCGTTTCACGTCGCTTTGGGCAAACTCAGGCGCTGCGCGATGTTTCACTGACGGTGCAGAAAGGTGAAATTCTCGGCCTGATTGGCCGCAGTGGCGCGGGCAAATCGACGTTGATTCGCTGTCTGAACGGGCTGGAGCAACCTGACGAAGGCGTCATTGAAATCGAAGGCCGGAAAATTACCGGCCTGTCGGAAAAACAGCTGCAATCTGTGCGTAGCCGCGTCGGTATGGTATTCCAGCACTTCAACCTGCTGTCGGCGAAAACCGTGGCGCAGAATGTCGCGTTGCCGCTGAAAATTGCCGGTCTGGATAAGGTGCAACGTGGCCAACGCGTGGCGGAATTACTGGAATTGGTGGGGCTGGCGGACAAGGCACAGCACTATCCGGCGGCGCTCTCAGGCGGTCAGAAACAGCGTGTTGGCATTGCTCGTGCACTGGCGGCAAGTCCGGCACTGCTGCTGTGTGATGAAGCAACTTCAGCACTGGATCCTGAAACCATCCGTTCTATTCTCGCGCTGCTTAAATCGCTCAACCAAAAACTGGGTATCACGATTCTACTGATCACCCATGAAATGGAAGTCATCAAGTCGGTGGCGCACCGCGTGGCGGTGATTGACGCGGGTGAGATCATTGAGCAAGGCCCGGTGTGGGAGGTGTTTGCGCATCCGCAATCCGAGCTGACGCGAACCTTGTTGCGTGGTTTGCTGCCGCAGCTACCGGAAGCGCTGGCCGCACGGGTTACCGAGAGGAGACAGGGCGAGGCAATTTACAGCGTGCACTTTGCTGGCGAGGACGCGCAGGGCGATTTGCTGACCCGATTTGCGGCGGCGTTGCCGGGCAAGTTCCACTTATTACAGGGCGGCATCGATCATATTCAGCACTACGCCGTGGTGCGTTTTTTTATCGCGCTTCCGGTCGCCAACGTGGCCGATGAGCAACAGATTCTCAGCTGGCTGCGCGGGCAGCAGGCGCAAGTGGAGTTAGTCGGTTATGTCGCCAGTGATGATTGATTTATTGCTCAACGCGTTGGGCGAAACGGTGTTGATGACGCTGATTTCAGGATTGTTTTCACTGGTTGCCGGTTTACCGTTGGGGCTGATTCTGGTGATGACCAGCGCAGGCGGTATTGCAGAACATCGCGGCATTAACCGGGTGCTGGGGCTGGTGATCAACGGCTTCCGATCGCTCCCTTTCATCATTTTGCTGGTGGCGCTGATTCCGTTTACCCGCTTTCTGGTCGGTACGTCACTGGGGACGTGGGCGGCGATAGTTCCGCTATCGATCACCGCAACGCCGTATTTTGCTCGCGTGGCTGAAGTGTCACTGCGCGATGTGGATCGCGGCTTGATTGATGCGGTACGCGCGATGGGTGCCAGTAAGCTACGTATCGTCTGGGATGTGCTGATTCCTGAAGCGCTGCCCGGCATTCTCTCGGGGTTTGTGGTGACGCTGGTGGCATTAATCGGCGCATCGGCGATGGCGGGAGCGATTGGTGCGGGCGGATTAGGCGACCTGGCGATTCGCTACGGTTATCAACGATTTGAAACCTCAGTAATGATCGCGGTGATCGCGGTGTTGATTGTGCTGGTGTGCGGCATTCAGTGGGTCGGCGATCGACTGGTGCAGCACATTGATAAGCGACACTAGACTTCGCGCATTGCATTCCATCATTGGCGACAGCAACGCAGATGTGGCACCTTTACCGCCCGCCGTGGATTAATATCGTCGTTGATTCTGTTCATGCCCGCTCTGGATAACTGAGCGGGCATTTTTTTGGAATCCTTATCGACACGTTTTAACAGAACAAGTGCATGATTCAAACTGCCTCGCCACACTGATTATCGCCTTTAACCTATATAGCATTTGACCTATATCGCAAGGAGCGTATCATGTGGCAAATAATTACAACGGACACGTTTGATGATTGGCTTGTAGCGCAAGACGACACTGACCGAGCCTGCGTTCTGTCCGCAATGATTGTATTGCAGCAAGCAGGCCCCGCATTATGCAGGCCCTACGCCGACACCCTGAAAGGCTCTCGCTTTAGCAATATGAAAGAGCTTCGCATTCAGAGCAAAGGTGATCCTATTCGGGCATTTTACGCATTTGACCCCTGGCGCAGCGGTGTGTTGCTTTGTGCAGGTCATAAGAGTGGCAATGAAAAGCGTTTTTATGCTGAGCTGAGCCCGCTCGCAGATAAAGAATTCACCCATCATCTTCAACGCGAAGAGAGAAAGGAGTAACGACATGGGCAGAACACTCAAACAGATTCTAGCGTCTGAGAAGTCTGAGGTAGTGGCTAAAGCTAACGCCATGGCTGAAGAAGTATTGTTAAATATTCACCTTGCTGAATTGCGTGAAAGAGTAAACAAAACGCAGGTAGAGATAGCGCAGCAATTAAATATTAAACAACCCACCGTGGCTGGAATGGAAAAACCTGGCCGGGACTTAAAACTCTCGACGCTGAAGCGCTATGTTGAAGCCGCTGGCGGAAAACTGCGTCTCAACATCGAGCTCCCCGATGGCTCGCATTATGAGTTTGTTGTTTAATTCCCTTCTTTGACTTTCTATCCGCGAATAAACAGTGCGATCTGGCGCACTGTTTCACGTACTTGCACGCCGACTCACTCCTACCTGCTTGCTCCCCAACCCATGAAAATCCATCCCACCACGTAACTTTTTGCATACATGAAAAATACAAAGGAAATACAATTAATTAGTATGATTTTACCGTGGTTTGAAATTAATTGATTAATTTCCAATGAGTTATACGTATAACTTTTTCGAATTATTTTTTCAGATGAATTTTGGAGATGATCACAATCTCAAGTTTTGGGTGTCCTGGGCATGTTTACACCACCTGAAATTCAGCATAGTTTGAACATGGAGTTAACCTGTGATTAACAGACAAAAGCGAACAAATGCGTATTGGGTCAACACACCGCTAAACAATGATGAAGACAGACGATCTGCAAGTGGGTCATGCTTAATTTCATTATTTATGTTCAGGGATTAAACGCAGGGTTTTTCAATTTCGAGGTCAATTTCTTTTTCAAAGAAATACCTAAATCAGTCAATGATGTTTTTTCTGTTTCTTTAACGTTCCGCCAAATCATCTTTGATTTGGACAGATCGCTGCGCCTGCAGAGAAATGAATAATTCAGGAGAGACCCTGTTATGAGCAACACCAATATATCCATTGAAGATGTCCCGATTAATAATTTTCACCAGTTAATGTCGCTGCGCGCGGGTGGCGGTTGGATCCTCGATGGCTACGTACTGAGTATCATCGGCGTGGCGATCGTGCAGTTTTCCCAACATCTGCAACTTGATACCTTCTGGCAGGGCATGGTGGCCGCTTCAGCGATGCTCGGCACTTTCTGCAGTGGTTTTCTCGGCGGATGGTTGACCGATATTGTGGGTCGTCGTCGCCTGTTCTTTGTCGGGCCAATCCTGTTTATCCTGGGTTCGGTCGGCACTTTCTGGGCGGAATCGGCCCTCACGCTGTTTATCCTGCGTTTCCTGGTGGGTGTCGGGGTGGGATTAGAATATCCAGTCGCTGGTTCATTGCTGACCGAATTCCTGCCGCAAAAGCATCGTGGCAAACGTTTGGCCGGTTTGACCATCCTCTGGTTTGCCGGTGCAGCCCTGGCTTATATCGTGGGTAACCTCATTCTCTCGATTGGCGGTGATGCCGCATGGCGTCTGGTACTGGCCAGCCCGGCCGTGCTGGGGGTACTCCTTTTCGTTCTGCGCATCGGCACGCCGGAATCGCCACGCTGGTTAGTCAGCAAAGGTCGCTTCAATGAGGCTGAGCAGATCATCAAGAAAGTCTACGGTCCAGAATTCTCGCTGAAAAATATGCCAGCGGAGTCAGTGGAAGCCAAAGTCACGTTGAAAGATCTGGTGCGCTCTGGCTATGGCAAACGTATGTTGTTTGTCTCGGTGTTCTGGAGTGCAGCGGTCGTACCGATGTTTGCGGTGTATTCGTTCGCACCCGTAGTACTGAAAGCCCTGAATCTGGATGGCGAATGGGCCTCACTGGGTTCGATAGCCATCACCTTGCTGTTTGTGGTGGGCTGTGTTGTGGCAACCCGTTTGATTGATAGCATGGGCCGCCGCCGTCTGATCATCCACAGCTTTTTATGGTCAAGCCTGGCGCTGTTGGCATTGGGGATGTTCTCCCACGGTTCTGAAATGCTGGTACTGGTGATGTTTGGTGCTTACGCGGTATTTATCGGCGGAGCACAGGTGCTGGAGTTAGTGTATCCAAATGAGCTGTTCCCAACGGAAGTGCGTGCCTTCGCTGTCGGTATGGGTTCATCCATGTCACGTATCGGTTCTGCCGCGGGAACCTGGCTGGTACCGATTTCCCTGCAAAATCTGGGCATCGAATACACCATGTATGCTGCCGCGATTGTTTCCTTTATTGGCCTGCTGGTCTCGGTTTGGCTGGCACCGGAGACGCGTAATATGACGCTGAGTCAGGCGGCTTCGCTGGCGCGGTAGTAGAAAGACGACATTTCCAGAATGACAAAAACCCGCTCGAGGGAACCTGAGCGGGCTTTTTTCATTTTACATCTCTGACCAAGAGGGCTTTGCTAAGAGCACATTAACAACTCCTCGTGATGGAGTGGAGGTTATTATCTCTGAGGGTTAGTCCATGCTTAGTCTCTCTCTTAGTTCCTTCACGAGAGACTCGTCATCTAACTCGGCACTGATTTCATGACGAATAGCATGGCCGAACTGTTCAGCTCGTTCACAACCCTCATGATACCCGTGTGACAGCCAGTTCCAGCTTCCAATGACGATGTGACGGCCATCGATCATCATGACCTTTTCATGGGTGCCTTCAGTCAGTCGGATAACATTGTCTTTCCCAAGCTGTCCACGGTACTGCGCAATCAGATCTTCATCATTATCATCGATACGATCCCATCGCTGATGATAATAGCCATAGTAGATTTTCACTTTGACGCCGCGTTGCTGAGTTGCGACAAGCAGTGCCAGTTCCGGTCTCTGAGAGCGATGCCCCCCTTGCCTTATCCACGGGGTGATAATAACAAGCTCCTGCTCACTCTGCGCCGCCAGTGCGCTAAAGGCAGCAATATGTTCACAGTCACGATAATAACGGCGTAAGCGGGGTGTCTGGCTCAGGTTAGCAAACTGCGGGTGCTGGCTTCCTTGTTCAAGGAGAAAATCCTCCGCCACGCTGTCTGCAAGCACTTTCAGATATCCTCCTGCTGTTCGCAACCGGTGATGATTGCCAACCACGATGAATTGCTGCTTCGCACGTGAAACAACAACATTCAGCATATTGGGTGACGCATTCTGGAAATTTGGATTATCAAGAGGATGGAAAATAACCGGACTGTAAATAATCACTTCGAAACCGACCCCCTGGAATTGGTGTACTGTACCAATGCAGTTTTTCTGTCGGTGGTTCATACGTTGAGCAAGGCGCTGAATAAGTAATGACTTCTGATTACTATAGGGCGTGACAATGCCCACATCGGAGGTGAGATCATAGCCTGCTTCCTCCAGTTTGTTCACCAATTGCTCAATAGCATCGACCTCATCCAAATTGGTATTCACATTGTCACCTTTCTGGCCCTCGACGCTGTAAAACATCAAATGGTGCCCGCCTGACTTCTCAAAAGCATTGGTAATGCGTTCAGAAGGCGAGGAGGTTTCCACACTCACGCCACGGTAACCCGCCAGCCGGATAAACAGATCAGCGATGGGTTTCTGGCATCGACGATGTTCATCCAGAACAATACCGTTGCCTGTAGCATCAACCCGGCCAGAAAGTGTCCCTGCGGCACGATGCCACGCGGTAACTGTCGCAGGAGATACCCGTTCATACAGCGTATTATTTTCGTCAAAATGGCTCATGCGGAGTTGCATGATCAAGTTTTCTGATAGGCTACGGATGGGTTCAATTTGCAAAGGATCGCCGACAATCATGGCTTTCTCGCTGCGACTGAGCAAAGGAACCACAGACTCAAGCGAAATCATTCCTGCCTCATCGCACAGTATAAGATTCCACGGTTTATGACCCTTGAGCTCACTCAGTTTACGGTAGCCCGCCGCTTTCCATGCAGAAACTAAAGTGGTCGCCATTACGGGGTATACCAAGGATAGAGCACGGTAAAATACATCGAGTTTATCCAGCCAGCGGTGATATCCCGCACTGCGTTGGTTACTTAATAGACTTCGCCAATGGGTGAGAACTTCTTCCAGTTCATTTTTTCGCTTCAATTGTTCCTGCCATATAAAACAAATGGCAGCCTCAAACATCTCTCGATGTTGTTTGATGAAGCGTTTACGTAAAATGCCACACCAATTATTTTCCGGGTAACGCTGTCGGTATAGTGCCATGGTCTGTTGTGCATGGGTGACCTGAAGACACTGCTGTTGGATCTTGGCCACTTCAGCGCGAAGCTTTATTATCTCTTCTATTTGCTGCAAATCGGGTTCGCCATCCAGGAGCTGTGCCAGTAACGCTAAATTGGCAGTTTGGTGCGCAAGAGTTTCCCCGGCATCTGCCAGGGCTGCCAGCTGGCGATGAGAAAGCGAGGAGAGACCGAAATATTGAAAATCTCCAGGTGCAGCGTGGTTCATTTGCTGTAAGCGAGCTGGATATTTTCCCTCAAAAAGGCGCGCCAGATGACGTTTCAATCCATTTCGGGGATAGTCACGATAGTGTATTTCAAGTGCTACGCGAAGAGGTGAGTCAATCCATCTCAGTATTTGTTCCAGACTATTTTTTTGCGGCCATGTTGCCAGCAATGTCTGGGACATTTTAGTGGCCAGCTGATGCCGTGCTTTTATCTCTTCAAGCTCTTGGAGCCTTTGCTGCAAAGCATTATCTAGTGCATTGAGATCGTCAGGAAGTAGTACACAGACATGAATATCCAGGCGCTGGGCGTGAGCAGATACATCTTTTATTCTGGCCATTAAAAGATGCGACAGCTCTTCCGCATCACTTGTATTGAAGCCGCAATCAATGATGGATTGACTTGCATTAGTTTTCTCAAGCACATAGGCCCGGTAGCAAGAATCCAATTCAGCGCGATGTGTTAATAGTATAGATAGGGATGCATGCTGGCTTTGTGGATCATAGCTTTCATGCCGCCAGCGATTGAGAAGGCGTTCTAATCGGGCAAGTTCAAGCTGTATTTGTTGGTTTGAACCGCTATGAAACCACAGCCAATCCAGATCCTTAGTGACAGGATCAACGCGTAAGTCATCAATGATATTTTCAACAGCTTTTATAGCTGTCGAGGTGACCAGCATGCCGTAATTCATGTCTCTACCATCAGCGATGGCCAGAGCCCTGTCCACCAACTGTTGCGCAATGAGAGATTTAAACAGTGTCGTTTTACCCGTACCAGGTGCTCCTTGCACGGCAATCAGGCGCTCATCCTGATTTATGGCCTGTATCGCCATCATTTGCCCATGACCCAACGGATACTGCGTTTCAAACAATCCTCCAGTCACCACCTCCTTTATATCTAATGGATTTTCTTCATGGTGAATGTGATTGACGTACTGCTCAAGTAGAGGGAACTCCCCCACGGCGTTATCGCAAAGCCAGGCAAAATCTTCGCCATCCCGTTTAAGGTTATAATCTTCGTTGTGCAATGGAGCGATTAATGCGTTGAAGGCTGTTTCAAGTGACGGATGCCTGTGGTTGGTTCGCTGAATAACCCATTTCTGAAGTGCTTCGAATGCTTCAAGAAAGGTGCTGAATTTGCATTCGGTAAGTGAGCTGATAATGCTCATCATGTGGCGGTTTTCGCCTAATTCATCCAATTCAATGCCGAATATTTCGCGAAAAACGAATGGGAAAGCGCTAACCTGCTGGCCATCCTTTACAGGAATTAACAATGAGTTGTTGTCTTGTTCAAAGAAAGATTTAGGCAGGGGGAATGAGAACAGGGGCAGATACTTTGTAATAAACCTTTCTCGTTCTTTTTCAACAAAGCGCAATATCGGAAAGAGTAAATTAACGGGTTCAATGTCGGTAATCTCTCCCTTTTCTCCATACTTCACGAAGCGTTTACGCCAGTTCTCACGCATCTCTGAGGTAACATGAAGCAAAACACCGTTTGGCGTGTCCTCACAGATATTTATACCGAGCATCAACTGATGATCTTCATGCACCTGGCTAGCTGGTATTTTGCTTTTTTCTGCGCCGCTGAATTTTAAATAGTCTTGCCATGCCGAGAGAATAGCTTTCGAAGAGTTTTTCATTGATTTTGCCGCACCGTATCGGTCCATGATTGCAGGAATTGACAGGTGCAGGATAGCATACCCTTGAATTTCAGAGTTAAAAGTGGATCGCGAATGTATTGTTAGCAGTATGTTGCGACAGAAAGCTGGTGATAGAAAAAACAAAAAGCCCGCTCAGGTTTCCCTGAGCGGGCTTCTCTAAATATGGCTCCTCTGACTGGACTCGAACCAGTGACATACGGATTAACAGTCCGCCGTTCTACCGACTGAACTACAGAGGAATCGTGTGAACGAGGCGCATATTAGCGATGCCGATCCCCAATGTCAAAGCCCGATCGCACACTTCTGGTTTAAGTGCGCGTAAAAGCAGCGGAATGCTGTTTTTCTGCCTTAAACGTTCAGATTTCAAACTGCCAGCAAGATCTCACTTTAAGCGCATTTCCTTTGAGATGTTAGATGCATGTCAAAGTTTTGTTATTTGCCGATTTTAAAACAATCATTTCAGTGCTTTTATGATGAAAATTTCAAATGCTGATCAGATGAAACAAATGAACTGCTTATCATCACGGGTGAAATCAGTTTTGGCGTCTGAAACAGCATTTCGAAAATAACCTTTTGATAAGTAGATAGTTGCAGGAAAGAGCAGTACCGAAACGATAGCGTTAGATCAGAAGCCTTACCTCTACAACCAGATAAATAACGCCAGTGCCGTTGAGTGAATGTAAAAAATATTTTTCATTCGTCGTATCAGCCCAACTGAGCATGTTAACGAATAAGAAGGGTTACCTATGAAATTCAAAAAAGCGTTAGTGACTTCCCTGTTAGCTTGCATGTTACCTGCCGCTGTTATGGCAAAAGACCTTCAGGTGGGCGTCTCTATGGCGCTGTTTGACGATAACTTCCTGACCATTCTGCGTACCGCGATGCAGAAAGAGATGACCAAAGATGGCGTTAAGGGTCAGGTCGAAGATGCGAAAGGCGACGTCTCCCAACAGCTGCAACAAATTCAGAACTTCATCGGTCAGGGCGTTGACGCCATTATCGTTAACCCAGTGGATACCAATGCCGTCAAACCTTTGATGGATGCGGCCTCTAAAGCGGGTGTGCCGCTGATCTTTGTTAACCGCAAACCGGCAGGTGAATTGACCGACAAAATGGCTTACGTCGGTTCTGACTCCGAATTAGCGGGCCGTCTGCAAATGGAAGCGCTGGCAAAAGCGATGAACGGTAAAGGCAACGTCGCCATTTTGATGGGCGATCTGGCTAACGAATCCACCCGTGACCGCACCAAAGGTGTTGAAGCGGTGGTGGCTAAATATCCTGGCATCAAAGTGGTGCAGAAACAGACCGCGAAATTCACCCGTAATGACGCGGTGGACGTAGTGAGTAACTGGATGACCGCAGGCGATGACATTCAGGCGATTGCTTCTAACAACGATGAAATGGCGATCGGTGCGCTGCAGGCGCTGGGCAAAAACCCGAACCACATCCTGATTGCGGGCGTGGATGGTACACCGGATGCGTTGCAGATGCTGAAGAACGGCAAGATGGTCGCCACTGTATTCCAGGATGCTAAAGGTCAGGGTGAAGGCGCCGTACAGACTGCCGTGAAACTGGCGAAAGGCGAGAAAGTGGAGAAGGTGATTAACATCCCTTACCAGCTGATCACCAAAGACAACATGGCGCAGTTCGAATCTCGTAACCAGAAATAATCGTTCCCGACTCAGCCGTACGGAGGTGATGTATGACCGCTTTTGCGCTTGAAGCCGAAGGCATCAGCAAGTTCTTCCCCGGAGTGAAGGCACTCGACAATGTCTCACTACGCATTAAACCGGGGTCGGTACATGCCCTGATGGGTGAAAATGGCGCGGGCAAATCCACTTTAATGAAATGCCTTATCGGGATGTATCGTCCCGATAAGGGCACCATTCGCATTAAAGGGGAGCCGGTGCAGTTTCAGGACACCATGGATGCGCTGCGTTCTGGCATCTCCATGATCCACCAGGAACTGAATCTGGTGCCTTACATGACTGTGGCTGAGAACATCTGGCTCGGTCGCGAACCGATGAAGTACGGCTTTGTTGACCACGCGTTGCTGAACAAGCAAACGCAGGAATTACTCAACAAACTCAATATCCGTTTAAAAGCCGATCGTATAGTTGGCGAGCTGAGTATCGCTGCTCAGCAGATGGTGGAAATTGCCAAAGCGGTGTCGTGGAACTCCGACATTGTGATTATGGACGAACCGACCTCGGCACTGACGGAAACCGAAGTGGCGCATCTGTTCACCATCATCCGCGACCTGCGTGCGCAGGGTAAAGCCATCATCTATATCAGTCACAAGATGGATGAGATTTTCACCATCACCGATGAGATCAGCATTTTCCGTGACGGCACATGGGTAGGCAGCAACAGCACTTCTGAATTTACCCGTCAGTCATTAATTACCCAGATGGTGGGGCGTGAACTGACGCAGCTGTTCCCGAAATTCAATGGTGAAATCGGTGAAGAAGTGCTGACGGTGCGCAACCTTACCTGTAAAGACCGTTTCACCGATATCAACTTCACGGTACGTAAGGGTGAAATCCTCGGTGTTGCCGGTCTGGTGGGGGCGGGACGCAGTGAAGTGATGGAAAGTTTGTTCGGGATGGAAAGCTTCGACAGCGGTGAAGTGCTGATCGATGGCGTGCCGGTCAAAATCGATTCGCCTTCCACGGCGATTGAGAAGGGCATGGCGTTCCTGACCGAAGACCGTAAAAAGTCCGGCTTATTCCTGGTGTTGTCGGTGATGGAGAACATGAGCATCGTCAACATGCCGGATTATGTCAGTAAAGCCGGTTTCGTTAGCCACATGAAGATGGCACAGGACTGCATGGAGCAGATCCGCAAGCTCAATATTAAAACGCCGACCATGGATCAAATCATCAACAACCTCAGTGGCGGTAACCAGCAGAAGGTGCTGATTGCGCGCTGGCTGCTGGCACAACCGAAGATTCTGATCCTCGATGAACCGACGCGCGGTATTGACGTCGGGGCAAAAGCCGAGATTTACCGCTTAATCAGCGAACTGGCAAACCGTGGCGTGGCCATCATTATGGTCTCGTCGGAGTTGCCGGAAATTCTGGGCATGAGCGACCGCGTGATGGTTATGCACGGCGGACGTATAACTGGCATCCTCGATAAAGAAGAGGCCAATCAGGAAACCATTTTGTCGTTGGCATCCGAGTGAGGCGCGAGACATCTATGAGTAACGTAAAAATTACGGCCCCGCAGGCCGCGGAATCGACATCCTTCTTTGGCAACCTGCGCCATAAGTTGCCGAAAGATACCGGCATCTTTGTGGTGATGTTGGGTATTGCCTTAATCTTTGAGATTGCAGGCTGGTACGTTCGTGACCAATCTTTCCTGCTCAACACCAACCGTCTGGTATTGATTGTTTTACAGGTGGCGATCATCGGCATCATTGCGGTGGGCGTGACGCAGGTCATCATCACCACGGGGATTGACCTGTCGTCTGGTTCGGTGATTGCACTGACGGCGGTAGTGGCGGCCAGTCTGGCACAAACCTCTGACAGCCTGACACCGATGTATCCGTCACTGGTTAACCTGCCTGCCGTCATTCCGATTGTGGCCGGTATTGGTGTAGGTTTGCTGTGCGGGGTCATGAACGGTTTCCTGATTACCAAAACCGGTATCCCGCCATTTATCGCCACACTGGGCATGATGGTATCGGCGCGTGGTCTGGCGCAGTATTACACGCAAGGTAACCCGATCAGCTTCCTGTCAGATGGTTTTACCTCCATCGGCCAGGGCGCGATGCCGGTGATCATCTTCCTGGTGGTGGCCTTCCTGTTTCACATCGCCCTGAAACATACCCGTTACGGTAAATATGTTTACGCGATTGGCGGCAACATGACTTCGGCCAAAGTGTCAGGGATCAACGTTAATAAATACCTGATCATCGTCTATACCATCGCGGGTGCGCTCTCTGGCCTGGCGGGTGTGGTGCTGGCGGCACGCGTCAGTAGCGGTCAGTCAAGCATGGGTATGGCGTACGAGCTGGATGCGATTGCCGCAGCCGTTATCGGCGGTAGCAGCCTGATGGGCGGCGTGGGTCGCATCACCGGGACGCTGATTGGTGCGGTGATTCTGGGTCTGATTAAGAGCGGATTCACCTTCGTGGGTGTGGATGCTTACGTGCAGGACATCATTAAAGGCATCATCATTGTCGCCGCAGTGTCCATAGATATGCATAGAAACCGTAAAAAGAGATAGTACTTCCTGATTGCAGGGCGCACTGTGTGCGCCCTCAAGGACATTTTGCTCCGTTGTTCACAATAAGTTTTCCCACTGGTTGATCCTGCTCCTTTCCCCGCGTTTGCTTTCGTTCTGACCGTTTTTGGTCATTTTCTGTGAGTTATGCACCACTGCGACGCTTTCGGTCATCACTTTTTTGCACATCTGCCACGCAAGTTGCGCACCATGGTGGTGCATTTCGATTTATTTTTAATCACTCTGTGTCATGTGCTCAGCTTATTAACTCTTAAGAGGTAATCAGAAAGGCTTATTTTCCGTGCCGTTAGGAATATTCTGGCACTGCTTTTTCACGCTTCGAATAAACCTGGCCTGCATATTGCAACTTCATGAACACAAGCCAGCAGGCTGAGACACCCAAACGGGTTATTCGGGGATTGACGGAGGCAATATGAATTTAAGACGACTGAAGTACTTTGTAAAAATCGTCGATATCGGCAGCCTGACTCAGGCAGCAGAAGTGCTGCACATCGCGCAGCCTGCGCTTAGCCAGCAAGTTGCGACGCTGGAAAACGAACTCGATCAGCAGTTACTGATTCGCACCAAACGTGGCGTAACACCAACCGAGGCGGGCAAAATTCTTTATGCTCATGCTCGTACTATTCTGCGCCAGTGTGAACAGGCGCAAACGGCTGTCATCAACGCGGGCCAGGCGTTAAATGGTCAGGTATCAATTGGTCTGGCACCGGGCACCGCCGCTTCTTCGTTGACGATGCCGCTGCTGCAAACAGTGCGGGAACAATTCCCGGATGTACTGGTGTATCTGCATGAGAATAGCGGCACCTCTTTAAATGAAAAAGTGATGAACGGTCAGTTGGATATGGCGGTGCTGTATGACCGTGCGCCGACAGCCGGCATTAACAGCATTCCATTGATGAAAGAAGAGTTGTATCTGGTCGGTGCGACCGCATGCCCGGGCGCTACCGTTGATCTCGCCGACGTGGCGCAGATGAATTTGTTCCTGCCGCGTGACTACAGCGCGGTGCGCAAACGTGTTGATGAAGCATTCTCGCTGCGTCGTCTGAGCGCAAAAATCATCGGTGAAATCGAGTCAATCTCAACCCTGACTGCCGCAGTTTCCAGCGGCATGGGTGTGACCGTTCTGCCGGAATCAGCGGCTCGCGCCCTGGTGAGTTCAACTCACGCGTGGATGGCACGTATTAACAGCCCATCGCTGAATCTGCCGCTCTCGCTGAATATCTCTGCGCGCTTGCCACTGTCACCTTCCGCGCAGGCAGTGAAAAACATCCTGCTGTCACTGCTGAATAAGCCGATGACGGAAGAGCGCGAGTTGATGCTGGTCGGTTAATCCCTTCTTCTTTACCCCAGCTATTTACGGCTGGGGTAACCCCTTCACGCTTTAACATCCGCAAACGCGTCGAGATAAATCACCCTCTTTATTACTATTCCGCATAACACACCGTTTTTTATTATTTCCTGCAATGACACCAACTTCATAACATGGACGAAACAGGGCAGGGAACAGGAGAAAAGGGTGTGAATTTCCAGCAACTTAAAATTATACGTGAAGCTGCACGTTGCGAATTCAACCTGACAGAAGTGGCGAACACGCTGTTTACCTCACAATCCGGGGTTAGCCGCCATATTCGTGATTTGGAAGATGAACTCGGCGTCGAGATCTTCATTCGTCGCGGCAAGCGATTGCTGGGCATGACGGAACCGGGCAAGGCGCTGTTAACCATTGCTGAACGCATTCTTGATGAAGCAGGCAAAGTGCGTCGCCTGGCGGATGTGTTTACCAATGAAACCAGCGGCGTGCTAACGATTGCTACCACGCATACGCAGGCCCGCTATAGTCTGCCGCGTGTGATCAAAGCATTCCGACAGCTCTATCCTAATGTTCGACTTGAACTCAATCAGGGTTCACCGCAGGAAATTGTGGCCATGCTGTTGGCGGGTGAAGCTGATATTGGTATTGCCTCCGAGCAACTGGTGAACAGCAGCAGCCTTGCGGCTTTCCCGTGGTTTAGCTGGCACCACTCGTTATTGGTGCCGCACGACCACGAACTGTTACAGCATCAGCCGATCACGCTGGCTAGCCTGAGTCGCCATCCCTTGATTACCTATCGTCAGGGGATCACGGGTCGCTCGCGTGTTGACCGTGCGTTCCAGGCGGCGGGTATCAAGCCGGATATCGTGCTCAGCGCGCAGGACTCCGACGTGGTGAAAACCTATGTTGAGTTGGGACTCGGCGTTGGCATCCTGGCTGATCAGGCGTGCGACATTTATGAAGGTGAAGATTTGGTGAAAATCGACACCCATCATCTGTTTGATGCCAACACCGTATGGCTAGGATTGAAGCGCGGCCAGTTGCAACGCAATTACGTCTGGCAGTTTCTGGAACTGTGTAACGCCAATTTGTCGCTGGAAGAGATTAAGCGTCAGGCGCTTTCCTATGAAACGGAATCTGAACCCGCTATCGATTTCCAGATTTGATGCAGTGGTCGTCATAAATGGCGACCACACATTTCCTACAGGGCGCGCATTCCTGCGCGCCTGGCCTCAAACCGCAGCGTAATCAATGACGCATTCATGCGCACCTGGCAACAAACCTCACCGTAATCAATGACGCATTTATGCACAGCATAAAATTTCTTTTGGCGCGCTAAAACACATCCTGGCCCGGTTTCCACCCCTTAGAAAAACATCCTGCGCTGCTGCGCCACGTTACAGTGAAATGAACAGGATAAAGGGGATGAAAATGTCGCGGATTCAACTAAAAGATGCAGAACTGTTACGCCAGCAGGCGTTGTTTGGCGGGCGCTGGCAGGACGCGCACGCCGGGGCCACGCTGCCGGTGATCGATCCCTCCACTCAGCAACAGATTGCCACTATTCCGGCACTGGGTGCAGCCGAAACCGAGCAGGCGATAGATTATGCTGAGTCGGTGCGTGTCAGCTGGGGCAAAACCCCGAACGCGTCACGCGCGGCACTGCTGGATAAATGGCATCAGCTGATTCTCGACAATGCTGACGATTTGGCGATTATCATGACCGCCGAGCAGGGCAAACCGCTGGCAGAGGCCAAAGGTGAGGTGTTGTACGGTGCCAGCTTTGTTAAATGGTTCGCTGAAGAGGCACGCCGCATCTATGGCGATACCATTCCGGCGCCCAGTGAAGACCGCCGCATTCTGGTTCTGAAACAACCCGTTGGCGTGGCCGCAGCGATTACGCCGTGGAATTTCCCGATTGCGATGATTACCCGCAAAGTGGCACCTGCGCTGGCCGCCGGTTGCCCGATCATCGTGAAACCTTCTGAGTTGACGCCGCTGTCGGCTCTGGCACTGGCGGTGCTGGCAGAGCGGGCAGGTTTTCCCTCTGGCGTACTTCAGGTGCTCACCGGATTACCCACCGAGATCGGCAGCACGCTGACTGCCAGCCGCACGGTGCGCAAAATCTCCTTTACCGGATCCACGCGCGTCGGCCAATTGCTGATGCAACAAAGTGCCGACAGCATTAAACGCCTTAGCCTGGAACTGGGCGGTAATGCGCCACTGATTGTGTTTGATGATGCCGATCTCGATGTCACTATCCCTGGCGTCATGGCGAGTAAATTCCGTAATGCCGGTCAGACCTGCGTTTGCGCCAATCGCATTTTGGTGCAACGCGGTATCTATGAGCGTTTCAGCGAGAAACTCCTGGAGGCAGTAGCAACCCTTAAAGTGGGGGATGGCTTTGAACCCAGTAGCACGATTGGGCCACTGATTAACGATCGCGCTGTTGAGAAGGTGAACAGCCATATTGATGATGCGCTTAGCCAGGGAGCGACCTTGCTGCGTGGCGGGATCAGTGCAGCGAATGGCACCTTTGTTGAGCCGACCGTGTTGGGTAATGTCACCAGCAGTATGCGTATTGCGCATGAAGAAACCTTCGGCCCGGTCGCACCGCTTTTTGTTTTCGATACCGAAGAGGAGGCGATACGCATGGCGAATGACACGCCTTATGGATTGGGCGCTTATTTCTTTACGGAGAATATACGTCGAGCCTGGCGCGTGGCGGAATCATTAGAATTTGGCATGGTCGGTTTTAATACCGGTGCGATATCTTTAGATGCGGCACCTTTTGGCGGAATTAAATTATCCGGTTTAGGACGTGAAGGTTCGCGCTATGGAATTGAAGAGTATCTGGAGCAGAAAACGTTTCACATGGGCAGTTTATAAATGCAGCAATGCGTGTTAAATCGTACCGCTCCAAATAGGTAATCGCGTAATTCATTGCGCATAATGACTTTCATCACCAATTACATAAACAGCGCCGGCAACCTCAGGTTCACGGCGCTGTTTTATTTTGTGCGCGGCGTCATACTTTTCCGGCCCATCACCGTTTTAGTGCAAGTTTCGTGCGAGCTGCACCGTAGGGATGCACGAATTTTGTGAAGTAAATCATCTGTTTATTCCTTCGGCAAATCCGCAAATTTTCCCTCTTCAATACGGCAGAAAATTTTTCTGGGCTGTTTTTTACGCATTTTTATTTTTTACTGGGCTGGCATACTTTCTGCATTAGCTTATTAACGTGACAGATAAATGTTGTGCAAATCGTTAATTGGCGCACATGTGATGGGTGTAACAAATAAGGAATTTTCCATGTTAAGTTTCGACCCTGAAAAAGTTTCTCTCCCGATTGGCCATTATATTGGTGGCCAGCATGTTTCCACCCAGGGCGCGCGTTTTGCCGTAAAAAGGCCATCTGATGGCAAAGTCTATGCCGAGCTGAGCGAAGCGCAGGCGACAGATGTTGATCACGCCGTCACGCTCGCACATCAGGCGCTGAAAACCAGCGGCTGGCGCAGCTGCCCACCGCGTCAACGTGGCAAAGTGTTACGCCGTTGGGCCGATCTGATTGAAAGCGATCCGTTGCTGGCTCAGCTTGAAGCGCTGGGATCGACGCGCCCCATTAGCGATGTGGTACAGCATGAGATTCCGTTTACCGCAGAGGCCATCCGTTTCTACGCTGAGTGCGCAGACAAATACAGTGGCGATCTGTTCCCGACGCAGGAAAGCAGCCTCGGCATGCTGATTTCGGAGCCATACGGCGTGATTGGCGCGATTACACCGTGGAATTTCCCGCTGTCGATGGCCTCGTGGAAATGCGGTCCTGCACTGGCAGCCGGTAATGCCGTGGTGCTGAAACCTTCAGAGCTGACACCTTTCTCTACCGTACGCATGGCGGAACTGGCGGTGCAGGCCGGTTTACCGGCGGGCATTCTGAATATTGTGCAGGGCAGTGGTGCAGTGACCGGCAGCGCGCTGGTCACCCATCCGCTGGTATGCAAAGTCTCGTTCACCGGTTCCACGGTGACGGGTGCACGCATCATGAGTGACGCAGCACAGCATGGCATGAAGCCTGTCACGCTGGAGTTAGGTGGCAAAAGCCCACAGCTGGTGTTCGATGATGCGGGCGATATCGATGTCCTGGCACAGCGCATCCTGCGCGGCTTCACCGCCAACGGTGGACAGGCATGCGTCGCGGGTACTCGCTTAATTGTGCAACGTGGCATCGCTCAACCGCTGCTGGATCGCCTGGTGGCGCTATGCCAGCAGCCGCAGCCGGGTGTCACCTGGCAAGACAGCAGCCGTTATGCGCCGCTGATAGATGAGCGCCAGGGCAACAAGGTGGCATCGGTGATCGCCGAAGCCAAAGCGCAGGGCGCAGAAGTGTTAGTGGGCGGCGAACGTTTTGCGGACACCGACGAAGGTTGGTTCTGGCAGCCTACGCTGTTATGTGGTGTGGCGGCTGATAACCCGGCGGTGCAGCAGGAGATCTTTGGCCCGGTGCTCACCGTGCAGGAGTTTGACAGCGAAGAAGAAGGGCTCGCGCTGGCGGCGCACGAAACCTATGGGCTGTGTGCCGGCGTGCATACGCTGAGTCTGCCGCGTGCCATGCGAGCGATGCGTGCCATCGAATCAGGCACAGTATGGATCAACCGCTACGGTCGCTCCGGTGATTTCATTATTCCCACCGGCGGCTTCCTGGGCTCCGGTATTGGCAAGGATCTGGGTCGTCAGGCGTTTCAGGCCTGCCAGCGCCAGAAGAGTGTATTAATCGATTTCTAAATTCACGTATCAGACAACGACGAGGTCGCGTCATGGCACTGTTTAAACCGAAATTCATCACCTTTGATTGCTACGGCACCCTGATTAACTTTGACATGGCAGGAGCGGCAGAGCGCTGCTTCAAAGATCGGGTGTCAGCGCAAGAGATGCTGGCCTTCACCACCGATTTCGCCATCTATCGCCGCGATGAAGTGCTGGGGGCGTGGAAACCTTACTACGACGTCGTCAGCGATGCGTTGGAGCGCACCTGTAAAAAATGGGGCGTGCAGTGGAGCAAAGCCGATAGCGACTTTATCTACACCGATTGCGCCACCTGGGGGCCGCACCCAGACGTGCCCGCAGGACTTGCCAAAGTGGCGAAAGAGTTCCCACTGGTGCTGCTCACCAACTCAATGAACGATTTGATTCCCCATCACGTGCCGCGTCTTGGTGCACCGATCCACATGACCATCACCGCAGAAGAAGTGGGTGCGTACAAGCCGCAGATGAAAGGCTTCGAGTACATGCTGGACAAGCTGAATTGTGGTCCCGAAGAGATCCTGCATGTTTCGTCGAGCCTGCGCTATGACCTGATGACCTGCTACGACATGGGCATCAAAAACAAAGTGTGGGTCAACCGGGGTCACGATCCGGCCAACCCAGCTTATGAATACACCGAGATTAAAGATATCGGCGGTCTGCCCGCTGTGGTTGGACTCTAAGCCCGGAGGCGGCGATGAAACTCGAATCATTCTGGCAAGCCACGGCACCGGCATTTACTGGCGCAGCGAGTGGCGCACTGCCGTCGGTTGCTGACGTGGTGGTGATTGGCGGCGGATTTACCGGCATCTCAACCGCGCTGAATCTCGCACGACAGGGTATCAACGTGGTGGTGCTGGAAAGTGGCAACGTGATGAGTCAGGCCTCCGCACGTAACGGTGGGCACTGCAATACCGGCGTATCGCAAAACTTTGCTTCGCTGGTAGCCAGCCAGGGGATCGAGCAAGCCAGTCGCTTCTATCGGGCTTTTGATGACGCCGTGAGTTATGTCCAGCAACTGGTGCGGGAAGAGCAGATTGATTGTGATTTTCGCCTGTGCGGAAAGCTCAAGCTCGCCAGCAAAGCGTCGCATTTCCCCGGACTGCGCAGTGCATGGCAACTGATGCGGGACACAGTTGACCCGGAAATCGAGTTGATCAGTAAAGATGAGATTCGCCGTGAAGTGGGCAGCGATGCCTTTCACGGTGGCTTACTGCAAAAACGCGGTGGCCAGATGCATATGGGCAAGTTCGGCATTGGTCTCGCCAATGCCGCAGCCCGTGCGGGAGCGAAGATCTTTCCCCATCACGCGGTGACCGGCTTGACGCGTCTGGATGGCTACCGTCATCGCGTCACCACCGCCCAGGGCGAGATCATCGCGGAGAAAGTGATGATGGCCACTGGCGTCTCAAATGAAGGACCGTTCCCGTGGTTCCAGCGCCGTATCGTGCCGGTGGGCAGCTTTATCGTCGTCACTGAACCACTGGGTGATGCGCTGATTGAACAAGTGCTGCCTAAAGATCGCACCTATGTGACCTCGCTGAATATCGGCAACTACTTCCGCACCACTGCCGATCGTCGCCTGGTGTTTGGGGGGCGCGCACGTTTTGCCGTCAGCAATCCAACCTCGGATTCGCGCAGTGGCGAAGTGTTGCGTGCGGCGATGACCGCACTGTTCCCACAATTCGGCCAATCGCGCATCGATTACTGCTGGGGCGGCATGGTGGATATGACGTCCGATCGCCTGCCGCATGCGGGTGAGCACGATGGCGTGTTCTATTCACTGGGCTACAGCGGTCACGGCACACAGATGTCGGTGTGGATGGGGCGGGTGATGGCCGATTTACTGGCAGAAAAGCGTAACGAAAATCCCTGGCAGCGCGATACATGGCCTGCGCTGCCCGGTTACCACGGGAAACCCTGGTTTTTGCCTCTCGCGGGGCTGTATTACAAGGCTAAGGATCGGCTCTCCTGATCGTTAATCCGGTGCGCATCAATGTGCACTCTACGATGGGATTCTTCAGGTCGCTATTGATGCGCGCCAGGGGGATGCTTTCGAGGGGGACGCATAAATGCACATCCTAAGGTGTCATTGATTTGGCATTCATGCGGGCGCTATCCGGTTTGGAAGGGGCCACATTAATGGCGATCTGATTGACGCTCGATTATCAAAACAAACCACTTTTCATATTGAGGGTGTGCAGATGAGTAAATTCGATAAAGAGTCTGACGCTGTAAATCCGGCCCTGACACGTATGCTGACTGAGGGATCCCTGTCACGTCGTGGCCTGATGAAGTTGTTGTCTGCGGGTGCAGTCATGAGCAGCGGCTTGATAGGTTTTCCGCAGATGAGCTTTGCGGCTGAAACACCGGTGAAAGGCGGCAAGATGCGCGCAGCCATGTCCAACGCCTCCGCTACTGACACACTCGATCCTGCCAAAGGCAATAACAGCGGTGACTATACCCGCCAGTTTATGGTCTACAGCGGCCTGACCGAACTCGACCAAAAGTTGGCGATTCAACCGGGGCTGGCGGAGTCCGTGGAGTCTTCGGATGGTGTCACCTGGCACATTAAATTGCGCAAAGGGGTCACGTTCCACGACGGTAAACCTCTCACCGCGAAAGACGTCATTTACTCACTCAGCCGCCACAAAGATCCCGCCGTGGCTTCCAATGCCTTTAAGCTGGCCGATCAGTTCAAAACCTTCACGGCGGTGAACGATAACGAAGTCACACTTGAGCTGAGCAGCGCCAACTTTGACGTGCCTTATATGCTCGCCAGTGCCCCATTCCTGATTGTGCAGGATGGCACCAAAGACTTCAGTAAGGGTATTGGCACGGGGCCGTTCAAATTGAAAGAGTTCACGCCGGGCGTACGCTCTGTTGGCGTGAAGAACCCAAACTACTACAAGCCCGGCCTGCCACATCTCGACGAAATCGAACTGCTGGGCGTCACCGATCAGGCGGCACGTGTCAATGCGCTAATGTCGGGTGACTTGCATATCGTTTCGACCCTGAGCGCAGCCGACAGTAATCGTTTGAAAGCCACGCAAGACTTCGCCGTGCTGGAGAGCAAGGCGGGGATGTACACCAACCTGATTATCCGCACCGACATGAAGCCGGGCAGCAGCGAGGATTTCGTGCTGGCGATGAAATATCTGCAGCCGCGTGACATCGTGCTGAAAACCGTGCTGCAAGGCTACGGTGATATCAGTAACGACACCCCCGTGCCGCCGTGGCATCCGCTGTTTAACGCCGATCTCAAACCGCGTCCGCTGGATGCCGAAAAGGCCAAATTCCATATCGAGAAAGCCGGTATGAAGGGCGCAACGGTAGAGATCATCACCACACCAAACATTGAAGGTGCGGTGGAAGGGGGGCAGTTAATCCAGCAGGTGGCACGTAACACCGGGCTGAACGTTAAGGTGCGTCGCGTGCCGTATGACGGCTACTGGTCAACACACTGGACCAAAGACCCGGTGGGTTATGGCTCGATCAACCCGCGTCCAACGCTGGATATGCTGTTCTCTCAGTTCTATATGTCGAGCGCGGCCAACAATGAATCGGGCTGGAAGAACGATCAGTTTGATCAGTTGGTCGTCGCCGCACGCGGTGAGCGCGATCAGGGCAAACGCAAGCAGATGTATGGCGATATGCAGAAGCTGATCTATGACCACTGCGGCACCATCATCCCCACCTTTATCAGTACCCTCGACGGGTACAGTAAAAAAGTGGGCGGTGTTGACGCCTGGCCAAGCGGCATGATGATGGGTTACCGCTTCCATGAGTTCGCCTGGCTGAAAGCCTAATCCGTCATCCGTCAGAGGAGAACGCCGATGAACCGATACATGTTGTTTCTGATTGCCCGGCGCGCAGGTGCGGGCATCCTGACCTTGCTTATCGTCTCGGCGGTGGTGTTTTTTATCACCAGCCTGCTGCCCGGCGATGCCGCGCAGATGATCCTGGGGCAAAACGCCACGCCGGAAACGGTGGCGGCGTTACGCCAGCAGCTGGGTCTCGACCAGCCGTTATTGATGCGCTACTTCAGCTGGCTCAGTGGAATGTTGCAGGGTGATTTTGGTACCTCGTTTGCCAGTCATCTGCCAGTGACGCAACTGGTGGGGCAGCGTATTCCTGCCACGCTGGAACTGGCAGGCATCACTACGGTGATCTGCGTCCCTCTGGCGCTGGTGATCGGCATTCTGGCCGCTATGAATCGTGGTTCAGCGCTGGATCGTTTCCTAGTGATCGCCACCATGGCGACAGTGGCCGTACCGGAGTTTCTGGTGGCCACCGTGGCGGTGTTGATCTTCGCGGTCAAACTGCATTGGGTCTCGGCAATGTCGTTTGGCAGCCCCGATATGGATCTCGTTAGTTATTTGAAAGCCTATGCACTGCCGGTACTGACGTTGTGCTGCGTATTGGTGGCGCAGATGGCACGGATGACGCGTTCGGCGATCATTAATCAGCTCGACAGCCCGTATCTTGAGATGGCGTTGCTGAAAGGGGTCTCGCCGCTGCGTGCCGTGTTGCGTCATGCGCTGCCGAATGCGGTGGGACCGATTGCCAACGCCATTTCGCTCAGCCTGTCTTACTTGTTTGGTGGCGTGATCATTATTGAGTCGATCTTCAGCTACCCCGGTCTCGCCAGTGCGCTGGTGGATGCCGTGAGTAATCGCGATCTGCCAGTGGTGCAGCTGTGCGTGATGATGTTCGCCGCCTGTTATCTGGTGCTGCTGCTGATTGCTGACATCCTGACTATCGCCTTTAACCCAAAATGGAGGAGCTGATGAATAGCTTGCTGCTTCCTGTACGAATTTTTCAGTCGCTGTCGATCTCCGGTCGCATTGGCCTGGCAATCTCTCTGTTTTGGGTACTGATGGCGCTGTTCGGCAATCAACTGGCGCCGCATAGTGTAGAGGATATCGGTGGTGGCCCGATGCTAGGAGGGATGACCGCTGACAACCTGCTGGGCACCGATTATCTCGGTCGCGATATCCTCAGCCGCATCTTATACGGTGCGAAGTTCTCCATTGGTCTGGCGTTAACCGCTGCGCTGGGTGCCAGTTTAATCGGCACCTTGCTGGCGCTGCTGGCCGCCGTTGCAGGACGCTGGCTCGAAGAGTTGCTGGGCCGCATCAACGATGCCATGTTGGTGCTGCCAGGCAAAGTGCTGTCGCTGATGATTGTGGCCGTGTTTGGTTCCTCGCTGCCGATGCTGATTCTGACAGCCATCTTCACCTACTGGCCCGGTGCGTTCCGTATCGCGTTCGCTATGGCCAGCAGTTTGCGCAATATGGATTATGTCCGTGCTTCACGACTGCGTGGCGAAAGCCGCTGGTACGTGGCTATCCATGACATTCTGCCGAATATGGTGCATCCGATGCTCACCGATTTTGGCCTGCGTTTTGTCTATATCGTGCTGTTACTCAGCGGCTTGAGCTTCCTGGGCTTAGGCGTGCAACCACCTTATGCTGATTGGGGCACGCTGGTACGTGAAAATCTACAAGGCCTGTTTAACGGTTCGCCTGCGGTATTGATGCCGGCAGTGGCGATTGCCAGTTTAACCATCGGCGCCAACCTGTTTATTGACAGCCTGCAACAGATGCGTCCGCTGACGCTGGCGAAGGAGGGAGCATGAACGTGACACCCCATACAGCCATGCCCGTGATCTCCGTTGAAAACCTGCGTGTCACCGCCGAGACGGATAAGGGCGAAGAGATCGATCTGGTTTCAGATATCCGTTTTACCGTACAAAAAGGCGAAGTACTGGCGCTGATCGGTGAATCCGGTTCGGGTAAAACCACCATCGCCATGGCGCTGATGGGCTATGCGCGCCACGGCTGTCGCATCGCCGAGGGCAACATTCATCTGTCGGGCACCGACGTGCGTAGTCTGTCGCCCGGCCAGTTGCGCGAATTTCGCGGCAACAAAGTGGCCTACATCGCCCAAAGTGCAGCAGCCTCCTTCAACCCGGGGATGCGTATTCTCGACCAGGTTATCGAGCCTGTGGTTATTCATGGCACCATGAAACGCAAAGCCGCCAAAGAGAAGGCGATCACGCTGTTTCGCGAGCTGGCACTGCCGAATCCTGACACCATTGGCGACCGTTTCCCGCATCAGGTCTCTGGCGGACAGCTGCAACGTCTGATGACGGCCATGGCACTGATTGGCGACCCGGATGTGGTGATCCTTGACGAGCCGACCACGGCACTGGATGTCACCACTCAGGTTGAAGTACTGAAAGCGTTTCGCCGTGTGGTGGCACAGCGCGGTGTGACCGCGATTTACGTCAGTCACGATCTGGCGGTAGTGGCGCAGATGGCGGATCGAATTCTGGTGCTGCTGCGCGGAAAAATGGCGGAATATGGTTCCACAGAGCGGCTGATTGGTGCGCCGCAGGCTGAATATACCCAACTGCTGATGGATGCCGCTCGTCAGAAAGAGCGCGAGAGCAGCTGGAGTTGTGCAGAAGCCGACGCGCAACCGTTAATGGAAGTGCGCGATCTCAGCGCCGGTTATGGCCCGCGCGACAGCGAAGGGAAACCGAAGACTCTGATTCTTGAGGATATCAATCTCAAGCTGTGGAAAGGACAGGCGATTGGCATCATCGGCGAGTCGGGTTCCGGTAAAACCACGCTGGCGCATGCGATTGCCGGCCTTAATGCCCCGAGTCACGGTCATATTCTGTTTAATGGTCACTACATCAATGGCGACATGCACAAACGCCCGGATAACGAACTGCGGCGGATCCAGTATGTGTTCCAGATGGCTGATACCGCGCTGAACCCGGCTCACAACGTGGAACGTATTCTTACTCGCCCGCTCGTGCTGTTCCACGGTCTGAAAGGGGCCGATCTTGAGCGGCGTCTGCATCAGTTACTGGACCTGGTCAAATTACCGCGCTCAGTGTTGTGGCGCCGCCCATGGGCGCTGTCCGGTGGGCAGAAGCAGCGTGTGAATCTGGCTCGTGCCCTTGCGGCGGAGCCGGATCTGATTCTGTGCGATGAAGTGACATCGGCATTAGATACGGTGGTCGCCGCCGCCGTACTGGATTTGATCAGCGAACTGCGTCGTGAGTTGGGGCTGTCGGTGCTGTTTATCAGCCATGATATGCATGCCGTGCGCGCCGTTTGCGATGATATCGTGGTGATGAAGTCAGGCCGCATCGTCACGCAGATTTCCCGCGCTGAATATGATAAGCCGACCAGTGAGCTGTACTTCGAACGTCTTAAACGGGCGGTGCCGGAGCTGCGACAGGGTTGGTTGGATGAGCACGAAGAAGTGCTTAAAGCAGAATAAATATCACGGCATTCGTAGCGATGCGATAAATCGCACATCTTAATGGCGAAACCGCTCGCGCAGCAGATTGCGCCGCTACGTCGCGGGTGTGTTTTACAAGAAAGGAGCAGCAGATGATCACATTACGCGCCATGACGCAGGACGATATTGAACACGGCTATGCCATCACCCAACAGCTCAAGTGGCCGCATCGTCGTGAAGACTGGCAGCAGGCGTTGGCATTGGGTGAAGGCGTGGTCGCTGAAGAACAGGGCAAATTTGTTGGCAGCGCCTTTGGCTGGCGTTGGGGTGAACACGCCGCAACCATTGGTCTGGTGGTGGTGAATCCCACCTGCCAGGGGCGCGGCATTGGTAAGCAGCTGATGCTGGCCGTGATGGAAAAATTCCCGGACGCCGTGATTCGTTTACATGCCACGGAAATGGGGCAGGGGCTGTATCAGAAGCTCGGCTTTAAGGTGACGGGCACCATCCAACAGCACCAGACACGTGAGCTGGCAATGGTGCCTGCGGTGAGTATCCCCACCGGTTTAACGCTGCGTAATGCCGAGGCGAATGACGTCGATCTACTCACCGAATTAGACCATCAGGCTCACGGTATGTGGCGTCCACAGTTGATGCAAACGCTGATCGCTGACCATCAAACGGTATTGCTGCATGACGCGCAGCAGCGGGTGCAAGGGTTTGCCAGCCTGCGCCGATTTGGTCACGGTTGGGCAATTGGCCCGGTGATTGCGCGCGATATCGAGGTGGCACAGGCGTTAATTGCCGCGCTGATGCAGGGTTTACGCGGCGAGTTCGTGCGCATCGATACCGATGCGGCTTTACCGCTGGCGAGCTGGCTGGAAAAACTGGGGCTGGTCAAGGTTGACGCGCCCACCACCATGTATCGGGGAACGCCTTGGTCACCGCAAGCCGGTGAGATGCAGGCGTTTGGGTTGATGACCCAGGCGATGGCGTGATGCATATCGTCTATAAATCGGAAGCCACGCGTGGAGCCCATTGGCAGCGCTGGCTGGCTGAACATGCACCGGATGTGCAGCTGCATATCTGGCCGGATGTGGGTGACGCAGAACAGGTTGAACTGCTGGTGGCCTGGCAACCGCCAGAAGATGTCATGGCGACCTTCCCTAATCTCAAAGCGCTACTGTCGGTGGGCGCGGGGGCCGATCAGTTCGATCTCAGCCAACTGCCGCCCGATTTGCCGGTGGTGCGCATGATCGAACCCGGCCTGACGCAAGGCATGGTGGAGTACGTCACTTTTGCCGTGCTAGGGTTGCATCGTGATATGCCGCGCTATTTCCAGCAACAGCACGCAGCAACGTGGCAAACGCACCCGATTCGCACCGCCAATCAGCGGCGGGTGGGCGTCATGGGCTTAGGCGAACTCGGCCAGGCATCTTTGCAGCAGCTGGTGTCATTAGGGTTTGAGTGTGCTGGCTGGAGCCGGACACCGCGTGAACTCGAGGGCGTGCGCTGCTGGCATGGCGCTGAGCAATTGGCTGAGTTTCTGGCACACAGCGACATTCTGGTGTGTTTGCTGCCCTTGACTGACAGAACGCGCGGTTTACTCAACTCTGAGCTGTTTGCGCAGTTACCTGCCGGAGCCGCACTGGTACAGGTGGGGCGTGGCCCGCAGTTAAATCATGACGATTTGCTCACGGCGCTGGCCAGCGGACAATTGAGCGCAGCCGTGCTCGATGTGACCGATCCCGAACCTTTACCGCCAGAGCATCCTTTCTGGCAGCATCCGGCGATCTGGCTCACGCCGCACATTGCCAGCCAGACGCAAACCGACAGCGCGGTGGCTGCGCTGCTCGATAACCTGCGCCGCTATCAACGTGGCGAACCCATGGTCGGCCTTATCGATCGTAACCGGGGATACTGATATGCAACTGGATCAATTAGTCGCTCTGCGACGGGATCTGCACGCCCATCCCGAACTGGGCTATCAGGAAACGCGCACCAGCGACATCGTGGCGCAGGTGCTGCAAGAGCACGGCATTGAGGTGCATCGCGGCCTGGGTAAAACCGGCGTGGTCGGTGTGCTGAAACGTGGAAATAGCCCGCGCATGATAGGTCTGCGTGCGGACATGGATGCGCTGCCGATGCAGGATAACGGCACCCAGCCGTGGAAAAGTGCGCATGATAATGTCTGCCACGCCTGCGGTCATGACGGTCACACGGTGATGCTGCTGGGCGCGGCTATCCAGTTGGCCCAGCAGGGCGATTTTAACGGCACGCTGGTGTTTATCTTCCAGCCAGCGGAAGAAGGTTTAGCCGGCGCGAAAGCGATGATCGATGACGGCCTGTTCCAGCAATTTCCTTGCGATGCGGTATTTGCCCTGCATAACTGGCCTGAACTGCCTCTGGGCGAAGTGCAGACGCGGCCGGGTGCCATCATGGCGGCGGCGGACCGTTTTGATATCACGGTAAAGGGCGGTGGCGGTCATGCGGCACAGCCACACCTGACACGTGACACCTTGCTGGCCACCAGTGAATTGGTGGTGCAACTCAATACGCTGGTGGCGCGCGCACTTGACCCGTGCGAGCCGGGTTTGCTGACGGTGACGCGCATGCAGGGCGGTTTCTCACACAACATGATTCCGGCGGAGGCCAGTATCACCGGCACGGTACGTACGTTCAGCCCAGCGGCGCAGGACATCATTGAAAGCCGCCTGCGTGAAATGGCGCAACATGTCACGGCGGCGCACGGTCTGCAGGCAGAGGTAAGCTATCTGCGTTATTACCCGGCCACGGTCAATCATGCGGGGGCTGCGCAACTGGCGCTGGATGCCCTGCGTGAGGCAGGCATCCCTGCTGAACAAGCCAGACAGCCTGCTCTCACCTCGGAAGATTTTGCCTTTATGTTGCAGGCCAGAACGGGGGCTTATCTGTGGATCGGCACCCAGCCAGCCCTTGCACCATTCCTCTTACGACTTTAACGACGCACTGATCCCGCACGGTATTCAGACTTTGACGGCCATCGCCCGCCACGCGCTGCGTGCAGAATTTCCCTGCTGATTGGCAGAAGATTTTGAAACGAAATGCCGCTGCTTTGCTGATTACGGCAGCGTGAGAAACCAACGGGTTGCGATACTTGAGCCAACCGAACGTTACGTGGATGAGGATTTTGAAAATGCAGAATGTCATGGCGGAGCAGCAAACGTATAGCGATAACGGCCTGTTACTGGATGCACGTGAACAGAACGTGCCGCGTGGTGTGGTCACCGCGCATCCGTTGGTGATTGAGCGGGCAAAAGGCAGTGAAGTGTGGGATGTCGAGGGCAATCGCTATCTCGATTTTGTCGGCGGGATTGGGGTGCTTAATGTGGGCCATAACCATCCGGCGGTAGTGAATGCGGTGACAAAACAGCTTGGGCTGGTGTCACACGCCTGTTTCCAGGTCGTTGCCTACCCGGGCTATATCGAACTGGCGCAGCGCCTGAATGCGCTGGTCGGCAAAGGTGAAGATTTTAAAAGTGTGTTCTTCACCAGCGGTGCGGAAGCGGTAGAAAATGCGGTGAAAATTGCCCGTGCGCACACCAACCGCAGCGGCATTATCGCGTTTGATGGTGCCTTCCATGGGCGTACGTTGCTAGGCTGTACCCTGACGGGGATGAGCCAGCCGTATAAACAGAACTTCGGCCCGTTCGCCTCAGAGGTGTATCGCCTGCCTTATCCTAATGCCTTTCATGGCGTCAGCGATGATGACTGCCTGCAAGCGCTGGAACAGTTGTTCGCCGTGCAGATCCTGCCGGAGCGTGTGGCAGCAATCATCATCGAGCCTGTTCAGGGCGACGGTGGCTTCCTGCCAGCGGGTGCGAACTTTATGCAAGCGCTGCGTCGCATTACCGAAAAACACGGAATCGTGCTGATTCTCGATGAAGTGCAGACCGGATTTGGTCGCACCGGTACGCTGTTTGCCTTCGAGCAACTGGGCATTACACCGGATCTGGTGACCGTGGCGAAGAGTCTGGGGGGCGGTTTGCCGATTTCCGGCGTAGTCGGCAAAGCAGCCATCATGGATGCGCCATTGCCGGGCGGTCTTGGCGGCACCTATGGCGGTAACGCGCTGGGCTGTGCGGCGGCGCTGGCGGTGCTGGACCTGCTGGAAAACGACAATCTGCTGGCGCGCAGCAATCAGCTGGGTGAACAGCTGAATGCACGTCTGCAACAGCTGGCGGAGAAATATGCCTGCATTGGTGAAGTACGTGGCGTGGGCTTTATGCAGGCGGTGGAGATCATCGACTTCGAAACCAAACGTCCTGACGCTGCGATGACGCAGAAAATCCTCGACTGCGCCTGTCAGGAAGGCCTGCTGTTGATCAAGTGTGGCCTGCATCGCAACGTGGTGCGCTTCCTCGCGCCACTGGTGACCACAGATTCTCAGCTGGAAGAAGCGTTACATATCTTTGATATTGCGCTGGCCCGCGCCAGTGGTCGCCTGGGATAAATCCGGCTTCCTCATTGATATCTCTGGAATTATTGACTCGACCAATGAATGACGTGGCGTGCGGAAGTCGCTAGCGCCGTCACGTCAAAGCGTGATATACCATCGTATCAGCCTGCGCGATTGGTCAACAATGAGGGGTGCTATGAACGGCTTAATGAAACTCGACCGCATCGACATCAACATCCTGGTGCAACTACAAAAAGATGGCCGTATCAGCAACGTCAATCTCGCCGACGCCGTAGGACTTTCGCCCAGCCCTTGTTTGCAACGGGTGAAGCGCCTGGAGCAGGCTGGATTTATTACCGGCTATGAAGCCCATATCAATCTGACCAAAATTACCGATTCCGTTACGGTGTTCACCGAGGTCACGCTCTCGGGCCATCGACGCGAAGATTTTATGAAATTCGAAAATTCGGTTCGCGACGTGGATGAGCTGATGGAGTGCCATCTGATTACCGGCGGCTACGACTATTTGCTGCGCTTTATTACCCGCAGCATCGAGCACTACCAGGAAGTGATTGAGAAGATGCTGGACGCACAAATCGGCATCGATAAGTACTTCAGCTATATCGTGATTAAATCCCCGATTATGAAAAGCACCGTTCCATTGCGATCGCTGATTGCTAAGCATAATTCTGTGGATTTTAGTGTGTAATTGACCCCATCCTGACCTTCTCCCAGACAGGGAGAAGGTATTGTTTCAACACCGCTATTTGCCCCAGAACCTCCGTACGCATCTGCCGCAGCATAAAATTTCTTCTCTGTCGCAAATTCCCTTTATCTTTACTGTTCCGGTCGTGGCTTCACGCGCGTCCTGTGCCTGCATATCCGTACACTCAATTTACCGCTTTACAAGGAGTTGCCATGACCGCTTTAACCCTTGCCGATCATCAATGGCAGCGCGACGAGTTCACCATCTCTACCGATCGCCAGCGCCTTGATATGGATTACATCCACCAGCAATTGACTGAGAAGTCTTACTGGGCCAACGCGCAGCCACGCGCCAAAACCGAGCGCGCTTTTGCCGGTTCGTTGCCATTTGGTGTTTACCATCAGCAACAGCAGATTGGCTTCGCGCGACTGGTGACGGATTACACCCGATTTGGCTGGCTGTGCGATGTGATGATCGATGAAAACTGGCGGGGCCATGGACTGGGCAGCTGGCTGGCGACCTGTGTGCGTGCGCACCCGGAGCTGGCCACGGTGCACCGCTGGATGCTCTCTACTAATGATGCCCATCAGCTGTATCAGCGCCTTGGCTGGCGTGTGGTGCAGGATCCGCAAAAACTGATGGAATTTCCTCTCTCCTGATAACGGAGCTTGCTCACCATGGGTTACCGCGTTGGCGTTGATATTGGCGGATCCTTTACGGATTTTGCCGTGCTGAATGAACAGACTCATCAGATTCATACCTTAAAAGTCCTGTCGCGACCGGATCAGCCCGGCAGCGAAATCCTCACCGGGCTGTCGCAGTTGCAGCAGCGTGACGGTATTGAACCCCAGCATATTGACTATTTTACCCACGGCACCACCGTGGGCATCAACGCGGTCATTCAGCGACGTGGCGTGCGGCTGGCGCTGTTTGCCACCGAAGGATTTTGTGATGTGCTGGAGCTGGCGCGTCTCAAAATTCCTCATATTCACGATCTCTTTTCACGACGTCCGGCACCGTTGATTACCCGCGATCGGGTGTTTGCCATCAAAGAGCGAACGGACCGCCACGGCACCGTGTTGCAGCCAGTGGATCGGCAAAGTGTGCTGGATGCCATTGATCAGGCGCGTGCGGCGGGTTGTCAGGGCATTGTGGTGTCGCTGTTACACAGTTATCGCAATCGCCACAACGAAGCAGCAGTCAAAGCCATTATCGACGAGGTGGCGCCTGAACTGCTCACCTCTTGCTCCGCCGACATCTGGCCGATCATTCGCGAATATGAACGGACTATCACCGCCACCATTAATGCCTATGTGCAGCCGAAGGTGATTCACTACCTGGAATCGTTTGAACAGGCGTTGCACACCATGGGCGTTAAGCCGCCGCCGCGTATCACCAAATCCAATGGTGGGGTGATGGGCGTGGAGCAGGCGAAAAGTGAATGTGTGCAGATGGTGTTGTCCGGCACGGCTTCAGGGGTGATCGGTGCCAGCTTCCTTGCCAGCGCTTGTGGTTTCGACAAGATCCTGAGTCTTGATATTGGCGGCACCAGCGCGGACGTGGCGGTGATCGTCGATGGGCAAGTGGCGCAGGGCAACGGTGAAATCATCGGTGATTTCCCGATTTATATTCCGTCAGTGGCAGTCACCTCGGTGGGGCAGGGTGGCGGCTCGCTGGCGTGGATCGATAACCAGGGCGTGCTGCAGATGGGCCCGGATAGCGCCGGGTCGCTGCCCGGGCCGGTGTGTTTCCAGCGCGGAGGGACGCAGCCGACGGCGACCGATGCCTTTGCCGCCTGCGGCATGATCGGTCATGGCGATCTCGGTTACAACGCGGTGAAAGTCGATATTGCTGCTGCACGTGCTGCCTGGCAGCCGCTGGCAGATCAACTGGGTATCACGGTGGAAGAGACGGCGGAAACCGCCATCGAGCTGGCGATCTCCAGTATGTACGGTGATACCAGCGGACTGCTGTCGCGCTTTGGGTTGGATCCGCGTGAATTTTGGTTCCTCGCCTTTGGCGGCGCGGGCCCGATGATGGGGTGTTTCCTCGCCCGCGAACTCAATATGAAAGGGGTGATCGTGCCGCCTACGCCGGGCGTGCTGTCTGCGCTGGGAGGGTTAGTGGCGGATATCCGCAATGATTTTATCCGTACGCTCTATAGCGATCTGGACGCGACGCTGGCGGATGCGCTGGCAACGGAAGCGGAAGGCCTGAGCCAACGCGCGCGCGGCTGGCTGTGCGAGCAACACGGCACTGATATGCCATTCACCTTGCACTACAGCGCTGATATGCGCTATCGCGGCCAGTCGTTTGAGATCGAAGTCGCGCTACAGCCAGAGTGGCTGGCGCAGGCCAACGTGGCGGCCTTGCACGAGGCCTTTGACCGCCAGCATCAGCTGCTATTTGGTCACTGTGATGCCAATGCACCCGTGCAGATTATCAACCTGCGTTTAGTGATCGCTTCGCCCACACCGAAGCCGACGCTCAACATCTTACCGGACGCGACCGAGCCCGTTGCCGTTGCGAAACGTGTCAGTGCCTGGATTGATGGCGCATCGCATCAGGTGGATGTGGTGGTGCGTGCCAGTCTGCGGGCCGGGCATCATCTCAACGGACCGGTGATCATCGCACAGGATGACTGTACCACCTGCGTTCCACCGCAGATGCAGGTGGATGTCGATACCTTTGGCAACTTGCTGATTACGCCTGTGGAGGCAAACTAATATGGCCATTAACGGACGTAACCTGCAAATTCTCGCGAACTATTGTGCCGCTGCGGCCGATGCGATGGCGTTTACGCTGATGCGCACCGCGCACTCCACTTTCGTTAAAGAGACCGAAGATTTTTCCTGTCAGATTGTCAGCCGTGACGGCATGGCATTCGCTTCGCCACGCAGCTTTGGCGCGCCCTGGTACAGCGGCATCGATTACGGCCCGGTGCTGGCGTTAATCGATCATTACGAAGAGGGCGATATCTGCATCACCAATGATTCGTATGCGGGCAATGTGGCAACCCACTCGCCGGATATCCACATCTGGAAGCCGGTGTTCCACCACGGTGAGATTGTCTGCTTTGTGGTGGGTCATATTCATAACACCGATGTGGGCGGGGCGGTGCCGGCTTCGCTGTCGCGCTCGCTGACCGATATCGTGCAGGAGGGCATCCGCATTCCACCACTCAAGATTGTGCGCAACGGTGAGTTGAATGAAGAAGTCGCCAGCATTATGCGCCTCAACGTGCGTGTACCAGAGCAAAACTGGGGGGATTTCAAAGCGCAGATTGCTTCGGTAAACGTGGGCGAGCGTAAGATCCATGACATCATCGCGCGTTTCGGTATTGAGGATTTCCTGCAGGGCATTGAAGGCATTCTGGACTACGCCGAAGCGCAGGCGCGCAGCATTATCGCCACCATTCCGGATGGTGAATACTTCTATGCTGACTTTGCCGACGAAGATGGTGAAGGCGGCTATCCGTGCCGCGTGGCCATCACGCTGCGCATTAGCGGCGACACGCTGGAACTGGATTACACCGGCAGCGATCCGCAGCTGGCCTCCTCGCTGAATATGCCCACCGGCGGCCGTGAACGGCATCCGCTGGCGCTGGTGGGTGTGACTTATGTGCTCTCAACGCTGGATCGCCATCTGCTGCTTAATGCGGGCACCTTACGCCCGACGCGCGCCATCCTGCCGCCGGGCACCGTAATGAACTGTGAAGCGCCTGCAGCGGTAGGCATGCGTTCGCTGACCTGCGCGTTGTCGCAGATCGCCACCATTGGCGTGTTCTCCCAGGCATTGCCCGATCGCTTACCGGCTAACTCACCCGGCGGCAACTCAATCATGAATATCCGTACCAGCGATAGTCAGAACCGCAGCGTCGTGGCCTCGCTAGGACCTGTCGGCGGTGGCGCGGGCGGAACGCCACGTCATGATGGCCCGGATGGTTCTGGCGGGTTATCGGCGTTTCTGAAAAACACGCCTATTGAGATCAACGAGGCAGAAGTCCCCATCCATTTCCATCGCTATGGGCTGGCGGCGGACAGTGCCGGTGCCGGGCGCTATCGCGGCGGTCTGGCCACGGAGATGGCGTTTGAAATTACCGCGCCCAACACCACGGTAACGGCGCGCAATCGCAACCGGTCAGTGTTCGCCTCGGCTGGCGTGCTGGGCGGTGAGTCAGGGGCATTGTCGCACTTCCGCACGCTGCGCAACGGCAAGGTCATTGAACACGGCAACACCGATGTCATTCGTTGCCAGCCGGGCGATATCGTTGAGGTGCGCGGGCCGGGCGCGGGCGGCTATGGCCTGCCGGTGGAACGTGACGCGGCGGCAGTGCTGCAGGATGTGCGCTGCGGATTTGTTTCAGTGCAAGTGGCACGTGATAGCTATGGCGTGGCGATCATCGATGATGAGGTGGATGAGGTCACCACTGCGCGTTTACGCGCTGAGATGCAGCGCGAAGCCCGGCAGCATTTTGATCACGGCCCAGCACGCACGGCATTTGAACAGCTTTGGACACCGGCACGCTATGCTTTGCTCACGGCGTTTCTGGCAGAAGCGCCGGTCAGCTGGCGCCACTTCCTGAAGCAACAGGTGTTTGACGCCGTGGCGGCGGAGGCACAACCCGTTGCACTTAAGGCAGCCATAGCAGATACACAGCTGGCAGCACTTGACGCGCAGATGCAGACTATCTTTCAAAATCTGCAACAGCGCTATCCGGCGATGATGAACCGGTCGCACTAAGCGCTAATATTCAGCTTCAGGCTTTGCCATAGTCTTTTGTTGCCCGATGACGGTTCATCAGGCGCATTTAAGAGGATGTCACTATGGCTTCAGCAAACACGCCCGTTTGGTTTATTTCTGGTTGTTCAACCGGCTTTGGCCGGGAGCTGGCGCAGCAGACCATTGCGCGCGGCTTTCATACCGTGGTGACCGCGCGTGACCCGGCGAAAGTGCAGGATTTGGTGGCGGGGCATGACAACGCCCTTGCGGTGGCACTGGATGTGACCGATCAGAACAGTATCGATCGCGCGGTTCACGCGGCGCTGGAGAAATTCGGTACCATTGATGTGCTGGTTAACAATGCGGGTTACGGCTATCAGAGTTCAGTCGAAGAGGGTGATGATCGCGAGATCCGTGATCAATTCGATGCCAACGTCTTTGGCCTGTTTGCCTTAACGCGTGCGGTATTACCGGCGATGCGCAAACAGCGTCGCGGGCACGTGATCAATATCACCTCAGTGGCCGGATTTATTGGCTTTGCCAGTTCAGGCTACTATTCGGCCAGCAAACACGCGGTGGAAGGCTGGTCTGATTCCCTGGCGGTGGAAGCGGCGCCTTTAGGCATCCATGTCACTTGTGTCGAGCCGGGGCCATTCCGCACGGATTGGGCGGGGCGTTCACTGCACCAGACGCCAAGCACCTTACCGGAATATGCCGATACGGCGGCGGCGCGCATGAAAGCCACTTCCGAATACAGCGGCACCCAGGCGGGCGATCCGGCACGCGCGGCCACGGCGATGATTGCCATCACCGAACATGACAATCCTCCGCGCCATCTGGTGATGGGCGCATGGGGCTATGAGGCGGTGACCAATAAGTTGAAAGAGCGCCTGGCGCAGATCGAAGACTGGAAACAGACGTCGATTGATACAGATTTTCCGTCATAACCCTGGTGCAGGGTAGATCGCGCCGCCACCGCTAACCGGATTAAACGCGAGCGGCGCGGTTTTGACGTCAATGCCCGCAGGGCGGAACACTCTCCTCCCGCTGGGCATTTATATCATCTTTTCAATCTCTTCAAACGGTACGGCCTGGCTGAACAGATATCCCTGCAGCTGATTACATCCTGCATCGGCCAGCGCCATTTTCTGGCCTTCGGTTTCGACCCCTTCAGCGGTGACGGTTAAGCCCATGGCGTGACCCAGACGCACCACGGATTCAACGATTGCCGCAGAATTTTGCGCCACGCCCAGTGATTGGGTGAAGGAGCGATCAATCTTAATTTTGTCGACCGGGAACGTGCTGAGATAGTTGAGGCTGGAATAACCGGTGCCAAAATCATCCAGCGCAATCCGGAAACCGGCCTCACGCAGCGCGATGATGTTATTACGCGCTTCGTGCTCATCCTCAATCAATACGCCTTCGGTGATCTCCAGTTCCATATGATGCGGATTGGCGCCTTCTTCACGCACAATTTCAACGATGCGCTCCACAAAGCCACTGGCGCGGAACTGCACGGGAGAAACGTTGACCGCCACAATCACCTGCGGCAATTTCAGTGAGGTTTTACAGGCTTCACGTAATACCCATTCGCCCAGCGGAATGATCATCCCGGTCTCTTCGGCGATGGCGATAAAGTCACCCGGCGAGACATCACCACGTACCGGATGCTGCCAGCGCAGCAGGGCTTCTAATCCCACCACACGCTGTCCGCTGATCTCCATCAGGGGTTGATACCACACGCGCAGGCCATCGAAATTGACCAGCGCCTGACGTAAATCCGTCGCCATCTGCTGGCGGGTGCGCAGCGATTCATCCATCACTTTTTCGAACTGGCGATACTGGCCGCGACCACTGTTTTTCGCCTCATAGAGCGCGATGTCCGCTTTACGCATCAGCTCCATGCGGTCAATGCCATCTTTAGGGGCCAGCGCCAGCCCGATGCTGACCCCAACCCAGACTTCGCTGCCTTGCAACTCATAGGCTTCACTCAGCTCACTGATAATGCGTTTTGCCAATGCCTGCACCTGACCGATGTTATCGACGTCCGGCATCATCACAATAAATTCATCCCCACCGATGCGTCCTACGGTATCGCTGGCACGCAAGATGTGCGTGAGGCGGCGCGCCACCTCAATGATCAACTCATCACCCGCATGATGACCATAGGTATCATTGATGTTTTTAAAGCGATCGAGATCAAGCAACAGCAGCGCCACACGCTGATCGTGCCGGGCGGATGCCGCCAGCGCCTGGGTCAGCCGATCTTCCACCAGCGCCCGATTCGGCAGCCCGGTCAGCACATCGTGAAAAGCCAGATGCTGCGCTTGCGCTTCACTGGCACCGAGCTTAAGCAAAGATTGCGACAGATTGAGAGAGGAGGTCCAGATGCGCCTGACCATAAACAGACAGAGCAGGGTAATCAGCAGCACTGATAACAGTGTTGAAGGGCCGAGCATGCGCAACATCTGCGCACCGGGTTTATCCGGTAGCCAGCTCAGGTAACCCACGGCATCGCCTTGCTGTGAATTCAGTTGGTAGAGTGCATCTGTTCCGGGCTGCGGCGCGCCATCGCTAAAATGCAGCTGCTGCAGCTGGCTGCGATCCGCCAGATTACGTAAATAGCCATCATCGAGGAATTTGATACTCACTAATCGATAGCGGCCTGCTTCACGGGTGCTGCTGATATCGCCAACGGCCAGGGCCGCGGCACGTTGCCCAATGCGCACGAAATCGGCGCGATCGCTGGGACCCGCCACCTCATCGCTGCTCACCACGAGCGGACTGGCCAGCATGTCTTTAAGGTATTGCCCTACGCTGTCACTGGACACGCGCTTACCCTCACGCCAGATCGCCAGTGGCTGATTATTACGATCCATCAGCAGAATCAACTGGTGGTCAAACATGTCATAAAGCCAGCCGCCGATATTTTGATCTAACCAGTTCTGATCCGGCACGCCCAATGCCAATTGGTCAGCGAGAGGCGACCAGCGAGTCAAACTGCGCAGCTGACGCAAATGTTCATTCAAACTTTGGCTAAAGGAGGCCTCAATCATACGTTGCTGTTGATCGCGAGCCTGTTCATTGCTCAGCGAGGTGCCCCAGAACAAGCCAACACCTGCTCCGGCAAAGGTTAAAACTAAAATCGCCACCAAAGGCAAAATCACTTCCCGAACGAAATTGCGTCTGAATCCATCTGACAGTTTGATTGTATTAATCATTTTAAGGTTCGCGTGACAAGGAGGGCTCATCAATAACGTTAGCAGACTTTACGCAAGCTGCACCCAGTAAGGAAAGCGATAAAGCGGTGAAAATAAGCGATAATTTTTTGAACACTGTCACAAAGGCAACAGTTAAAAATTTTTTATTAAAACCGCAGCCGTTTCGCTTCGATCCTGCTGCCCTAAAGCAAATTCATCCTTGCGTCATTGAGCCGTCACGGCGCTGTCATCTGGCTCGCGCACTGTAGTCGCCATCCCGCAGCAACCTTCGCTGCGTTCCTCAACCTGTAGCGAATGAGGTATTGAACGTGATGGAGATATCCAGACATCCGACCACTGTTTATCAGGCGGTCGCCGCCCAACTGGAGCAGGCACTGCAAGAGCGTTATCGCTGCGGTGACTATCTGCCTTCCGAACAGCAGTTAGCCGACCACTATGAAGTCAACCGCCATACGTTGCGCCGCGCGGTGGATGAACTGGTGAACAAAGGGCTGCTGCAACGCCGTCACGGCGTCGGCATCCTGGTGTTGATGCGTCCCTATGATTACCCCTTGCATGCGCAGGCGCGCTTTAGCCAAAACCTGCTGGAGCAGGGCAGCCATCCGACCAGCGAACGTTTGCTGGCAGTGCTGCGACCGGCCAGCAGCGACGTGGCCAGTGCACTGGCCATTAATGAAGGCGACAACGTGATTCATCTGCGCACGCTGCGCCGCGTCAATGGCGTACCGGTGTGTGTCATCAATCACTTCCTGCCGGAACTGAGCTGGTGGCCGACGATACAGCAGTTCCAGAGCGGCTCGCTGCATGACTTTATGCAGCAGCACCTTGGCCTCGATTTAACGCGTTCGCAAACCCGAATCAGCACCCGCCGCGCCCAGGCTAAAGAGTGTAAACAGCTGGAGATTGCCCTGCAGTCACCGCTGCTGTGCGTGCGCACCCTGAATAAACACCGTGACGGTCAGGTAGCGGAATACTCCGTCAGCCTGACGCGTGGCGACATGATTGAACTGACTCTGGAGCATGAATGAAACAGCAAACCGCTCGCCAGCATTGGCTATCGGTACTCGCGCACAGCGAAGCCAGCCAGCTAAATGCCCACTGGCAGTCGCTGCACCTCAATGCACAATTTGAAGCGATTCGTCCCGCCGAAACCGGTTTAACCCGTTTGCAGGCGCGCATGGGCGGTAGCGGCAAACGCTTCGTGATGGGCGATGCCACCGTCACGCGTGCCGTAGTGAAACTGCACGATGGCACCCTCGGTTTCAGTTATGTGCTGGGCCGCGATAAAGCCCATGCCGAACGCTGCGCCGTGATTGATGCGCTGCTGCAACAGCCGGAAACCCATGCGCTGCTGCAGGAAAAATTAATTGCCCCGTTGGCGGCACTGCGTGAAGAGCAGCGTCAGCTGCGTGCACGTGAAATCGCCAGCTCTAAAGTGGACTTCTTTACGCTGGTACGCGGAGATAACTAATGACATTACTCGCCAGTTTTAACCATCCGGTTGCCGATTCACAGCGTGCTTTTCGTCGCATCCTGAAAGCCATGAGCGAGCCAGGCGTCATGGTCTCACTGCCGCTGGAACAGGGCTGGGGCGATTTGTCTCCTGCCGCGACGGCGGTACTGCTGACGCTGGTGGATCAGGAGAGTGCGCTGTGGCTGGATAGCCGTGTAGACAGCGAAATCGTGCGTAACAACCTGCGTTTCCACACCGGTGTGCCGATTGTGGAAGAGCGCCATGCACCGTTTGCCTTAACCCATGCAGCGTCAAATCCGGATCCTGCGCAGTTCGCGCCGGGCGACAATATGTCACCGGAAAAAAGCACCACGCTGATCATTGAAGTGCCTTCCCTGAATGGGGGTTTAACCCTGCGCCTGTCCGGCCCTGGCCTGCGTGAATCACGCGCCATCGCGCCACAGTTGCCGGAAGCGATTCTGACTTATCTGCGCGAGCGTCCGCATCCGTTCCCACTGGGCGTGGATCTGATTTTCACCTGCGGTGAAGCGATGATGGCCTTGCCACGCACCACTGACGTGGAGGTGTGCTGATGTACGTTGCGGTGAAAGGGGGCGAGAAGGCGATAGCCAGCGCCCATGAGCTTCAGGCCGATCTGCGCCGTGGCGACCGTGACGTGGCGGAACTGGGTTGCGATCAGGTCGCGCAACAGTTGGGATTAGCGGTGGATCGCGTGATGACCGAAGGCGGCATTTACGATCCCCAGCTCGCGGCCTTAGCGATTAAACAAGCCAGCGGCGATTTGGTGGAAGCCATCTTCCTGCTGCGCGCCTATCGCACCACCTTGCCACGTCTGGCCGACAGCCTGGCGCTGGAAACCGATGAGATGCGCATCGAACGTCGTATTTCGGCGGTCTACAAGGATTTGCCAGGCGGTCAGGTGCTCGGCCCAACTTACGATTACAGCCATCGTCTGCTCGATTTCACCCTGCTGGCCAATGGCGAAACCCCGGCAGCACCGCGTGACGATCAGGCACTGCCTGAACGCTGTCCGCACGTGTTCAGCATGATGACCAAAGAGGGTCTGGCGGCGCGTGAAGAGGATGATGGCAGCGAGCCGTGCGATATCACCCGCGAGCCGCCCGGTTATCCGGCGACGCGCGCGGCACGCCTGCAACAGCTGGTACGCGGCGATGAAGGTTTTCTGCTGGCGCTTGGATATTCCACCCAGCGTGGCTACGGGCGTAACCATCCGTTTGCCGGTGAGATTCGCACCGGCTATCTCAGCGTATCAATCTGCCCGGAAGAGCTGGGCTTCGAGATTGATATCGGCGAAATCCTGCTGACCGAGTGTGAAATGGTCAACGGCTTCACCACGCAAACCGAAGGTGCGCCGCACTTCACCCGTGGTTACGGGCTGGTTTTTGGGCGCTCAGAGCGTAAAGCGATGGCAATGGCGCTGGTGGATCGTGCCCTGCAAGCACCCGATTACGATGAACGTATTGCCGGTCCGGCGCAGGATGAAGAGTTTGTGCTGTCGCATGCCGACAACGTGGAAGCGGCGGGCTTTGTTTCGCATCTGAAACTGCCGCATTACGTCGATTTCCAGGCGGAGCTGGAGTTGCTGAAACGGCTGCGTGAACAGGTTCAGGAGCAAAACGATGAGTGAGTTAACCGGCTATAACAACGGCTATCTGGATGAGCAGACCAAGCGCACTATCCGTCGCGCGATCCTCAAAGCGGTAGCGATTCCAGGTTATCAGGTGCCGTTTGCCGGACGTGAAATGCCGATGCCTTACGGCTGGGGCACTGGCGGGATCCAGATCACTGCCAGCATCATTGGTGACAGCGACGTGCTGAAGGTGATTGACCAGGGCGCGGATGACACCACCAACGCCGTATCCATCCGTCGTTTCTTCCAGCGCGTCAGCGGCGCAGCGACCACTGAAGCCACCAAAGATGCCACGCTGATCCAGACGCGTCACCGCATTCCGGAGACGCCACTGCAGGAAGATCAGGTGCTGATTTTCCAGGTGCCGATTCCTGAGCCGCTGCGCTTTATCGAACCACGCGAAACGGAAACTCGCACCATGCACGCACTGGAAGAGTACGGCATCATGCAGGTCAAACTGTATGAAGATATCGCCCGCTACGGCCATATCGCCACCACCTACGCCTATCCGGTCAAGGTCAACGATCGCTACGTGATGGATCCATCGCCGATTCCGAAATTCGACAACCCGAAGATGCACATGATGCCCGCACTGCAGCTGTTTGGTGCTGGCCGTGAAAAACGCATCTACGCGCTGCCGCCGTACACCAAAGTGGAAAGCCTCGACTTCGACGACCACCCATTCACCGTACAAAGCTGGGATGAACCCTGTGCCCTGTGCGGTTCACGCCACAGCTACCTTGATGAGGTGGTCATGGATGATGCCGGTACGCGCATGTTTGTCTGCTCCGATACCGATTTTTGCCACCAGCAGCAGGAACAACAACATGCACAGTGAACAGCCGCTGCTTGCGGTCAACAATCTGACGCACCTCTATGCGCCAGGCAAAGGTTTTGAAGACGTCAGCTTTGAACTCTATCCAGGGGAAGTCTTGGGCATTGTGGGCGAGTCTGGTTCCGGCAAAACCACGCTGCTGCGCAGCCTGTCGGCGCGCTTAGCGCCACAGCAGGGCAACATTCTCTATCGCGCTCAGGATCTCTATCAGCTAAGTGAAAGCGATCGCCGCCGCTTACTGCGCACCGAGTGGGGCGTGGTGCATCAGCATCCATTGGATGGATTGCGTCCGCAGGTCACGGCAGGCGGCAACATTGGTGAGCGCTTGATGGCCGTCGGCCAGCGCCATTACGGCGATATCCGTAAAGAGGCGATGCGCTGGTTGCAGGACGTCGAAATCCCCGCCAACCGCATTGACGATTTGCCGACCACCTTCTCCGGCGGTATGCAGCAGCGTTTGCAGATTGCCCGCAACCTGGTGACCCAGCCCACTCTGGTGTTTATGGATGAGCCAACCGGTGGTCTGGATGTGTCTGTGCAGGCACGACTGCTGGATCTGCTGCGTACCCTGGTACGTGAACTCAATCTGGCGGTGGTGATTGTCACGCACGATCTTGGCGTGGCGCGCTTGCTGGCGCACCGTCTGTTGGTGATGAAGCAGGGCAGAGTGGTGGAGAGCGGTCTGACCGATCGGGTGCTGGACGATCCGCACCATCCCTACACCCAACTGCTGGTTTCATCGGTGCTGGCTTAACTTCATCAGGACATCAACATGCAACCTTTATTGCGCGTAGAGAAACTCAGCAAAACCTTTGTGCTGCACAACCAGAGTAGCGCCGAGCTGCCGGTGCTGCAGGATGCCAATCTTGAAGTGTGCGCCGGTGAGTGCGTGGTGCTGCACGGTCGCTCCGGCAGCGGAAAATCCACCTTACTGCGCGCGCTGTACGGCAACTATCAGGCCAACAGCGGTCATATCTGGTTGCAACATCAGGGCGAGTGGATCGATATGGCGCAGGCCCCCGCGCGCCAGATACTGGCGATTCGCCGCGAAACCGTCGGCTGGGTCAGCCAGTTCCTGCGCGTGATTCCCCGTGTTCCAACGCTGGAAATCGTCATGCAGCCACTGCTGGAACGCGGCGTGGAGCGTGCTTTCTGCGAGAAACGTGCCAAAGAGCTGCTGACGCGCCTCAATGTACCGGAGCGTTTATGGTCACTCGCGCCCTCGACCTTCTCCGGCGGTGAACAGCAGCGCGTTAACATCGCGCGTGGCTTTATCGCTGACTATCCAGTGCTGCTGCTGGATGAACCCACCGCTTCCCTCGACAGTGCCAACAGCGCAGCGGTGGTGGAATTGATTGAACAGGCGCGCACCCGTGGTGCCGCCATTGTGGGTATTTTCCATGACGAAGCGGTGCGCGCACGCGTGGCCGATCGCCTGCACGTCATGCAGCCGGTTAAAACAGGAGCAGAAGCATGATCGTCAATAACGTCCGTTTGGTGCTGGAACATGAAGTTGTCACCGGTTCGCTGGAAATCCGTGAGGGTCGCATTGCCAGTTTCAGTGACAGTACCAGCCAATTAGCGGGCGCACTGGATGGCGAAAACGCCTTCCTGCTGCCAGGTCTGGTCGAGTTGCACACCGATAACCTCGATAAGTTCTTCACGCCGCGTCCGAAAGTGGACTGGCCCGCGCACTCGGCAATGAGTAGCCACGATGCGCTGATGGTCGCCAGCGGTATTACCACGGTGCTGGATGCCATTGGTGTCGGCGATGTGCGCGACGGCGGTCATCGCATTGAGAACCTGAGCAAGATGATCAACGCGATTCAGGACAGTAACCGCAAAGGCATTAACCGTGTCGATCACCATCTGCACCTGCGCTGTGAGTTGCCCCATAACACCACACTGCCGCTGTTCGAAAAGCTGATGAGTACGCCGGAGCTGTCATTGGTGTCGCTGATGGACCATTCGCCAGGTCAGCGTCAGTACGCTTCACTGGAGATGTATCGCCTCTATTATCAGGGCAAATATTCGCTGAATGATGAGCAGATGGATCAGTTCGAGCGTGAGCAACTGGCGCTGGCCGCCGAGTTCTCCACCCCGAACCGCAACGCCATTTCCGGCCTGTGCCGTTCGCGCGGCATTCCGATTGCCAGTCATGATGATGCCACAGCGGCACACGTTGCCGAATCACACGATGTGGGCAGCACCATTGCTGAATTCCCCACCACGCTGGAGGCCGCACGCGCCTCGCGCGAATGCGGTATGCAGGTGTTGATGGGCGCGCCGAATATCGTACGCGGCGGCTCGCATTCCGGCAACGTGGCAGCCTGGGAGCTGGCCAGCCATGGCCTGCTGGATATTCTGTCATCCGACTACTACCCGGCGAGCCTGCTGGACGCGGTGTTCCGCTTAGTGGCGGATGAGCGCAACAGCCTGACGTTGCCACAAGCCGCCGCGCTGGTGACACGTAATCCGGCTCGCGCTATTGGCTTGCACGATCGCGGAGTGATTGGCGAAGGCATGCGTGCCGACCTGGTGCTGGCGCATACCGAACATGGGCATCCTCACATTCGCCACGTCTGGTCGCAGGGCAGGCTGGTGTTCTGATGGCGCGCCTGATCTGGCTAACCGGGCCTTCGGGCTCGGGTAAAGACAGTCTGTTGAATGCGCTACGCGAAGCGCCGCCGGATAACCTGGTCATCGCCCATCGCTACATTACGCGTCCGGCCGATGCCGGGGGCGAAAACCATGTGGCGCTGAGCGAGGCCGAGTTTCGGCGGCGTCAGACACTGGGATTGTTTGCCATTAGCTGGCAGGCGCACGGCCTGTATTACGGGCTGGGAGAGGAGATCGACCACTGGCTGGCGCGGGGTTTAAATGTGCTGGTCAATGGTTCACGTCTGCATTTGCCGATTGTTGAGCAGCATTACGGGGCACAACTGTTGCCGCTGGTGCTGCAAGTCTCTCCGGCGGTGCTGGAAATGCGTTTACGGCAGCGCGGACGTGAAAGTGAAGCCGAAATCGGTAAACGGCTGGCGCGTGCGGCAGAACCGCTGCCTGCGCACTGCCATCCGCTCAATAACGATGGCGCACTGAGCGACACGCTCGACACACTGCGTCAACTGCTGGAGCATCCGCCATGAACCTCACTTTTCTCGGTACTGGAGGCGTGCAGTCTGCGCCGCTGTTTGGCTGTGATTGCCACGCTTGCGAACGTGCACGTCTTGAGCCACGACGCGCTCGTGCTGCCACCAGTGCGCTGATTGACACCGGCAGCGAACGTATTTTGCTGGATGCCGGACGCCACGATCTGCATCAGCGCTTTCGTCCCGGCGAGCTAAGTCGCATTTTACTGACCCATTTTCATATGGATCATGTAGCGGGACTCTTTAGCCTGCGTTGGGGATTGGGTGAACCGATTCCGGTGTGGGCGCCGCCGGATGAGAAGGGCTGTGATGACCTGTTTAAGCATCCGGGCCTGCTGGATTTCCGTTCTGCGTTAACGCCTTTTGTGCCGCACAGTTTCGGGACGTTGCAGGTCACGCCGCTGCCGTTACAGCACTCAAAACTCACTTATGGCTACCTGTTCGACTGGCACGGTACGCGGCTTGCCTGGCTGTGTGATACCTGCGGATTACCCCCGGACACTGCAGATTTTCTTAATGGTCAACCGCTGGATCAGCTGGTGATTGACTGCAATGACCCGCCGCGAGAAAGCGTACGCAATCATAATGATGTGACGCGCGCATTGCAGATTATTGAACAGCTGGCGCCGCGCCAGGCCTGGCTTATCCACCTGAGCCATGAGATGGACAGTTGGTTACTCAATAATCGCTTACCGGACAATGTGCTGGCGGCTACCGACGGTCAGACCATCACGGTCGGTTCCTCACACGCTGTCACTGTTTAATCATTTTACTGTCATCAAGACTTCATCGGATTTGCCCGTAATAACGGGCAATCAAGACCTCAGCGAGATGGAGTGCAACATGGCACAGGCATTACTGAAAACCGTTATCGACAATCCTTATGTTCCGCACGCCGGGCAAGGCAACAAGGTGCTGTCGGTACAGGGACTGTGCAAGGCGTACGGCGAAAACCGCGTACTGGATAATGTCAGCTTCGATCTGCATGCGGGCGAGCTGGTGGCCGTGATTGGTCGCTCAGGCGCAGGCAAATCGACACTGTTACACATGCTGAACGGTACCATCTCTGCTTCGCAGGGTGCGATTCTCAGCAATCGTCAGGGTGAAGCGGATCGTGATGTGGTGACGCTCAACAGCCGCCAGATGCGCGAATGGCGCAGCGAATGCGGCATGATCTTCCAGGACTTCTGTCTGGTGCCGCGTCTTGATGTGCTGACTAACGTCCTGTTGGGACGCCTGAGCCAGACCTCAACCCTGAAATCCTTCTTCAAAGTGTTCTCCGAAGCGGACCGCGCGCAGGCCATTGAACTGCTGCAGTGGATGAACATGCTGCCGCAGGCGCTGCAGCGTGCGGAGAACCTGTCAGGCGGACAGATGCAGCGCGTGGCGATTTGCCGTGCGTTGATGCAGAACCCGCGCATCCTGCTGGCGGACGAGCCGGTGGCTTCACTCGATCCGAAAAACACCAAACGCATTATGGATGTGCTGCGTCAGGTGAGCGAGCAGGGCATCAGTGTGATGGTGAACCTGCACTCGATTGAACTGGTGAAGCAGTACTGCACCCGTGTTATCGGCATTCAGCGCGGCAAAGTGCTGTTTGACGGACATCCTTCTCAGTTGACTGATGGCTTGCTGCATGAGCTATACGGCGACGAAATTAACCAGCTCCACTAACTTCCACGGCAAGAGAAAAAACACGAATGAAACTGACCTCTTTAGCTTTATTGACTGTTGCAATGACTTTTGGCGTTAACGCAGCGGATGCACCAAAAGAATTGAACCTCGGGATTTTGGGTGGACAGAACGCCACTCAGCAGATCGGTGATAACCAGTGCGTGAAAGATTTCTTCGACAAAGAGCTGAATGTCGATACCAAAATGCGCAACTCGTCTGACTACTCAGGCGTGATTCAGGGCCTGCTGGGTAACAAAATTGATATGGTGCTGAGCATGTCTCCAGCATCTTACGCTTCCGTCTATCTGCAGAACCCGAAAGCGGTTGATGTTGTCGGCATCGTGGTAGATGACAAAGACGGTTCACAGGGTTACCACTCAGTCGTGATCGTGAAAGCGGACAGCCCGTACAAAAAACTGGAAGACCTGAAAGGTAAATCTTTCGGCATGGCCGATCCGGATTCAACTTCTGGCTTCCTGATGCCAAACCAGGCGTTCAAGAAAGAGTTCGGTGGCACAGTTGACGACAAGTACAACAACACCTTCTCCAGCGTCACCTTCTCTGGCGGCCATGAGCAGGACATCCTGGGTGTGCTGAATGGTCAGTTTGAAGGCGCAGTGACCTGGACCTCCATGATCGGTGATTACGACAAGGGTTATACCTCTGGTGCCTTTGGCCGCATGATGCGTATGGACCAGCCTGACCTGATGAAGAAAATCCGCATCATCTGGCAGTCTCCGCTGATCCCGAACGGTCCAATCCTGGTGAGCAATAACTTGCCCGCTGACTTCAAACAGAAGCTGGTGGCGGCGATCAAGAAGCTGGATAAAGAAGACCACAGCTGCTTTGTTAAAGCGGTGGGCGGTGCTCAGCACATCGGCCCGGCAACCGTTGCCGATTATCAGAACATCATTGATATGAAACGTGATCTGATGAAAGGCTCACGCGGTTAATTTCGCGTCTGACCGGCAGGGTCGCCCGTGATGGCGACCCTTTTCACATCTGCACCATCCTCTACCACAGGACATTCCCCTTGACCGATTTCGAACACTACTACCAACGCATTCGTCGCCAGCAAAAGCGCGACACCGTGCTCTGGTCGCTGCTGTTGGTGGCGCTCTACCTCGCTGCGGGCAAGATGGCGGAATTCAATCTGGTCACCGTCTGGCAATCACTGCCACACTTTTTCGATTACATCGGCGAAACCGTGCCGGTGTTGCATCTGCCCGTGCTGTTCTCCGATGGAAAAACTGAAGGCTCGCTGGCCTATTGGGGCTATCGTCTGCACTTCCAGTTGCCGCTGATCTGGGAAACCCTGCAGCTGGCACTGTCGTCGACCATTGTGGCGGTGATGGTGGCTGGGGTACTGGCGTTTTTCGCTGCTGATAACACCCAGACGCCGCGCAGCGTCCGCATCGCGATCCGTGCTTTCGTCGCTTTCCTGCGCACCATGCCAGAACTGGCGTGGGCAGTGATGTTCGTGATGGCGTTTGGCATTGGGGCAATTCCCGGCTTCCTCGCACTGGCGCTGCACACCGTGGGCAGCCTGACCAAACTGTTTTATGAATCGATTGAAAGCGCTTCAGACAAACCGGTGCGCGGCCTCGCGGCATGTGGAGCGACCAAATTACAGCGCATGCGCTTCGCCTTCTGGCCGCAGGTGAAACCAACGTTTCTCTCTTACAGCTTTATGCGTCTGGAAGTGAACTTCCGTTCTTCTACCATCCTTGGATTGGTGGGGGCGGGCGGTATCGGCCAGGAGCTGATGACCAATATCAAACTGGATCGCTACGATCAGGTGAGCATCACACTGCTGCTGATCATTGTGGTGGTGTCGCTGCTGGATACCGTATCCGGCTGGTTGCGTCGTCGCGTGGTGGAAGGGGAAATCAAATGATCGCATTAGCACCGGATGTGGCAAAGCTGAAGCAGGAACACCCTGCACTGTTCGCCGCACAAAACCGTTATCTGCGCCGCGTGGCTTTAGTCGCCCTCGCCGTGGTGCTCTATTACCTGTTCTTCTTTGAATTTTTCGGCATTGAGTGGAGCCGGTTCCTGATCGGTTGCCAGCAGCTGGGCCGTTACTTCCTGCGCATGTTTGTCTGGCAGGATTTTATCAACTGGCCGTTTGCTTATTACTTCTCCCAGATTGGCATCACGTTGGCGATTGTCTTCGCCGGGACGCTGACCGCTTCCATTATTGCGCTGCCGGTGTCTTTCCTTGCCGCCCGCAACGTGATGCACGATCCGATTGCCCGTCCGATTTCCTTAGTGGTGCGCCGTTTGCTCGACATTCTGCGCGGTGTCGATATGGCCATCTGGGGCCTGATTTTTGTGCGTGCAGTTGGCATGGGACCACTGGCGGGTGTGCTGGCGATTGTGGTACAGGACGTGGGCTTACTGGGCAAACTGTATGCGGAAGGGCATGAAGCGGTTGAACGTTCGCCGAGCCGGGGTTTAGGTGCGGTGGGAGCCAACAGTCTGCAGAAACATCGCTTCGGCATCTTTACCCAATCCTTCCCGACCTTCCTGGCATTGAGCCTGTACCAGATTGAATCCAATACCCGTTCGGCGGCGGTACTGGGCTTCGTTGGCGCTGGGGGCGTCGGTCTGGTTTATGCCGAAAACATGCGCCTGTGGAACTGGGATGTGGTGATGTTTCTGACCATCCTGTTGGTCGGCGTGGTGATGATCATGGATGTCATCTCCAGCAAACTGCGTAAACGCTATATCACGGGGAAACCGTTGCCGCTGTGGCAGCCTGCCGTGCGCGACTGAGCCGTTCACTGCGTTGCCAGGCGCGCTCCAGCGCCTGCGCCAACTGCGCCTGCTGCCAGGGTTTTGCCAGCCGTTCACACAGTGGCAAAGTGACCTGGCTCTGGCGCAAATCCTGACCGCTGATCAGCAGGGTGGCCAGTTCTGGCCACTGCTGCTGTGCCTGGCGAATCACATCCGCCCCGTTTAACGCGCCGGGTAACATCAAATCACTGATCAACAACTCAATATCTGGCGTCTGCCGCAGCAGCGTCAGTGCGGATTCGCCATCGCCACACTCTAAAGTGAGGTAGCCGAGTTGATGCAGATGCTCACACAATGTCTGCCTGACGGCGGGTTCATCATCCAGCACCAACACCAGCCGGTCGCTGCTTGAACCCGGCGTAAACTCGGGAAGAGTCGGCGCGGGCTGGACCGCTTCCGGTGCGCGCGGCAGTAACAGGCGCACGGTAGTGCCCTGGCCGGGAGCGGTTTCCACCTCGATCTGCCCGCCGGATTGACGCACAAATCCATACACCATCGACAACCCCAGTCCGCTGCCGCTGCCGGTCTCTTTGGTGGTGAAAAATGGCTCAAACACCTGTTCACGTACCTCGGCTGACATGCCGCAGCCGTGATCGATAACTTCAATGGTCACGCGATCGCGTTTACCATCCGCTTCCTGCATTCGCTGATTCCAGATGCGCAGGCGAATTTCTCCGCTCTGTTTCTCCATGGCATCGCGTGCATTGACCACCAGATTCATCAGCGCATTTTCCAGTTGCCCGGCATCGATCCACGCGGGCCAGCCGGGGCGTTGCGCATCAACCACTAATTGCTGACCGGGCAACAGTGCATGCTGTAACAGTGAGTGCAGATTATCGACCAGCTCAATGACTGATACCGCACGCGGATAAAGCGACTGTTTACGTGAGAAGGCCAGCAGCCGCTGGGTAAGCTGTGCCGCGCGGTCGGCCGCCAGCCGGGCTCGCTCAATGCGACTGGCCAGTGAACCGGAGGGGAGTTGGCCCACGGTAAGGGCCAGACTGCCAATAATCACGGCCAGCAGGTTGTTAAAGTCGTGGGCGATACCGCCGGTGAGTTGGCCCACCGCTTTCATTTTTTGGCTGTGCAGCAGCGCTTCTTCCAGCGCCTTACGTGTGGTGCGCTCAAGCACGGTGTTGACCATGCCACGGCGTGGCACCGGACTAAAGCGCAGTTCCAGCGTGCGGCCGTCGGGCAGGCGAACTTCCTGCGCATCCTGCAGGCTGGTGAGCTGCACATCCATTCGCTCTAGCAGACGTTGATAATGCAGGCCGCGATGCAGGTCGCGTGCCGGAATGCCGAGTAACTCGGCGTACTGCGCGTTCCACACCACCAGTTGCCCACTGTTATCGAACAACGCAAAGCCATCGCGCATGGCGAGGAAAGTGGATTCCAGCTGATTGCTTTTCTCTTTTAACAGGCGGGAAGTGTGGGCCAGTGAAGCCGTATTGCGTGCAAAGACGTTAAAGGCGCGAGCCAGATCGCCGAGCTCATCACGGCGGGCCAATCCCGGAACATTGACGCTTTTCTCGCCCTGGGCCAGACGCGTCATGGCGTGGGCGATAGCGGTCAGGCTGGAACCGAGATTGCGATAAATGTAGTAACCCGCGTAACCGGTGATCAGCAGTGCCAGTAGCATAAACAGGCCAATAAAACCGATGATGGAGTCCAGTTCCTGATGCGTGGCGGTGCTGCGCGCATCGCTCTGCTGCGCCACCAGTTGCACATAATGAGTGATGTCGCCATTCAGCATCGCCACCAGCGCTTTGATGCGATAGGTCGCGTAGGCAATCGCGATATCGCTCTGCTCAAGCTGTTCAGCGACCGGCTGCAGGCTGCGCGCGGTGTCGACCAATCGGTCACGCTGCATTGCCAGCGCATCTTGTAACGGTAAGGCGGACCAGATGGGCAGTACCTGCTGCAATTGTTGTTCAGCGGCTTGTGGCGCAGTGGATTGGATTGCCACCTTTAACAGGGCATCCGTTTGCTGGCGCAGCGGCATGAAAGCGCCGTCGCTGGCGAGCACATCAATGCGATTCAGCAAGAGTTGTGCCTGCCACAGGCCACTCAGCATCACATTACGTTGTAAGTGGCGTTGATGGCCAACCCTAAGCAGCTGATTGATGCTCTGTTCCAGCATCTGGCTGCGTTCTCGAATGCGCGCCAGCAGCGCAGGTTGCTGTGCGGCCAGAGGCGCGTTCGCCAGCAGGGATAGGGATTGTTGTAACGCTTGCTGCGTCTGCTGCAGGCGTGCCGACTCGCTCTGATACTCCAGCGCACCCACCACTTGCGCCAGTCGTACGGCGGCGGTGGCCACGTTGGCAGTATCCCGCGCCAGCGCCAGGCTGCCGTTCATATCCGCCAGGGTTTGCGCCTGCGCCTGCTCCTGAATGTGACCGGCGTGGCGAAATCCAAAAATAGCCACCAGGCTCACCGCCAGCGTGACGCTCACCACTAACAGGTTAAATAGCAGCAGGCGACCCCGCGCGCCAGCGTGCCAGTGCAGACTCTGACTCATTGCGGCCACTCCTTACCTCTCAGCTCCCGGCGAGTATAAAAGCGTGACCGGGGCGCAATATGACAAATATGAATGGCCGCTGACATTTTCCATTTATCTGGCGTTGCAACACTCGGCGACAACTTCAGAAAGCAGGAGCCAGGCGATGGCGGCGACACCGATATTAGAAATGCGCGAAATCACCCGACGCTTCGGCAGTTTCTACGCGTTAAAGGGCGTGGATCTGACCGTGTGGCCGGGTGAAGTCCATGCGCTGATGGGCGAAAACGGTGCCGGGAAAAGTACGCTGATGAAGATTCTGGCCGGTGCTTATACCGCCAGCAGCGGGGAAATTCTTATCGACGGTAAACCCTACGCCATCAAAGGCCCAAAAGAAGCGCTGGCAGCAGGCATCACGCTGATTTATCAGGAAATCAATCTGGCACCTAATCTCACCGTGGCAGAGAACATCTTTCTCGGCAGCGAGATCACGCGCGGTGGGCTGGTGAAACGGCGGCAGATGGCGGAAGAGGCACAGCAGGTGATTAATCGTCTGGGCGCCCAATTCAGTGCCAACGATCTGGTGAGCAAACTCAGTATCGCTGAACAGCAGCAGGTGGAGATCGCCCGCGCGCTGCACCGCAACAGCCGCATTCTGGTGATGGATGAACCCACGGCAGCACTCTCCAATCGCGAAACCGAACAGCTGTTTGCGCTGATTAAACGCCTGCGCAGCGAAGGCATGGCGATCATTTACATTAGCCATCGCATGGCCGAAGTGTATGAGCTTTCGGATCGCGTCAGCGTGCTGCGTGATGGGCAGTATGTTGGCAGCCTGACGCGCGATCAGCTTAATGCCAGTGAACTGGTGCGTATGATGGTTGGCCGTCCGCTGAGCGATCTGTTCAATAAAGACCGCAACATTCCCTTCGGCGAGGTCCGTCTCGCTGTCAATCACCTGACCGATAACCGCAAAGTCCATCCCAGTAGTCTCTCGGTGCGTGCCGGGGAGATTGTCGGATTGGCGGGATTGGTCGGTGCCGGACGCAGTGAGCTGGCGCAGCTGATTTTTGGCGTGCATCAACCCAAGGGAGGCGAAATCTGGATCGATGGCGAGAAAGTCAAAATTCATTCGCCGCGAGATGCCATCGCACGTGGTATTGGCTTCCTCACCGAGAACCGTAAAGAGCAGGGGCTGTTCCTGGAACTGGCCGCACAGGAAAACATCGTGATGGCGACGCTGGAACGCGATGCCAGCTACGGCCTGCTTAATCGGCGTAAAGGGCAAAAGATTGCCGGTGATGCCATCGAATCACTCAACATTCGTGTGCCGCACGCCCAGGTACGGGCCGGGGGGCTATCGGGCGGTAATCAACAGAAACTGCTGATCTCACGCTGGGTAGCGATTGCACCACGCATTCTGCTGCTGGATGAGCCAACACGCGGCGTGGACGTCGGCGCCAAGAGTGAAATCTACCGCATGATGAACCAGATGGCGCAACAGGGCGTGGCGATTTTGATGATCTCCAGCGAACTGCCGGAGGTGGTCGGGATGAGTGACCGCGTGTATGTGATGCGTGAGGGCAGTATTGCCGGAGAGTTGAGCGGCGCTGAGATTAGCCAGGAAAACATTATGACACTGGCCACCGGCGCACAGCCGGTACAGGCCTGAGGAGACCGCAATGACCAGTGAAACTGCACGCGTAAAAAGTCCAACGCTTAAACGCGCCTTGATGAGCGACCTGCTGCAAACGGTAGGGATTCTGCCGATTTTGATCCTGATTGTGGCGGTATTTGGCTTTGTTGCGCCGAACTTCTTTACCGAAGCTAACCTGCTGAATATTACCCGGCAGGCATCGATCAATATCGTGCTGGCAGCGGGGATGACCTTTGTGATCCTCACCGGCGGGATCGATCTGTCAGTGGGCTCGATGCTGGGCACCACGGCGGTCGTGGCGATGGTGGTGTCGCTGGATCCGGCCTTTGCGGGCCTGACCATCCCGGCGGCGCTCGGCGCGGGGCTGATTATGGGCCTGTTCAACGGACTGTTGGTGGCATGGGCTGGCTTACCGCCCTTTATCGTGACGCTCGGCACCTATACCGCCTTGCGCGGGGCGGCGTATTTGCTGGCGAACGGTACCACGGTGATTAACTCCGATATCAATTTTGAGTGGATAGGTAATGGTTATCTTGGGCCGATTCCCTGGCTCATCATCATCGCCTTCGCCGTCATCGCGCTGTGCTGGTTCATTCTGCGCCGTACCACCCTGGGGGTTCACATCTACGCCGTGGGCGGCAACGTGCAGGCGGCGCGCCTCACCGGGATCAAGGTCGGTATGGTGCTGGTGTTCGTCTATGCCATGAGCGGCATGTTGTCGGGGCTGGGTGGATTGATGAGTGCCTCACGTCTCTACAGCGCTAACGGCAACCTGGGTGTGGGGTACGAGTTGGATGCGATTGCTGCGGTGATTTTGGGCGGCACCAGTTTTGTCGGCGGTATCGGCACCATTACCGGCACGCTGATTGGTGCGCTGATTATCGCCACGCTGAATAACGGCATGACGCTGATGGGCGTTTCTTACTTCTGGCAGTTGGTCATCAAGGGCGCTGTGATCATCATTGCCGTACTCATCGATAAGTACCGCACACGTCATCACGTGGGTTAACGGGCTATTTTACTTGCCATTTTACCGCCGGGCAGTGCGCGCAATCCTTACGTACATGAGTACGCTCCGGTTGCTGTGCGCTGGCCGTCGGCAAACTGGCTGCGACAATAACGCCCCTCAACTCGTTTAATTGAGAACAGGCTGTCACACAACGGCGATCTGCTGGGTCGCCAACATAATCAAAAAAGCAGGAGAACATCGACTATGCGTTTTAATCCGATTATTACCGGACTGCTGGCGGCGACGTTGCTGAGTGCGCCGCTGGTACAGGCCAAAGAGTTGAAATCCATTGGTGTGACCGTCGGCGATCTCGCCAACCCGTTCTTCGTGCAGATCACCAAAGGTGCTGAGCTGAAGGCGCGTGAACTGGCCGGCGACAAGGTCAATGTGACGCTGGTCTCCAGCGGTTACGATCTTGGTCAGCAGGTGGCGCAGATTGATAACTTCATCGCCGCCAAAGTGGACATGATCATCCTCAATGCCGCCGATTCCAAAGGTATCGCACCCGCGGTGAAACGTGCGCGTGATGCAGGCATCGTGGTGGTGGCGGTCGACGTGGCGGCTGACGGTGCCAATGCCACCATTACCTCCGATAACACTCAGGCAGGTGCGATGGCCTGTAAATACATCTCTGATCGCCTGAAAGATAAAGGCAACGTGGTGATCATCAACGGACCGCCGGTGTCAGCGGTGCAAAACCGGGTTGAAGGCTGTATGAACGAGCTGAAAACTCATCCCGATATCAAACTGCTCTCCTATAACCAGAACGCCAAGGGCAGTCGCGATGGTGGCCTGGAAGTGATGACCGGACTGCTGTCTGCCAATCCGAAGATCGATGCGGTGTTTGCGATTAACGACCCAACGGCGATTGGTGCCGATTTGGCTGCCAAGCAAGCCCAGCGCAGTGAGTTCTTTATTGTCGGCGTCGATGGTTCGCCAGACGGCGAAGAAGCCCTGAAACGTAAAGGCTCGCTGTTTGTCGCCACCCCAGCGCAAGACCCGCAGGTGATGGCAGCCAAAGCGGTGGAGATTGGCTACGACATCCTGCAGGGCAAACCCGCACCGGACAAACCGGTGCTGATTCCGGTCACGATGATCGATCGCAATACTGTCAGCAGCTACAAAGGCTGGACGGTGAAATAACGTTGATTTCTTGAGGCGGTCTCTGGGCCGCCCACATTGGGAGCGGAGTTATGCATCGATCCGAAGTGAACGCCATTCTGCAACTCACCCGCGAATTCTTTATGCGTCAGGATGTGCACCTGCCGCCCTGGGCAGATTACGGTCTCAGCCAGTGGCGTGCGCTAGATAAACACCGCGCCGAAGAGCTGCTAGCGCTGCATCTGGGCTGGGATGTCACCAGTTTTGGTGCTGATGATTTCTCTCAGACCGGTTTAACCCTGTTTACTCTGCGCAACGGGTCGCGCGGCGGTCAGCCGTGGGGAAAACCTTACGCTGAAAAAATCATGCACGTGCGGGAAGGGCAGGTGACGCCGATGCACTACCATCCACAAAAGATGGAAGACATCATCAACCGCGGCGGCGGAAATCTGATCGTGACTTTGCATAACCGCGCGGGCGACCGGCTTGATGATTCACCGGTAAACGTCACGTTGGATGGCATCCGCCAGACTCACGCGGCGGGATCGCAACTGCGTCTCTCTCCTGGCGAGAGCGTCACCTTGCTGCCTGGGATCTGGCACAGTTTCTGGGGCGAAGAGGGCTATGGCGATGTGCTGGTTGGCGAAGTCTCGATGCCCAACGATGACGAGCATGACAACGTCTTTCTCACACCGCTGGCGCGCTTTAATCCGATTGATGAGGATGAAGATCCGCGCTGGCTGTTGTGCAACGAATATCACCGCTGGCTGGCATAAAGGAGTTCACGATGTCACTGATTTCACTGGCGCAAGGCCTGGCCCACGCGCAGCAACACCAATACGCGCTCGGCGCATTTAACGTACTGGACACCCATTTTTTGCGTGCGCTGTTCCAGGCGGCTGAGCAACAACGGTCGCCTTTTATCATCAACATCGCGGAAGTGCATTTTAAGTATGTCAGCCTCGAGCATCTGATTGCGGCGATTCACACAGAAGCGGCGCTGCATGATATCCCAGTGGTGCTCAATCTTGACCATGGTTTGCATTTTGAGGCGGTAATGCAGGCGATTCGCCTCGGATTTACTTCGGTGATGTTTGATGGCTCCACCCTCAGCTATGAGGAGAATGTGCGCCAGACCCGTGAAGTGGTGAAGATGTGCCACGCCATTGGCGTATCGGTTGAAGCGGAATTGGGCGCGGTGGGCGGCGATGAAGGTGGGGCACTGTTTGGTGAGGCTGACAGCAACAAATTCACCGATCCTGCTCTGGCGGCGGAGTTTGTCCAGTCAACCGGGATCGATTGTCTGGCCGTAGCGATTGGCAACGCGCACGGCAAATACAAAGGTGAGCCGAAGCTCGACTTTGAGCGTCTGGCGGCAATTCGCTCGGCGGCAGGCATTCCTTTGGTGCTGCATGGCGGTTCAGGGATCAGTGATGCCGATTTCCGCCACGCCATCAGTTTGGGCATTCATAAAATCAATTTCTATACCGGCATGTCACAAGCCGCACTAGGCGCGATAGAAAAGCAAATTACTCAGCGTGATGCGCGCTACGACTCGTTTGCTGAACTGCTGATGGCGGTAGAACACGATATTGCCAGTGTGGTGGCGCAGCAGATGCAGGTGTTTGGCAGCGCCGGGAGGGCCTGACATGGTGCAACGCAACGGTATTCTCGGTGCGGGCAGTATGCTGGTGGATCATGTGCAACGTATCACGCATTGGCCAGAACAAGGCTGGTTAGCGGAGATCACCCACAGTGAGAAGTGCAGCGGAGGCGCTGCACTGAATGTGCTGTTCACCCTGGCGCGCATGCAGGTCAATTTGCCGCTTGCCGGTGTCGGCATGGTGGGCGGGGACAGTGACGGTGATTACATCGTGCAGTTGCTGGACGATCATCAGATTGATCGTCAGTTTGTACAACGCACGCGCAATGTCAGCACGGCGATGACACAAGTGATGACCACGCCCGATGGTCAACGCACGTTTTTCCATGCCCGCGGCGCCAATGCCGAACTGGATTTGCCCCATTTTGCTGAAGTTGTCACTTCACATCGTATATTTCATCTCGGCTATTTGTTGTTGCTGGATAGTCTCGATCAGCCTGATGAGATTTTTGGTACGCGCAGCGCGCATCTGCTGGCACAAATGCAGCAACGGGGTTACCTCACTTCGCTGGATTTGGTGTCGCGAACCGGGGAGTATCGCCCGTTGGTGGTGCCGGCGTTACGCTGGCTCGACTATCTGGTGATTAATGAACTGGAGGCGCAGTCACTCACTTGCGTGACGCTGCGCAGCGCTTCGGGGCTGGCAGCACCCAGCGCGTTTGCCGAGGCCGCCGCCTGGTTACTGGAACAGGGCGTGCGCCAACGCGTGGTGATCCATGCCCCTGAAGGTGCCTGGGGACAAGAGAGCAGGGGTGAAGCAGGGTGGCAGCCGGCGTGGTGCCTGAAACCAGAAGAGATTGTGGGCAGCGTTGGGGCGGGAGATGCGTTTTGTGCTGGGGTGTTATATGCCAGTCATGAAGGTTGGCCCCTGCTGGAGACATTGAAGCTGGCACATACCTGCGCTTGTTTCAATTTGCATGCAGCGAATGCGCTGGACGGCACGCGGCCATTGGCCGAGATGCAGCGCTGGATGAATCAGGCAATCTGTGTTTCACGCGCGGCTGAAGCCGGACGTAATACATCAGCGGAAAATACGTAACCGAGGCCACGGATGGTGCGGATAAGGCTTGGTTGGTGTGGATTGGCTTCGATTTTCCGCCGCAGCCGCATAATCAGCACGTCAATGGTACGGTCGAACACCTCCAGACTTTCATTGTGAGTCAGTTCCAGCAGTTGATCGCGCGTCAGCACTTTGCGTGCGTGACCCACCAGGGCGCGCAACAGGGTATATTCGCCTTGAGTGAGGGCAACACTTTCGCGCTGAGGATTAAAAAGCTGACAACGCGCATCATCCAGCCGCCAGCCATTAAATTGCCATCCTTCATCCTGCGGTGCATCAGCTTGTGCCAGACGTCCACAGCGGCGCAGTGCAGCACGTGCACGCGCCACAACCACGCGCGGATTAAAGGGCTTGGCGATGTAATCATCCGCACCCATCTCTAATCCCACCACCATATCTGCTTCCGACCCCATCCCGGTCAGCATGATGACCAACAGGTCCGGCCGCTGCCGCTGCATCTGTTGCAGCACCAGTAAGCCGTTGGTGTCCGGTAGCATCATGTCCAGCATCACCAGGGAGATCTCGGGATGCAGGCTGAGCAGCGCAAGGGCATCTTTGCCCTGATGGCAGCTGTAGACGGTAAACACATGTTCACTCAATACATCGTGCAGCAATTCACACACGGCACGATCATCATCAACGACCAAAATCGCGGGCTTCATTGCGCTGTCTCTTATGTTGCGAAAGGGTTAAAAGCAGTGTAACCCGATGTTTTTGAGCTGCTGTCCTGTGCTGCAGAAACGTGAGCGCCATCGCTGAGCATTGTGCGAAAGCGTGCGTTGCCGCAATCTTTTTCCTCTGGAAGGCAGTAGAAGGGAAAACGATTGCGCAGCCATGGTGCAATGCACCATAATCGCGCCCTGTTCGGGTTCAGAATTATCCTAACCGTAACCGCATTTTGAAACGTAAACGATTGCGTACGGTGATGGCATAGCTATTGCTATGTGGACAGGGGAAAGCGGAAGGTGTGTCTGCCTTGGGTCCAGCGTGTGTCGCTTTCATCAATACAATAATTAGTTTGTTAACCACATTGGCAAGAGAGAACGTGCACCCGTGCCGTCTCCGCTCATGAGAGATGATGATGTTAGAAAAACTCTTCAAACTTAAAGCGCACAACACCACCGTGCGCACCGAAATCATTGCGGGTATCACTACCTTCCTGGCCATGGCCTACATTCTGTTTGTTAACCCGAGCATTCTCGGTGCGACCGGCATGGATAAAGGTGCGGTCTTTGTGGCGACCTGCTTAGCGGCGGCAATTGGCTGTGTGCTGATGGGGCTGATCGCCAACTATCCCATCGCGCTGGCACCGGGCATGGGGCTCAATGCTTTCTTCACTTATACCGTTGTGCTGCACATGGGCTACACCTGGCAGATCGCACTCGGCGCGGTGTTCCTGTCAGCGGTGATCTTCTTTGCGCTGTCAATTTTCAAAATTCGTGAGTGGATTATTGCCAGTATTCCGCTGCCTCTGCGCGCGGGTATCGCTGCCGGTATCGGCTTGTTCCTGGCACTGATTGCGCTGGAAGGCGCGGGCATCGTGGTGGATAACCCGGCCACACTGGTTGGCCTGGGCGATCTGACCAAACCGGGTCCGCTGCTGGCACTGTTAGGCTTCTTCATCATTGTGGCATTGGAAGCGCGTCGTGTGACCGGCGCAGTGTTGATCGGCATCCTGGTCGTGACCTTTATCTCGATGGGCATTGGTCTGACGCCATTTGGTGGCGTGTTCTCAGCACCCCCTTCTATTGCACCCACCTTTATGCAACTGGATATCGCCGGTGCGTTTAACGTGGGTCTGGTGAGCGTTATCTTCGCCTTCCTGTTTGTGGATGTGTTCGATAACACCGGTACGCTGCTGGGCGTGACCAAGCGTGCGGGTCTGGCGGATGAGCAGGGCAATGTGCCGAAAATGGGCCGTGCGTTAATCGCTGACAGTGCGGCTGCGCTGTTTGGTTCACTGCTGGGTACCTCAACGACTACCAGCTATGTTGAATCGGCTGCGGGTGTCAGTGCTGGTGGTCGTACTGGTTTGACAGCGATTGTCGTCGCTGTGCTTTTCCTGCTGAGCCTGTTCTTCTCGCCGCTGGCGGGTAGCGTCCCGGTTTACGCCACCGCACCAGCATTACTGTTTGTGGCGGTGTTGATGGCCTCTGGTTTGGCCGAAATTGACTGGAAAGACATCACCACGGCTGCGCCAGTGACCGTCACCGCGCTGACCATGCCTTTAACTTACTCCATCGCCAACGGTATCGCCTTCGGTTTCATTACCTGGACCGTGGTAAAACTGCTGAGTGGCCGTACGAAAGAGATCAATGCTGCACTGGTGATTCTCTCGATTCTGTTCGTCATCAAACTGGGCTGGCTGAGCGCTTAAGTTTTGGTTTCCGGAAGCCCGCTCGGGCTTCCGTGTTTTCTGTTTCATCCCCACCAATATTTTATGTGCCATCTCTCGCAATCCCTCACTGTGACTGCTTTTGTTATTTCTCTGCCAGTTTTAGCCTGTGCGACGTATTGGTGCCTGCCTGAACTTTTTTGCCGCGAATGGCGGGTTCGTGGAATGTTTAATCGGTTCGAATCTGTTTCACTACGCTGCAAGGTGAAGAGATAGCCGGGACCCTCTGGAGGTTTGTAATGGAATACGCCATGCGTACTGCCCCGTTTCTTCCACCACTTATCTATGTCGTCAGGAATATCGGAGATTCAAAAATGGAAGAGTTAACTCAACGAGTCGGGTTACTGGAAAAAACTACGCATCAAATTCAACAGGATGTTGCCGTCCTGACCGCGCGATCCGAGAATTTTGCGACTAAGGCCGATATCGGCACGCTGCGTACCGAATTGCTGGGAGAAATGGGAAAGTCGGAAAAGCGTACCGATGGTAAGTTCGAAAAGATGGCGCTGCACTTCGACGATAAGCTGGGGGGAATGGCGCGGCACTTCGACGATAAGCTGGGGACTATGGCGCTGAATTTCGACGATAAACTAGGGACAATGGCGCTGAGTTTCGACGATAAACTGGGAAAAATGGCGCGGCATTTCGATGATAAATTGGGAAAAATGGCGTTTCACTTTGACGATAAACTTGAAAAGTTGGAAGTGCGCATCGACGACAAGCTGGACAAAATGGAACTGCGCATCGACGACAAGCTAGACAAAATGGAACAACGCATCGATGTGAAGTTTGAACGCATGGATGAAAAATTTGAGAAGAAGTTTGTCAGGATCGATGAGAGGTTTGAAAAGCTCAATGTGAAATTTGAAAAGCTGAATGACCGACTCACCTGGTCCATTATGGTGCCCGCTATTCTGGCTGTGCTGGCCTGGTTTGTGAAAGACCTATTGGTTAAAGTTTGAACTGAAATCCCATGTAACTCCGGCCCCAATGGGACCGGAGTTAAACCTTTACCTGAATGGGGGTTCATTAAAGGTGCGCAACTTCCTTGAATGCAACTTATCGCCCTCAGCACGCAGCAGTTCTACCGCGCAAATGCCAATCTGCAGATGCTCAGAAATCGCCCCCTCATAGAAACGATTCGCCTGGCCCGGCAATTTAATCTCGCCGTGCAGTGGCTTATCCGAGACGCACAGTAAGGTGCCGTAAGGTACACGGAAGCGATAGCCTTGCGCGGCAATCGTGGCACTCTCCATGTCTACCGCCACCGCGCGGCTCAGGTTAAAGCGCAGTGCAGAAGCGGAGTAACGCAACTCCCAGTTACGGTCATCTGTGGTCACTACCGTGCCGGTGCGCAGACGCTGTTTAACCTCTTCTCCCGGCATGCCGCTCACGGCTTTGGTGGCGTCATAGAGCGCGCGCTGCACTTCAGCAATGCTTGGAATAGGAATGTCCGGCGGCAGCACACTATCCAGTACATGATCGTCACGCAAATATGCATGCGCCAGCACGTAATCACCGATGGTCTGGCTTTCGCGCAAGCCGCCGCAGTGACCAATCATCAGCCAGGCGTGGGGGCGAATGACTGCCAGATGATCGCAGATGGTTTTGGCATTGGACGGACCCACACCAATGTTCACAAGGGTGATGCCACGGCGATTCGGTGATGTCAGGTGCCAGGCCGGCATCTGGTGCTTCTTCCAGGCCAGATCAGACATCATTGCCGTGGGATCCTGGGTGTCAGCGGTGATCACCACATCGCCTGCACAGGCAAGGCTGTCATAGGGTGTGGAAGGATCCTGCACCTGCTCAATCGCCCAACGCACAAACTCATCGACATAGCGCGTGTAGTTAGTGAAGAGCACAAACGGCTGGAAATGCTCGACGGCTGTGCCGGTGTAGTGGCGTAAACGCGCCAGTGAGAAATCAGTGCGCAGTGCATCGAAGTGTGACAGCGGGAAAATGGCATTAGCATGGAACAGGCCATCTGCGGTTTCATCGCCAATCTGCGACAGTTCGGTGGTAGGGAAATGGCGCGCAATGCTGGCGCTCATCGAGCGATCCAGTGTCAGGCCATCAATGACGTACGGGTAGGGAATCTCCTGCTGTGAAGGCACCACTTCAACCAGAACGTCGTACTCTTTTTCCAGCATCTGTAATTGCTCACTCAGGTAGTGACGCAACAGTGCCGGGCGGGTAATGGTGGTGCTGTAACTGCCGGTGTGGGTAAAACGTCCCCATGCACGAGTGCGGTTTTGCTGTGGGCCTTCACCCAGCCAGGTGATGCGCAGTTCCGGATAAACAAACAGACCTTTCTGTCGCGCATCTTCATCCGGCAGCGTGCCGGTTGTCGTGAAATCGCGAATCGCGTTGCGCAGTGCTTCCACCGCGCTTTCATACAGGCGCTCCAGTTCATCCAGTGCCTGCTGGCTACTCAATCCGTTCCGTTGCGTATTCATAGATTCTCCTTCAGGAAACGTGGACCGATTTGACCAGAGCATAGCGGATAAACACCCCAGCACGATGAATAATCTGTGATCGACCGCATTCTGCACCATCACGGTGCTGGTGTGCGGCTCAACTCTGGCTATGTTTATGATTAGCAGGGATGTCACCTCGCGCCTCGTCTGCCCTGGCGCGATGCCACTGCAAAAAGCTGCCACCGACCGTCTTCTTTGGCGAGTTTCTTGCTTGATCCTAAATCGTGGCCCTATCGGCTGCATACAGTGCTGCAAAGGTTTCAGAAATTGATTTCTCCCAGGCCGTGGTATGGCTCCGTTCCTGACCCGTTGAGGATTGAAAGCATGTCTTTGAAATTCATGAAACACCCAGTGAAGGTGGTACTTGCAGGTTGTCTGAGCATGGCATTTTACGCTCAGGCGGATATCAAGATTGGTGTGGCAGGCCCGTTCTCTGGTCCAAATGCGACCTACGGGGCGCAATACTGGAAGGGCGCTAGTCAGGCTGCCGATGATATCAATGCCGCTGGCGGTATTAACGGCGAAAAAATTGTGCTGGTGCAGGGCGATGATGCCTGTGAACCCAAACAGGCAGTATCAGTAGCAAACCGACTCGTCGATCAGGACAAAGTGATGGCGGTGGTGGGCCACTTCTGTTCCTCCTCTACCATGCCCGCGTCAGAGGTGTATGACGAAGCGGGCGTGTTGGCGATCACCCCCGGATCCACCAACCCGCAAATCACCGAGCGCGGCATGAAAACCATGTTCCGCATGTGTGGCCGTGACGATCAGCAAGGCGCGATTGCCGCAGACTTCATTATCGACAAACTGAAAGCGAAAAAGGTGGCGGTAATCCATGACAAAGACACTTACGGTCAGGGGCTGGCCGATGCCACCAAAGCTGCGCTGGAAAAACGTGGCGTGAAAGAGGTGCTGTATGAAGGGCTTTCACGCGGTGAGAAAGACTTCAATGCGCTGGTCACCAAGATTGGCGCGGTGAAACCCGACGTGGTCTATTTCGGTGGTTGTCATCCAGAAGCCGGTCCGCTGGTGCGTCAAATGCGTGAGCAGGGTGTGAATGCCGCCTTCTTCTCCGGAGACTGCATCGTGACGGAAGAGATGGTGACAGCGGCAGGTGGCCCTCAATACACCAAAGGGGTTTACATGACCTTCGGTAATGACCCGCGCACCATTCCGGATGGCAAAGCGGTGATTGAGAAGTTCCGCGCCAGCGGCTTCGAGCCGGAAGGTTACACCCTGTACGCTTACGCCTCTGTGCAGGCTATTGCGGCGGCTTACAAAGCGGCGGGTAAAGACAACGCGAAAGCCAGTGACTGGTTAAAAGCCAACAGCGTCGATACCGTAATGGGTAAAAAAGCCTGGGATGGCAAAGGCGATCTGAAAGTCTCGGATTATGTGGTTTATCAGTGGGATGATAAAGGCAAGTATCACCAACTGTAATTCGATACGCGGCCCCGCATCGCGGGGCCTTTCGCCATTGGGCGCGAGGTATGCGCTCCCTTTACGCGCGGGATGGATTTATGGACGCCTTTTTCTTACAGCAGTTGATTAACGGCCTGACGCTGGGCGCAGTGTATGGGTTGATCGCCATCGGTTACACCATGGTTTACGGCATTATCGGCATGATCAACTTCGCGCATGGCGAGGTGTATATGGTCTCCGCCTATTTGTGCGCAATAGGCTTAGCACTCCTGAGCTTCTTCGGTATTCACTCCTTTCCATTACTGATTTTCGGCACCTTGCTGTTCACCATTATTGTCACTGCGGCTTATGGCTGGGCCATCGAGCGTATTGCTTATCGACCCTTGCGTAACTCCACGCGCCTTGCACCGCTAATTTCCGCCATCGGTATGTCACTGATTCTGCAAAACTACGTGCAGCTTAGCCAGGGGCCCAACCAGCAGGGCATTCCAACGCTGCTGACGGGGGTGCTGCGCATGGAAGTGGATGGTGGCATCGTGCAAATCACCTGGACCAAAGTCTTTATTCTGATTGCCGCTTTCTGTGGTATGGCGCTGCTCACCTGGATTATTCAGTACACCAAACTTGGCCGCATCTGCCGTGCCGTTCAGCAGGATCGGCGCATGGCATCGATTCTCGGCATCAATACTGACCGCGTGATTTCGCTGGTGTTTGTCATCGGCGCAGCCATGGCCGGACTGGCGGGCGTGCTGGTGACCATGAACTACGGCACGTTTGATTTTTATGCCGGATTCATCATTGGTATCAAAGCCTTTACGGCGGCAGTACTGGGCGGTATCGGTTCTCTACCCGGTGCCATGCTCGGTGGACTGCTGCTTGGGGTAGCGGAAGCGCAGTTTGCGGGGCTGGTTAACTCTGACTACAAAGATGTGTTCTCGTTTTCGCTGCTGGTGGTGATTTTAATCTTCCGTCCGCAGGGACTGCTGGGTCGTCCGCTGGTCGCAAAAGTGTGAGGAAGCCACGATGAATGCAATGACGCAAAAAGCGGGCGTGCGTGAAGCATTGCTCGAGACACTGCTGGCGGGAGTGATTGCGCTGGTGGTGTTTGGCCCGATTGTGGGCGTGGTGCTGGAGGGTTACAGCTTCACACTGTCGCCGCAACGTGTGGCGCTGTTAGTGGGATTAGTGATGGTAGGGCGCTTAATGCTCAGCCTGTTCACCCGTACGTCCTATGGACAACGCTTTACACGCAAGTTTGAAGGCAATGACGATGGCGTATATGTCCGCGAACCGGGTTATCGCTCGCGGATGCGCTGGATATTGCCGCTGTTATTGATTGCTGCATTTGCCTTTCCATTTCTATCGAGTAAATACCTGTTAACCGTGGCCATTCTGGGGCTGATTTATGTGCTGCTGGGGCTGGGGCTCAATATTGTGGTGGGGTTGGCGGGATTACTTGATTTGGGTTATGTCGCATTTTATGCCATCGGCGCTTATGGCCTGGCACTGGGCTACGAGTACCTCGGCCTGGGATTCTGGAGTATGTTGCCGATCGCGGCATTAATGGCGGCCTTTGCCGGAGCGCTGCTGGGGTTTCCGGTGTTGCGCATGCATGGTGACTATCTGGCGATTGTGACCCTCGGCTTTGGTGAAATCATCCGTCTGGTCTTAACCAACTGGTTGTCGTTTACGGGTGGACCCAATGGCGTATCGGTGCCTTCCCCGACATTTTTCGGCCTCGAATTTGCTCGCCGGGCGCGGGACGGGGGCGTGCCTTATCACGAGTTTCTGCATCTCGATTACAACCCTAATATGAAATTCATCTTCATCTATGTGGTGCTGGTACTCGTGGTGCTCTTGGTGCTGCTGATCAAGCATCGGTTAACGCGCATGCCCATTGGCCGCGCCTGGGAGGCATTGCGGGAAGATGAAATTGCCTGCCGCGCCATGGGGCTTAATCATGTACTGGTCAAACTCTCCGCCTTTATGTTGGGTGCCTCGACGGCCGGGATTGCCGGGGTGTTTTTCGCCAGCTATCAGGGGTTCGTGAATCCAACTTCCTTTACTTTCTTCGAATCGGCGTTAATCCTGGCGATTGTGGTTCTGGGGGGAATGGGCTCGACACTGGGCGTGGTGCTTGCCGCTTTTGTACTGACGGTCGCGCCTGAACTGCTGCGAAGTTTTGCCGAATATCGTGTGCTGCTGTTTGGCATGCTGATGGTGTTAATGATGATTTGGCGACCACGCGGATTGGTTCGTACTGCACGTGTGGGTGTTCCGCTGCGGAAAGGAGTGCGCCATGAGTGATGCCATTCTACAAGTTGAGCATTTAATGATGCGCTTCGGTGGCATCAAAGCCCTGAACGATGTCAGCCTTTCTGTGGCGCGCGGTTCGGTTACCTCATTAATCGGCCCGAACGGGGCGGGAAAAACCACGGTGTTCAACTGCCTGACCGGGTTTTATCGCGCCACCGGCGGGCGCATCATACTCAATGCCCAACAGCGCAGTACCGATGTAATCCAGGTGCTGGGGCAAAAAATTCATCCGCAGGACTGGCTTCATCCGGCGCGGCTGGGTTCGCGCGTGTGGTACAAAATGTTTGGCGGCGCACATCTGGTTAACCGGGCCGGCCTGGCGCGTACTTTCCAGAATATCCGCTTGTTCCGCGAGATGTCGGTGGTAGAGAACTTGCTGGTGGCGCAGCACATGCAGGTCAATCGTCATCTGCTGGCCGGCGTATTGAATACCCGTGGTTATCGCGAAGCGGAAAATCGCGCGTTAGACCGCGCTTTTTACTGGCTGGAAAATGTGGATTTGGTCTCCAGCGCCAATCGACTGGCTGGCACGCTCTCGTATGGTCAGCAGCGCCGACTGGAGATTGCGCGTGCCATGTGCACGCGACCGGAACTGATTTGTCTGGATGAGCCGGCCGCGGGATTAAACCCGGTCGAAACCGATGCGCTGAGTCAGATATTGCATCGCTTACGCGCTGATCACCGTATCAGCGTGTTGTTGATTGAGCACGACATGCCGATGGTCATGCGCATCTCCGATCACATTGTGGTACTGGATCATGGCGATGTCATTGCACAGGGGACGCCGCAGCAAATTCGCCACGATCCCAACGTTATCGCCGCTTATCTCGGCGCAGATGAGGAGAGCGACCATGACTGAACCGATGTTGAGTTTTGAACAGGTGGACGTGTTTTATGGTCCGGTTCAGGCGCTCAGGCAGGTTTCCCTGACGGTAAACCAGGGGGAAACGGTGGCGCTGATCGGTGCTAACGGCGCGGGAAAATCTACGCTGCTAATGTCGATTTTTGGCCAGCCGCGCATTGCCAGTGGTGACATTCGCTTACGTGGTGAGTCGATCAGCCATCGCAGCACCCATTTCATCGCCGCCAGCGGCATTGCACAAGCGCCCGAAGGCCGTCGCATCTTTCCCGATATGACAGTGGAGGAGAACCTGCTGATGGGTACGATTGCGGTGGGCGACCGTTTTGTGAAAGAGGACAAGGAGCGGATGTACCAGCTGTTTCCACGTCTGCTCGAACGCCGCAAACAGCGTGCGATGACGCTCTCCGGTGGCGAGCAGCAGATGCTGGCGATTGCGCGGGCGCTGATGAGTCGCCCAAAACTGCTGCTGCTGGACGAACCGAGTCTGGGTCTGGCGCCGATTGTGGTGAAGCAGATTTTCAATATCCTGCGCGAACTTACCCAGCAGGGCATGACGTTGTTCCTGGTAGAACAAAATGCCCGTCATGCGCTGCGACTGGCCGATCGCGGTTATGTGATGGTCAACGGCGAGATCAAACTGAGCGGCAGTGGGGAAGAACTCCTAAATAATGATGAGGTGCGCAGCGCTTATCTCGGTGGTGCAGCGGATCCTGCGGTGGTGGCGACAAAAAGTTTGTAATAATGATTAAATGGTGATGGGAAACACTTTGCATATTTCTCAGTGGCCTATCATCATTATTACTCTTCTTCCTCTCCAAAGTGATTTGGTACTCCCTTGCAAAATCCTGGCGTAGCAGTGATGCGGGCGGTCAGAAATACGGCGTGGTATCCGAAACGTCGCTCTTATCGCACGCTGTTGTGGCGTGAAATTACCCCATTAGCCGTGCCCATCTTTATTGAAAACCTCTGTGTGATGCTGATGGGCGTCCTGAGTACTTTCCTCGTGAGCTGGCTGGGGAAAGAGGCGATGGCGGGCGTCGGTCTGGCCGACAGCTTCAACATGGTGATTATCTCCTTCTTTGCGGCGATTGATCTCGGCACCACGGTGGTGGTGGCCTTTAGCCTCGCCAAGCGCAACGGCAAACGTGCGCGCGCAGCTACGCGGCAGTCGCTGGGCTTGATGACGGTGCTGGCATTCGTGCTGGTGATCGTGATTGAGATCTGGGGACATCTGATTATCGATGTTATCGCGGGCAGCGCGGAACCCAAGGTGAAGGAACTGGCGCTGAGCTACCTGCAAACGTCGGCGTGGAGCTATCCAGCCGCGGCGATCGCCCTGATCGGTAGCGGCTCGCTACGCGGAGCGGGAAACACTAAAATTCCGATGCTGATTAATGGCGGCATGAACATCCTTAACATCGTGATCAGTAGCGTACTGATTTATGGTGCGATGGGGTGGGAAGGGATGGGCTTCGTTGGGGCCGGGTTAGGATTAACCATCTCACGCTATATCGGCGCGGCGGCGGCCATTTATGTGCTGTATCGTGGCATTACGCCGGCGTTAAGAATCAGCATCGCCAGCTATTTCCGTCGCTGGGATCGCAACATCCTGATGGAAGTGCTGGGGATCGGGGTGCCGGCCAGTATTGAGTCAGTGCTGTTTAACGGCGGTAAATTGCTGACGCAGATCTTTGTGGCAGGCATGGGCACCAATGAAATCGCCGGTAACTTTATCGCCTTCTCCATTGCCACGTTAATTAACCTTCCGGGCAACGCCCTCGGTTCGGCTTCCACCATCATTACCGGTAAGCGGCTGGGTAAAAATCAGGTGATGCAGGCGGAAAGGCAGATTAAACATGTGTTCTGGCTGGCGATGATTGGGCTGTGCACACTGGCCTTGATCACCGTACCACTGGCGGGCACGCTGGCTAAATTCTACACCCGCGATCCTGAAGTTATTGAAGTCACCAAACACCTCATCTGGCTTAATGCTGCCTTTATGCCAATCTGGACCGCATCCTGGGTGCTGCCTGCTGGTTTGAAAGGCGCGCGCGATGCGCGATACACCATGTATGTGTCGATGTTCAGCATGTGGGGTGCGCGCGTGGTTGCCGGCTACGTGCTGGGGATAATGCTCGGTATGGGCGTGGTCGGGGTGTGGCTGGGCATGTTCCTCGACTGGACAGTGCGCGGTGTGTTCTTCTGGTTCCGTTTGACCAGCGGCAAATGGCTCAATAATTACCGTCGTATGCTGGCGAAGAGCCGGGCATAACGGAGTTGGCCGTCGTAGCAGACGGCGGCCTTCAATATATGCATTAATTGGGATTCAATCGCATATCTTATCGTTTTGGTTATAAAGCAAGTTAGGTTTTACTGTCAGGGTCAACCATTACTGGAGAACCTGACGATGAAAACGACGCTGTCACAGTGGTTCCATCGCCTGATCAACGCCACATCACAACCCGCTGAAGAGCGTGAGTTCGATCTCAGCAATCATATTGATTTGCTGATTCCGGTCAGCCAACTTTATGGCATTGAATTCCATCCGTCGGTGTATCGCTACTATGAGCGATGAACGCCTGCATCACGCTATGCGATACAGTTACTGGAATGAACTGTGCGCGCTGCTTAAAAACCCGCTGCCCTGTCCAGCGGGTTTTTTGTGCCTGAATATTAGCCCTTCCTGACGACTTCTTGAGCAAACCCTGACGCAACCCTCCTGCTGGCACTGATTGTATTAATTATGTAAGGCTACCGTAAAGAAATGTATTCCCAAGCCGTTGCGCTTCATGCAAGAATAAAAAAGTAAATGATAACCATTGGCGTTATCGTTTAGGTGTTGCATCTCAAGGCAGTGGAGATCATGGCACCTTGAGTGTTTTGGTTTGCTTGATGCAATAAGCCCGTCAATAACGATAAGAAATTTACTTTTTAAAATGGATAACAATCGCAATTTGCCGTTTGGCAGTTTCAATTCGCTGACCCTGTTCACCGGGCTATGTATTGGTATTTCTCCTGCTGCTGCTCTGGCCGCTGATAATGCCAACAAAAAATCTGACGACACTTTAGTGGTGACGGCGCAAACGCCTTCTCTGTATGCGCCTAATACTTCTGCCGACCCCAAATTTACCCGTCCGCTGGTGGATACCACCCGCACCATGACGGTCATTCCTGATCAGGTGATCAAAGATCAAGGTGTCAATAACCTGACCGATGCGCTGAAAAATGTGCCGGGGGTGGGGGCGTTCTACGCCGGGGAAAATGGCAGTTCTTCGACCGGTGATGCCGTGTATATGCGTGGCATGGATACTTCAAACAGCATTTACGTGGACGGCATTCGTGATATTGGTAGCGTGACACGCGATACCTTTAATACTCAGCAGATTGAAGTGATTAAAGGGCCGTCTGGCACTGATTACGGTCGTAGCGCGCCGTCGGGTTCAATTAACATGATCAGTAAGCAGCCTCGTCTGGATACGGGCCTGGATGCGTCGGCCAGTGTCGGTAGTGCGTGGATGCGCCGCGGTACGCTGGACTATAACCAGGCCTTCAACGACAACAGCGCGTTTCGCCTCAATCTTATGGGCGAGAAAACCCACGATGCCGCACGCGATAATGTGCAAAATGAGCGTTATGGTGTCGCGCCTTCACTGGCATTCGGTCTGGATACGTCAACGCGTTTGTATCTGAACTATCTGCATGTGCATCAGAACAACACGCCAGATGGCGGCATTCCGACCATCGGCCTGCCGGGATACTCGTCACCGACTGCAGCTACCTCTGCACTTAATCATTCGGGTAAAGTGGCGAGCAGTAATTATTACGGCACCGATTCCGATTTCGACAAATCCACCACCGATAGCGGCACTATTCGCTTCGAGCACGATCTTAGCGACAGCACCACGATTCGCAACACCACGCGCTGGTCGCGAGTGAAGCAGGAGTATCTGCTGACCGCGGTAATGGGCAGCACCATTACCACGCCAAATCCTAATGATGTTGGCACCTGGACCTGGACGCGCAACGCAAACCTGAAAGATGTCAGTAACCGCATCCTTACTAACCAGACCAATATTACCTCGAAATTCTATACCGGTTCAGTGGGGCACGATGTCAGTGCTGGCGTGGAGTTCACGCGTGAAAATCAGACCAACTACGGCGTCAACGCCATTACTGCGCCTGCGGTTAATATCTACCATCCGATCAGCAGCATTTCTGTGGGAGGTCTGGATCGCAACGGCGCCAATGCCAACGGGCAGACCGATACCACCGGAATCTATGCCTTCGATACGCTGGCTATAACCAAAAACTTCGAGCTGAACGGCGGCATTCGTCTTGATAGCTATCACACTGATTATGACAGTGCTACGGCGTGTGGCGGCAGCGGGCGCGGTGCGCTGGCGTGTCCAACGGGCATCGCACGTGGCACGCCGCTCACCACCGTTGATACGGCCAAGTCTGGCAATCTGGTGAACTGGAAAGCGGGTGCGCTCTATCGTTTGACCGAGCAGGGCAATGTTTACGTCAACTATGCTATTTCTCAGCAGCCTCCAGGCGGCAGCAGCTTTGCGCTGGCGGCAGGTGGCTCCGGTAACAGTGCTAACCGCACTGATTTCAAACCGCAAAAAGCCAAATCTAGCGAAGTGGGAACCAAGTGGCAGGTGCTGGATAAACGCCTGCTGTTGAATGCTGCACTGTTCCGTACCGATATCGAGAATGAAGTGGACGCCAACGACGACGGCACTTACTCGCAAACCGGTAAAAAACGCGTTGAGGGCTATGAGCTTTCAGCTACCGGCAACATCACCCCAGACTGGGAAGTGATTGCCGGTTACACCCAGCAGCACGCTTCGGTGAAAGAGGGCGCAGCCGTCGCTCAGGATGGTTCATCTGCTATCGCTTATACACCGAAACACGCCTTCACCTTGTGGACGCAATATCAGGCCACTGATGCGATTTCTGTTGGTGCGGGGGCGCGTTACGTGGGCAGTCTGCGTCGCGGCAGCGATGGCGCGGTAGGCACGCCAGACCATACTGAAGGTTATTGGGTGGCAGATGCGAAGCTGGGCTACAAGGTTAATAACAACTTCGATCTGCAGCTCAACGCGTACAATATTTTCGATACCCACTATGTGGCTTCCATCAATAAGAGTGGATACCGCTACCATCCGGGTGAGCCACGTACCTTCTTGTTAACGGCAAACGTACATTTCTAAGATTCAACGTGGGGCGTTCGCGCCCCTATTTATGAGAGAACACCGCGATGATGTATCACATTCCTGCAGTGCTGACGCCTGAAGAGGTGGCAAATTTCAGTTCGCTGCTGCAACAGGCCGAATGGATTGACGGACGCGCCACGGTGGGCAGCCAGGGCGCAACGGTAAAAAATAATCAGCAGATTGATACGCGTACGCCGCTTTATGATCGGTTGCAAACAGCAGTGATGCAGGCTTTGAACAACAACCCGCTGTTCTTTTCTGCTGCACTGCCGCGCTCTATTTCTACACCGCTGTTTAACCGCTACGAACAGGGTGAAACCTACGGTTTTCACGTTGATGGCGCGGTGAGACATAATGGTGCTGCCGGGTGGATGCGTACCGATCTCTCGGCCACGCTGTTTCTCAGTGAACCTGACAGTTATGACGGCGGCGAATTGGTGATTGAAGACACTTATGGTCAACATAAGGTGAAATTGCCTGCCGGACATCTGGTGCTTTACCCTTCGAGTAGTCTGCACTGTGTTACACCGGTGACGCGCGGCGCACGTGTGGCATCGTTTCTGTGGATTCAGTCGATGGTGCGTGATGATAAGCAACGCGCCATGCTCTTCGAACTGGATCGTAATATCCAAAGCCTTAAAGCGCGTCATGGCGATAGCGAGGAGCTGCTGTCTCTGCTGAACATGTATCACAACCTGCTGCGGGGTTGGACGGAAGTGTAGCGAATGAGGGCAGGTTGCCGAGTGCACGTACACAACCTGATGGCTCAAAGGTTCATTTTTGAACCTTTGGCGTGTTTTCATTGAGAACGTCGGCGTCAAAATACATAAAAGGGTATGAAAGGTTCAAACATGACCCTTTTGCAATCAGAATCTGGCACAGGATGTCGATGCCAGTTTTTTAGAGACGAGGGAACGCAACGTGATGAAAAGCAAAAAACCCGCTCAGGTTTCCCTGAGCGGGTTTCTCTAAATATGGCTCCTCTGACTGGACTCGAACCAGTGACATACGGATTAACAGTCCGCCGTTCTACCGACTGAACTACAGAGGAATCGTGTGAACGAGGCGCATATTAATGGCACCTCATTAATGTGTCAACAGCTAAAAATACATTTGTATTCAACTGGCTAGCAATAGTACAAAGCGATCGCGATTTAAGCAGAACCTGCTGCAAGACGCGCCATCGGGTCCTGGCGATAAAACTGCTGTAAGTGGCGATACATCGCAGGGAAGCGATCCGCCAGTAAATCTGGGGCGCTGAAAAAGTACTCCGACAGCACGGCAAAGCACTCGGCGGGATCGCTGGCGGCGTAGGGATCGATGGTTGCCGCCTGTTCACCCACCAATTCCACTTCCGCCTCTATCTCTTCCATCGCCTGTAGCAAATCCTTCTCCCATTGGGCGACATCTCGTAAGGCAATGACGGGAATACCGCTGGTATAGCCGCTGCCGCGTGCATCGAGTTTATGCGCAATTTCATGGATGACGAGGTTGTAGCCGGAAAGATCGAAAGAGTCCTGAATATCCAACGCATTTAATACCACCGGGCCTTGCGTCCAGCTTTGACCGGCATGCACCGCTGGAGCCTGATGGACTAAGCCGCTGCTGTCTTCCCAACGGTCATCGACATTGAACGGTTCGGGATAAATTAACACTTCATGAAAGCCATCCAGCCACTCCAGACCGAGCTTCAACACGGGCAGGCAAAACAGTAAGGCAAGACGTGCCAGCTGCCGTTCATCGAGTTGCAGCCCATTCAACAGCGAGATTTTTTTTTGTTGCAGAAAGCGTTGGGCAAGCGTGGTCAGGGCGCTTTGCTCTTCAGTCGTGAGCAGTGAAAAGATCGGTTGCGCCAGCGCCTGTTGCCAGGGAAGCGCCGTGACAGTGGTATCTACCTGCGCATTCCATGGCCATTTGAACATCGCTCGACTCACTCTGCAGGGCGGAAAGGGTTATCCTGGCGCGACAAAAAGAAAAATGCCAGCGCGGAATCAAAGCCGTGTATTCAATCAGTTACTGCAGGTTTTTTCTGTGATTAAGATGGCAAAGCAGGAAAATTGCCCTCACCCAGGCGGGTGAGGGCTGAAGACAGTTAACTCTCGCGATCAACGCGTTGAAACTCGATCACCCATACCCACGGGTTCACTTCCCAACTGGTGGCGCCATACTGCTTCTGCCACGCTTTACGATAGGCTTCTTTCGGTGATTCTGCGTTCATATTCATCGTGAAGAAGTTATTCAGGAAGTGCGTATCCGTTTGTACGCCCTCAGCCATGATGTCATCTTCACTGATGTCCTGAATCTTTTCAGCACGTACCGAGGTAATCGCCAAATCAATACGGCTGGCCCAGCGCGGCATATGAATCGCCGTTTGCCAACCAAACTGCTCGGCGTGCTCCACATCTTCATCCAACTGACCCAGTTCATTGCTGTCGGAACGATACTGACAGAAAGCCGGGCTACGGAACGGCAGTGGATCGCGTTCATATTCGGCGAGTTGTTCTTCTGGCACGATGGGGCCGCGCCAGGTTTCACGCACCCACAATCGGTCACCCGCCTGGCCAAACGGGCAGTGAGAGCTGACATCTGCCATCGACATCAATTTATAGCCATGCAGATGGTTGGCGCTAACGTCAAATGCATGCACGCCTTCGTGATGATCCTGGCCTGGGCCAAAAGCCTGGGTTTTCATAATGCGCCGGGTTTGCGTCTGCTGGCCAACCAGCAGGGCGCGGACCCGCTGTTCGGAAAAAAGAATCGGCCGTTCTTTCATTACGTACCTCATGTAGTGTTACTCACCCGGAAAACTTCGACGAATCACCCGCATCAGCAGATGTGAGAGTTAGCATAATGGGTTTGAATCAATTTGCTTAATAATTTGTCGCCTCAGTATCAGGCTATTCCTGCATATTCCGGTTTTAAAAATGGCGCTTAAGCAAAATACATGCTGGAAATGCCTTCTCAGGCGAGAGAGAACCAGAAATATCCCCTATACAGTACGTTATAACGGCCTGCATGGGAATCTTTTCAGATTTTCCCGTTAGCGTTTATCGCTTTTACCTTGTGATAGTTAGCATCATTAACTGGAATAATTCAAAAGCGTGAATACTGTTGATGGCAGAAATAGATTACGCCTGTTTAACAGAGTTATTTAACTGAAATGACGCTAAGGAAATGCCTAAAACGTGATCTCCGCTGGGAAAGCGACATTAACAGCGCTATAACAAGATCGGGATCGCATTTTTACGCTTTGCACATCCAGGAAGGATGTAAAAAAAGTGTCACGACCAGACCGCTATGATGTCCCCAGGAGCAGCACCCTGAATTGGCGGTGCTTTTATAACAGCAATAAGGAGAAGCACGATGTCACTCACCCGCTGGCAACAACGCTACGAGAACTGGCTGCAGCAAAACTGGCTGCACGATGATAAAGCCCATGATATCGCGCACCTGCGTCGTGTCTGGATGAGCGCCACGCGCATCATGCAGCACAGTGCAGCCGATCCTATGGTGGTCCTCACCGCCTGTTACTTCCATGATGTGGTTAACCTTCCCAAAAACCATCCAGAGCGCCATTTGGCTTCCACCTATGCCGCTGAAGAGACACGCCGAATTTTGCAGCAGGACTTTCCCGATTTCCCCCTGGAATTGCTCGAGGGCGTCGCCCATGCCGTTCAGGCGCACAGTTTCAGCGCACGCATCACGCCACTGACATTGGAAGCAAAAATTGTTCAGGATGCCGATCGCCTCGAGTCTCTGGGTGCTATCGGCCTCGCACGTGTTTTCTATACGGCCGGGGCGTTGGGCCGTCCGCTGTTTGACAGCGAGGATCCATTAGGAAAAGAGCGTGAATTAGACGATGTGAAATGGACGCTGGATCACTTCCAGAAGAAACTTTTACGCTTGCCCGAAACCATGCAAACCGAAGCGGGGCGCCTGCTGGCGGAACATAACGCAGATTTCCTGGTGCACTATATGGCTAAGCTATGCGCGGAATTGCAGGGCAATCTCACCAGCATTGATGAGTCGGTATTAAGGGATTTCAGCCCTATACACTCTTAATATTAAATTTTTATGACAGTCTGTTAACTTTCATCTTCTTCCGCTACGTTGTTGTAAATCAAAAGGGAGTATGAAGATGACCGAGACCGTTAACTTAACCATTAAAATTGACCCGGCGCTGAAAGAGCACATCAAACAGTTAGCCGCCGATAACCAAATCTCCATGAGTCAGGAGATCGTTAACCGCCTGCAGGCCAGTTTACATGCGGTTGAGCAACCGGCTGTTGATAGTCTGAATACCGAAGAAGCGGTGGCTGAACAGCTCTCCGCGTCTGAACTGAAGCAGGTACGTGCACTGCTGAAGAAAGGCAAAAAGAAAAAATAAGCGATATAAAAAACCCGTCATTGACGGGTTTTTTTTATCTTTGTACTCAAGCGGCATCAACGCGGAATTGCTGTGCCCGCTGGGCGAGGCGATCAGAGAGTTCACGCAGTTGCGTAGCCGAATTGACCTGATGGGCGTTGAGCGCTTCGTTTTGCTGTAGCTGATTACTCATCTCCACCACTTCATGCGCAATTTTACTGACGCGGTGACTTTGCGCCGTGCTATTTTGCTGCAACTCATCGAGCTGCGTTACGACCCCCGAAACCGCACCGCTGATTTGTGTAAACAACACTTCAAGCGCTTTCACTTTGTCAAAACCATCATTCACATGCTGCTGAGTGTGCTGAATTAAACCATCAATCTGACGCGTTGATTCACCACTCTTTTGCGAGAGCAGCCCCATCTCTTTGGCGACAACGGAGAAACTGCGACCGTACGATCCGGCGTGGGCGGATTCAATCGCGGCATTCAACGACAGCAAACGGGTTTGCATCGACAGGCTATCCAGCATGCCCACAATTCCGGCGATATCACCCGAAGCTGTAACGATCTGCTGCATTTTAAGTTCCATATTGTCGACTTCCGTGGCGCAGTTGCGCATCAGGGCATCAGCTGACTGTGCCTCCTGCGTGGCCTGCTGCGAGAACTGCGCACCAATTTCGACTTCTTCAGACACGCGATGTAAACGCTGTGACAGATGGTGGAAGCTGGCATTCTGCGCCTGGTGTTGCTGCATCACCTGTTCATTATGCTGCTGCATATCTTCTGCACCCGCCGCCACGCTCACAGCAACGGTATTAATGTCGCTGACAATCTGCTGCAGACCGAAACGCATTGATTCGATCGACTGAAACAGCTGGCGCGTCTCTAAGCACTGGCGGCGTGGCGTATCATGACTCGGGACTAAATCACCGGTGGCAATCTGCTCCAGCTGCCGGTTGGCACGACGCAGCGGCAACAGTACGCCGCGCATCAACAGACTGGAGGCCAGCACCAGCAGCGCCATCAAAATGGCACTGACGATCAGCGACATGTTGCGACTCTGCTTTAGCGTACTGAGGGTATTTTGATTGACGCTGCTCAACTGATGGTTGGCTTGTTCAATCTCGCTGAACCAGGCATCGTTAAACTGCTGCTGGAATGCCTGCATCGGCACCATAAAGAAGGCATTGATGTCATTGGCCGCTAACCCTTTCAACTGCTCTTGCAAACCTTCCGCTAACATCGCAAAGCCCTGAGCCAGCGGACTGTCTGCTTTAGCATGGTAGGCGGTGAACAGTGCCTGCGCTTTTTTTAACGAATCATCAGAGGCGGCCGCCAGACTTTTCCAGCTATCGACTGAGCCACTTTGCTGATCCTGCATTAAATAGATGCCAGCACGGTGGCTGTTATCACTGGCGGTGAGCAATTCGATACGTGCTTTATCCAGCAGGGCCAATCTTTCCCGCAGTTGGTTGGCTTGCTGGAGTGACGTTTGCGTCTGATTAACGTGATTGCTGAGCAGCAGTACGCCCGCGAACTGCAGGAGACAGAACAGCACGATAAACAGCAAAAACTGGTTACGAAGACTGGTGAGCCAAAGCGGCAAGCGCCAGGTAAGACGTGTACGTAAACGCAGCGGTAACGAGATTACAGAAAGGAGTGACATCTAACGCCCCCAAAAATAAAAAGGAGTATTGAGAGCGGGCGTGACAGTTTGGTGACAATAGACGCGTTTCAGCGCAAAACAGCATAATACGCGTCCCTAAAGGAAATTGTGGACCTGTGGCGCTAAGTGTTTTGGCTAAGATGTTGTTCGATAAGCGGCGAAAGTAACTGTGCCACAGCAGCAAAAACCGGGACCACCACGGAGTTGCCAAACTGCTTATATGCCTGGGTATCCGAGACCGGAATACGGAACTGGCTTTGTCCCGGTGCCTCAAATCCCATCAGTCGGGCGCATTCGCGCGGTGTTAACCGACGCGGACGCAGAGCCATATTGCTGGCGTGCTGGAAATCCGCTTCCCCCTGCGCCTGATCCCAGCCGCGGTCGATCAGAATTTCTGAGCCGTCTTTATAATAGCGCGCGGACAGGGTGCGAACACACACGTTGGGATTACGGGGATCGTTAAGGCCAAAGCCGAAGCCATTGCCTTTGGCTTTGTGCTTTTTGGCGTATTGATAGAGATAGTTCCACAGTGTCGGCGACAGGATGTATTTCGCATCTGGCGTCGGCTCCAGCAAGCTTTGCAGCGTGGGCACCTGCTGCGGATAGAGTTGTGAAAGCGCGCGCAGTGAAAAACCGTCGCTCAATCCGGTGTCGCGGCGAATGCCGACCAGCACAATGCGTTCGCGATGCTGCGGCAGGAAATGGCGCGCATCCACCACTTTCGCATCGGGTGTTGCGCTATCGGCCGCATCGGCAACGTCGTAGCCAAGTTCATCCAGCGTCGCCATAATGATGGCGAAGGTGCGTCCTTTGTCATGACTCTTGAGGTTTTTCACGTTTTCCAGCACGAAGAACGGCGGCTTTTTGGCAGCGAGAATGCGGGCAACATCGAAAAACAACGTGCCCTGCGCTTCACACTCAAAACCGTGCGCACGACCTAACGCATTTTTTTTACTGACGCCGGCCAGTGAAAACGGCTGGCAGGGAAAACCCGCCAGCAGCACCTGATGATCGGGGATGGTTTGATCGATGTGCTGATAAATCGCCTGTTCGTCAGTGAGTCCTGCGGGCTGCGTCACCAAACGAATATCGCTATTGAACTGATGCCGTTGCGGATCGCTATAGTGATTGGCTTTATAAGTACGGACCGCTTCTTTATTCCATTCACTGGTGAACACGCATTGGCCGCCAATTTGCTCGAAACCACGACGAATCCCGCCGATGCCGGCAAACAGATCGACAAATTGAAATTTAGGCGCGGCGTAATGTGCAGGGCGCGAAGGTAATAACGCTTGCAGACTGCTGACTTCATCGCTGGAAAGGGCAGGAACGGCGCTTTTGCCCTGGCGAATGCGATTCATACGCGGCACGCTCCAGTCGCATCCGCCCGCCTCGGTTAAGGTTTGCACCACATCGCGTGCGGCATAGATATCGAGGACCTGCATTAACAGCGATGTGGCGTCATCCGAAGGGGAAGAAAATGAGGAGGGTGAAACCGTCGCGGCGGGATCGATAGCAAGCATGCGTTTTTCCTTAACAGTGAAGCCGCTATGCTATCACTCCTCGCGTCTTCACACACTTGTTGCGCGTGCCTTTCGCTTTCACGCCAAACCGCTAAAGTTGTAGAAGCCCCAATAAAAAGGAGACGCCATGGTCGACGTCCATTCGCAAGCTATTCGCAGCAAAAATATGCGTGCCATTCGCAATCAGGACACGGCGATTGAGCAGCGTATCGCGTTGATTTTGAAAGATCGTGGCTTCAACTATCGTGTACAAGATAAAGCGTTGCCGGGTCGGCCAGACTTTGTTTTGCCACACGAGCGGGCGATTATCTTTGTCCATGGCTGCTTCTGGCATCGTCATCACTGCTATTTATTCAAGATGCCTGCCACGCGCACTGAGTTCTGGAACGGCAAAATTAACAGCAACGTTGAACGCGACCGCCGTTATATCGGCCAATTACAACAAAGCGGCTGGAAGGTACTGATTGTCTGGGAGTGCGCGCTGCGCGGAAAATTGCGCCTGGAAGATGAGGCGTTGATTGAACGACTGGAAGAGTGGCTGCTGGCCGCCATGCACAGTGGCGAAATCGATCATCAAGGCTTGCATCACTATCGTGTTGAATAGCGTGCGATTGTTGCTTTTAGCCGCCATAACGGTTTAGATCTTCTCTTTCTCTGGGACGCGGAATCGAGCCATGAGCAGCATCAAACTGACGGTCAAACGCCTGTATCAACTCCGTGATGAGCGGATGGTGAACACCCATGCAACGGCACGCATTTATTTAGGCGAGCAACTGGTGGCCACCGAGGAGATCAGCGGAATGACGGAAAGTCCGGTCAGCAAATATGTGCACGCTGGCGATCTTGCCGGGCAAACACTCCGCGTCGAATGGGACTGTGCGGGCATCGCTGATATGTCAGTGACGGCGGTTGAGCGATGCCCCTGTTGTCAGGATCACGAACCGGAATAAGGATAACTATTTTGGCAGGAACCAGTTTACTCACGCTTCTGGATGACATTGCGACGCTGCTTGATGATATTTCAGTGATGGGCAAGGTCGCGGCAAAGAAGACCGCTGGCGTATTGGGTGATGATCTCTCACTCAATGCGCAGCAGGTCACCGGCGTAAAAGCCAACCGTGAATTACCCGTGGTCTGGAGCGTCGCAAAAGGCTCATTTCTTAATAAATTAATTCTGGTGCCGCTGGCGCTGATTATCTCGGCGTTTGCGCCCTGGCTAATCACACCGCTGTTGATGCTGGGCGGCGCTTACCTTTGCTATGAAGGCGTGGAAAAGGTGCTGCACAGCCTGAATCACGATAAGGCAGAAAGCAGCCCGGAGGCACGTCAACAGCGTCTGGATAAGCTGGCGCAGCAGGATCCGCGCCAGTTCGAAAAAGATAAAGTGAAAGGCGCTGTACGCACAGATTTTATTCTTTCTGCGGAAATTGTGGCAATCACTTTAGGGATTGTCTCTGAAGCGCCGCTGTTGAATCAGGTACTGATTCTGGCGGGGATTGCGATTCTGGTGACGATTGGTGTTTACGGCATCGTGGCGATGATCGTGAAAATCGACGACCTCGGATACTGGCTGCGGGAAAAGTCCTCCACGCTGGCTCAGGCGACTGGCGGTGCGCTATTGGCGCTGGCCCCCTGGTTGATGAAGGTGTTAACGGTGGTGGGCACGGTGGCAATGTTCCTGGTCGGTGGCGGCATTATTGTGCACGGTATCGCGCCGTTGCATCACGCGATTGAGGAGTACAGCAGCGGCTTCCATGGCGTTATCTCTGCCTTACTGGGCAACGGTGCCAATCTGGTACTCGGCTTTATCATTGGGTCGATCGTGCTGTTGGCGGTAAATCTGGTTGCGAAAGTACGCGGTAAATCGGTATAAAGCGCAGGAATTTATCAATCACGGGTCAGGAGAACGATGATGAACGACGATATGTTTGAATTTGATATCGATGCGCAGCTGGAACAGGCTGAAGCGAAAGCGGCTGAAAAAGCCAATGAAGTCCCGGCTGATATCAGCGACGAAGCGGACTGCGAAGGTTGCAAAATCTGATTTCCCACCCGGGAAAGTGTTTCAAAGCCGATAATAATTTTTATCGGCTTTTTTTATAAACAACATTTTACACTGCTTATTCCGATTTCGTCACAGTAATAACATTATCCTATAGGCGTAAATGGGGTGCAGCTGCTATAACTTTATCCGTTCATTCAACGGAAAAAGGGAGGGCGCGGTATGACCTTTGCGATCAGTGATGAAGTTCAGCACAAAGAGGGCGGACCCACGATGGTGGTGACCGGCTATGCCAGCGGAATGGTAGAGTGTCGTTGGTATGATGGCTACAGCGTGCGACGCGAGGCGTTCCGTAGTGACGAACTGAGTCACTTATCCGGAGCGCGCCAGCTGGCCAGCTAAGCGTGTGCGGGACGGTCAATCCGTCCCGTTGCGTTTTTACCTATCTGATTTTCCTTTGATCCCTGCCTGTACGACTTTTCTCCTGCTGACTACACTTTTCGCATCCGCCCTTTATTGAATAACTGTTGCCCATGCCCACTTCGCCTTTGACGCCACGCACAGGTAATCCTTTTTTGCCGGTGCATCTCTGCTTTCTGGCGGTCTTTTTGTTCTCTGCATTTCTTACTGTGCATGAAGCGATTGAGCTAAAAAATAACTATGAGGAGCGTCAGCGCGCACAACTGGCTGAAATCCAGAAAAACCTCGACAGCCGGTTTCAGGAAAGCATCGATGAATTGACGTATTACGAGAGAATGCTCAACTATGCGTTGTTGCATCCGCTGGATTCGAGTCAAACGCGCGAAGCCATTACCCGCTTTCAACAATTGCGCCAGCAAACGACCTGGCAGTTAAAGTTGGCCAGCCTGCGCAGTATGCCGTTGAATGGCGTGAGTGACAGTTGGTTAATGCGCGATCCCCTGCTGCTGCGCAACAGCGATCACATCAATGCGGAATTGCGCGCCGCCATGGAATTCAGCTTTATCATGCAGTTCAGCGACCCGGGACAGGATTTTCACTCACGCTTTTGGTATATCTCGCGCGCCGGTTTTTTTATCAGTTCAAGGCCTCCGCAAAGTCCGCAAGAGCTGATAGAAAGCTATACCACCATGACGGAGCGCCCCTATTTTCGCGATCAGGCACCGGATAATCCGCAGCGCGGTCGATTGCGCTGGAGTGAAGCCTATCAGGGTGAATTTAACGAAGGTTTAATGATGACAGTGAGCACGCCGATCGTCAGTCATGGTTACTGGTACGGTGTACTGTCGATGGATTTCACCCAGGCGCGGATACATGGGCTGATGGCCGAAGCACGACACAGCTTGCTACAAGGCAAGTTGCTCATGGTGGACCGCTCGTTAAATGAAATCACTCGCTTGCATGCACCCAACGATGAGCCCTTGACGCCAGAACAGCAGGAGCGTCTGGAGAGCCGAATCCGGCAACTGCCTGGAGGTGTGATGCGCCTTGGCACCCAGTTTGCCAGCTGGAGCAAATTAAAGAATGTGGACGCGTATATCGTGAATATTCAGAGCCTGAGGCAGGGGATGTCACAGGAACTGGGCCGCGTATCGCTGTTCTTGCTCGGCATGTGGTTGCTGTTTGTACTGCTACTGCTGGTCGTGCATCAGGTCATTATTCGTCTGGTGCGCCGCATGGACGATCTCTCCGCCAAACTCACCTGGCGTGCCAATTACGACGGTATGACGCGGTTGCTCAATCGCAATGCGTTCTTTGAACAGTTTGTGGCGATCTCTGCCCGCAGCCAGCAGCAGCAAACGCCCCTCGCGGTGATTCAGCTGGATGTCGATCACTTCAAGAAAGTGAACGATACCTGGGGACATGCGGCAGGCGATCAGGCATTGATTCGGGTGGCGGGCGTGATTAGCCATACGCTGCGTAAATATGATGTGGCGGGCCGTATCGGCGGAGAGGAGTTTTGTATTGTACTGCCGGAAACTACGCTGGCGGATGCCAGTGCAGTTGCGGAACGCATCCGTGCGCGTTTAGCGGCAAAAACGATTCTGGTGAATGCCAGCACCACGTTCAGCGTCACGCTGTCGGCAGGCGTGACCGGTAGCGAAGAGCAGGGCGATTATCATGCCGAGAGCCTGCAAGCCACCGCCGATCGCCGCCTGTATCTGGCGAAAACCGGCGGCCGCAACCGCGTGGTGGCAGAAGATTAAACCTTGCCTTCGTTATCTTCCTCCACCGCCTGATAAATCCGCTGCAGGATATCCGGAAACGCCGATTGCACGCGGCTCCAGCTGGGAATGAAAGGTTTCTCATTGGGCCGCTCAATAAAGGATTGCCCGGCATCGAGTATCGCCTGGGTGAACATCTCGACCGCCGCTTCCTCAATATGCTGATCAAACTTCAGGCCATTCATTGTCGCTTCGTGATTGTAGATCTCCATCATATCCAGCGCATTGCGATAATAAGTGGCTTTGAGCACGCGGAATGAGTCACTGGTGAGTGGCACGCCCATGGTCGCCAGCTTGCGCAGCAGCGACTGGACAATATCATTGCTCATGCGTTTCAGGCCGCCGGTGCCATCTTCTTCTGCCAATGGTTGATGTTTATGATCGTAGTTATCGGCAATTTCCACCTGACAGGTTTGTCGCGTGGTGTAGTTGCGATAAATCTCCGACAGCACGCCGATTTCCAGCCCCCAGTCGCCGGGAATCTTGATGCCGTTCAGCACATGGGTGCGCATGGCGAATTCGCCAGACAGCGGATAGCGGAAGCTGGTGAGGTAATCCAGATATTCAGAATGGCCATACACTTTTTGTAGCGAACGCAGCAGCGGGCCGACCAGCAAGCGGCCTACGCGACCATTAAGCTTGCCGTCCGCAACGCGCGCGTAGAACCCTTTGCAGAACTCATACTGGAAAGCTGGATTGGCAAGCGGATAGAGCAAGCGCGCCAGCATGCTGCGCTCATAGGTGACGATATCGCAGTCATGCAGCGCCACGCACTGGGTGCGATCCGAGGCCAGTGTATACCCGGTGCAGAACCACACGTTGCGTCCTTTACCCGGCTGGCTCGGCGACAACCCCTCTTTATCCAGTTCAGCATCCAGCGCTTTCAATCGCGGTCCATCATTCCACAGGATGCGATGGCGTTGTGGCAAACGAGAAAAGAACTCGCGAGCAAAGAGAAACTGGTCGCGGTCAGCACGATCGAGACCGATGACGATCTCATCCAGATAAGGCACTTTGGCCAGCTCATTGACGATGTTATCCAGCGCCGGACCTTCCAGTTCTGAGAACAGGGAAGGCAGGATTAGCCCCATTTTGCGTTTACGCGCGAAACGTACCATCTCTTTTTCCAGCGATTCAACGCTGCGTTGGGTGAGATTATGAAAGTTAGTAATGACACCATTTTGGTAAAAATCACTCATTTTCTCATCCTTAGGTCAGAGGGTTATTCGGGTTGCGCGAGAAAATAGTCCAGCCCTTCACGCCAGCCCAGCGGGCCAGCATGCGCGGTGTGATAGACATTTTGTTGATCGCGGCGCGTGAGGATCACCGGGGTTTTACTGAATCCTTTAATCACTACGGCATAATCGACCTGCTCCAGCATCGGCACATCATTGGGGCCATCGCCGAGGCCGAGGGTGGTCCGCTTCTCTCCACTGCGCTGTTCGAGATGCTGCTGTAGCTGCTGCAGTGCGATGCCTTTACCGCAGCCCGCGGGCATCACATGCCAGAATCGTCCCCCCTGGGTGAGCGCCAGGTTGTGTTCCGTCAGCGCCATACGAAAATCCTCCAGCTTTTCACTATCATCGCGCCAGAGTATGACTTCTGAAGCATCGCGCAGTCTGCTCTGGCTGGCTTCGGCCAGGGTTAATCCGGTGAAGCGGGCCACTTCCGCATCACTGAAGTCGTGAAAACCGGCGAAACGAAAGGTGGGTTGCAGGGTTTTCAACGAGCGGCATAGCGCCAGATAGTTTTCGCCCGGTTCTTCAGCCGCAATCTGCTCGCCATCGAAAGCAATAAAGGCGCCGTTTTCAGCGATAAAAGGGGTGCCGGTAAGACCGAGGCGTTTCTGTAAGGGGATCATCTCTGCGGCGGTTTTACTGGAACAGAACACCACAGGAATCGCCTGCTGTTTCAGGCGTGCCAACCATTCACTGGCAGCATCCCAGTTGTAGTCATGATGATCCAATAGCGAGCCATCGAGATCGGTCACAATCATCAGCGACGAGTTAAGTCTGAGCATCTACACACTCCTTACGCCAGGCGCGTCCGTAAAGCAGAGAGTAATCAGTATAATAGCGTTATGAAGATCACACTTTTTTGCGAGTCTGCTGCGTCAATTTCCAGGATAAATCTTAAAACAAAACGGTAACAATAAGGGACATGCACAGGTTGTGCATTTAAGAAACACAGCAGTCACACGGTGTTTTCGGTAACAAATGGGGAAGGTAATGCATTTTTGTTCGTTTTACACGCAAGATTGGGACTTGTCTTGTGTTGACTAAAGCGTAGTCTGACTCAGGTGTTAAGAATTTCCTGGTGTAACGAATTCACTGATTTATTTTACCCGGCCATCCCGCCGGGTATTTTTTTATGAAATCGATTTCAGCGGTTAACTTCAGTGATTGAGAAGTCACGGATATCGAGTTCGAATGCTTCAGCCAGTTCCGTGTACGAGTCATAAGCCTCACCATTCACTTTTACCCGATGAGCGTGTTCCGCTTCCATAAACTCTTTCACCTCGCCTGAGGTTTTCTTCTGAATCGCTTCCAGCAATGCTTCAACGTCAATGTTCACTTCGCGCTGCACGTTGTCACTGTACTCTTTTGCGGTTGTCATGGTCGGCCTCCCAGAGGCGATGAGATTCTTTATCAGTATAGACAACGGGAAGAATGGGCAGGAAAGGGCAGATTTCAGGCAAAAAAAAGCCCGCGCTGCGCGGGCAAAAATCCTTGTTACTTTTAGGTTGACTGCGCCTTTGGGGTTGGTGCAGTACGAAGAAGTGTACGGGCTACCCGCGTCAGAAGTCTCTCTGCGTACTGTTAAGAAAGTGAAAAGCCGCGGTTTGACAGAACTTTACCCGTCTGTCATCTCATCAATCGAATCTGCGGCTATGCTTAAAGCTTGACGATAAAGAAGTGATATCAGGGAGTTAGTATGGATTTTATTCGAATTGTGATTGCGATTTTACTGCCACCGCTGGGTGTATTTCTGCAGGTGGGCTTTGGCGGTGCCTTCTGGCTGAATATCCTGCTCACGCTGTGCGGTTATATCCCGGGCATTGTGCATGCAGTGTGGGTAATCGCCCGACGCTGATCCGGATCAGGCAGCCGCCATTTTCTTCCGTTACACTGTATTCAGGACAATATCTGGAGAGTAATCAATGCAGGTGAATGACCGCGTAACGGTAAAAACCGATGGCGGCCCACGTCGCGTGGGTACAGTACTGGCAGTTGAAGGTTTTAATGAAGGGACCATGTACCTGGTGGCGCTGGAGGATTATCCGCTGGGGATTTGGTTCTTTAATGAAAGCGACCATGCGGAAGGGGTGTTTGTTGAGCCCTACGAGGAAGCTTAAGACTGCATAAAAAAATCAGGTGCACATAAGGTGCACCTGATGCATATCAACCGCTGCCATCAATGACGGCGAGAGGGTTTAGAACGTTTCCCAGTTGTCATTACTGTTCGCCGCAGCCAATGCTGGACGCGGTGTCAGCGTCGGGGCCTTCAGGGTGCCTGATGAAGGTGCCATCACTCGCGATGCGGGTGAATCGTTAAGTTTAAATGCCGCAACGGCCTGTGTCAGACGACCCGCCTGATCTTCCAGCGAGGCTGCCGCTGAAGAGGCTTCTTCCACCAGCGAGGCGTTCTGCTGCGTCACGTTGTCCATCTCTGTAACCGCCAGACTCACTTGCTGTATGCCACGGCTCTGCTCATCGGAGGCGGCGGCAATTTCCGACATAATATCGGTGACGCGACGCACCGCCTCGACGATCTCACCCATGGTTGAGCCGGCTTCACCCACCTGATGTGAACCGTTATTAATCAGATCAACCGACTCGGCAATCAGCGTTTCAATCTCTTTCGCGGCCTGGGCACTGCGCTGGGCCAGATTGCGTACTTCGCTCGCTACGACGGCAAAACCACGCCCTTGCTCACCGGCACGCGCTGCTTCTACCGCCGCGTTCAGCGCCAGGATATTGGTCTGGAAGGCGATACTGTTAATGACGTTAGTGATCTCAGCAATTTTCTTCGAGCTGCCAGAGATATTGTTCATGGTTTTCACCACGCCATGCACCAACTCACCACCGCTACGGGCTTTGCCGGAAGCATCCGCAGCCAGTTGACTGGCATGATGGGCGTTCTCCGCATTTTGCTTCACGGTCGCGGTGAGCTGTTCCATGCTGGCAGCGGTTTGCTCCAGCGCGGAAGCCTGCTCCTCAGTGCGTGAAGACAAATCGGTGTTACCGGCTGAGATCTCGCTGGAACCCTGATAGATGGCAACGGCGCCTTCGCGGACGGTGCCTACGGTACGCACCAGTGCGGCCTGCATCAGTTGCAGATTATGCAACAGGCTACCGATCTCGCTACGGCCATACGCTTGTTCCGGTGCGGTCAGATCGCCCTGCGCAATACGCTCAATACGCTCAACCGACTGACGCAGCGGGCTGATCACCACACGGCGGAGGAAGACGAAGGTGAGGAGCACCAATACCAGTGCAGCAGCAAAGGCCACAGCCATGGCAATAAAGCCGACGCGGGACTGGTGCGCAGCTTCCGCGTTGATCGCTTCGGCACGGTCAGTACGAATTTTTATCGCTTTCAGTAATACCGCGTTATACGCATCATCCAACTTGCGTGTCACGTCGGTTTCCTGCGCCACGATTCCTTCGAAGCTGCCTTGCTTAGCCGACTCAATCATCGGCTTCAATCCCTTGTCGATATAGTCATTGAATGCCGCGGTGAGTGGCGCATCCAGCGCGATATCCTCCGGCGTTTTCGCCTTGCGGTCCATGTAAGTTTTAAAACCGTCACGCGCTTGCTTGATGCGGGTCTCCGTGCGCGCCAGATCGGCACGATAGCCGTCCATTTCACCGATGCGGGCAGCGGCGCCGGATTGCAGCACGTTCAGACGAGCGGTACGCAAATGGTTCGAGCTATTAGAGATGCCCATACGGATTTGAATTTCATCCGTCGCATCGTTGAGGGAATTATTACTCTGGATTAAAAAATAGCTGGCGAGGCCGATACACAGGGCAAAAAGCAGCAGAATGCCACCAAAGATCATGCTGAAAAGAGGCATCAGGCGCAGGTTCTGCCAGATGCTGAGCTTATATTGCTCATCAATCGATGCTGTTTTCATATCCTTGCTCTCATTTTGGGTAGGTGTTCTGAGAACAAGCATCGGCAGTTCAGGCTAAAGGATTAGGGGGCGAAGTGAGACCTGGCTCGCAGATCCAGGCAAAACGACAAAGGGCCAATCTGCGGATTGGCCCTTTGTCGGCTACGGCTATTTACTCAAACTGTTTACATGCAGGACTATCGCACGTTGACATAAATACCGGAGGTCACATTATCGGTCAGTCGCACCACATGATAAATAACCTGTTTATTATGTGTCTTAATTTTGCGTTTTATATTACCTTTGTGTGACGATACCGTTTTGGCTTTAATTTGCATCTTGTCTGAAATTTGAATGGTGTCATGTCCTGACATCCACATTTTCAGCATATTTGATTCAGTCTGACTTAATGTCAGTGGGTGAATATCCAGGCCTGCTGAAATACGCGGGGTAGCGCTGAGTTTCTTTTGCAGGTAAGTACCGAGCAGTGAATCCAGAGTCGAGGTTTTCACCGATTTTGACGTAATAATCAGGTTCTTACGAACGTAGAGGTATTCCTCAAAATGGATGTTCGAGATCGCCATAAAGATAAAAAATAGCGTATCTGGATGCTGCATAATAATGGCACGAATACGATCGCTGGAATCGGATTCATGAATGAAGCATTCTTCGTTAATAAATACGACACCAGGCTTTAACTGTTCACATCTTTGTTGCAGTTGTTCAATATCAGAGACCGGAGTAATATTTTTCTTTTTAACTCCTTTGGCCGACATATAGTCTGATAATCCCAGGCGTGTGTAGTTACATGAATCCATAATAATCGTTGGCATTATAGCGACCCTCACCAATTTGTTATCCGTTTAAATCAACGATGAATACGCGTTTGCGGTACGAGAGAGATTTCCAAAGACACTTTTTTATTCTGCTCGGCAGACTGGCGAATGATATCCGTGCGCCATCATGACTCTATCCCTGAACCCTTCTGCGAAGTTTGTTGTGTTACTTCCACGTCACTCTTGTCCCCGCGATAGTGGGAATCGCCGGGAGTTTGCATTAAGTGTGTAATTCGCTCTGTTTTTGAGAGCCCTGTCACTATCGCGCAAGTCACAGACAAATCTGATAGGACAATTCTTAAAAACATTTGAATCGCGAAAGTGTGACGTTTCAGCGAGTGTTGACAATGCCGGAAAAAAGGGATTTAGACAAGAAAAATCGCTGTAATATTTTTTTTGTTTAAAAACAGCCCTTTGAGCATTTATTCAACCAATTCTCAAGGTTTATCACCTTAGGAATCGTCTGACTAAAATACGCGAAGCGCCGTTTAATAAGAATAATTTTCACCTGAAATGCGCATTTATCAGAATAACCTCAGTTGATTTCTGAGAAATATGGTTCGAAAAATGCACAGATTGATTTTGAATACTTAACTATCGCATAAGAACTTCTACAGAATCGTTAATTAGCGTGCGCGGGAGAGTTCTGAGACAAACTGCGCGAGTAAATCAAAGACTTCGCCGAAGAGATGTTCGCAGAAGGGGGCGAGCAGTGGCATCATCATACCCAGGCTGAGGATCCCCACCGTTAAGGTAATCGGAAAGCCAATCGCGAAAACCGACAGTTGTGGTGAAACACGGTTTAACAAACCTAGTGCCATGTTTAGCGTGAGCAATAAAACAATTAAGGGCAGCGCTAACATCATCCCATTAAGGAAAATTAACCCGGCGGACTTCACCAGCGCCATAAAAGCATTGGCGTTGAGGGGTTGATCGTTAATCGGCAGGGTATGAAAACTGTCCACCAGCAGCGAAATCAGCCACAAGTGTCCGTTGAAGGTCAGAAACAGCAGCATGGTCAGCATATCGAGAAAACGCGCCAGCACGGGCATGTTAAGGCGGCTGCCAGGATCAAAGAAGGTGGCAAAGGATAAGCCCATCTGTAATCCCACGACTTCACCGGCCATACGCACCGAGGCAAACGCCAGTTGCATCGTCAGGCCAATCCCCACACCAATCAGTAATTGCTGTAACAGGATCCAAAAACCGGCGGGGGTAAATAACGTGACTTCTACCGGAGGCAACACGGGAATGACGATCCAGGTCGTCAATACCGCGAGGCCCACTTTCACGCGCTTGGGAATGGATTTCTCACTCAGCACCGGCGCACTGGCAAAGAGTGCCAGCAAACGTACCATCGGCCAGAAAAATTGCGCGACCCAATGGACCAGCTGGCTGCTATCGAGGTTAATCATCAGCCGATGATATAAGGTAAGTTGGTCAACAGATTACGCATGTAATCCAGTATCAGGTTCATCATCCACGGGCCAGCAATCACCGCGGTGGCGGCAACGGCAAGGATCTTAGGAATAAAGGAGAGTGTCTGTTCGTTGACCTGCGTGGCCGCCTGTAACAGGCTGATGATCAGACCGCTGACCAGAGCCGCCAGCAACAGCGGGGCGGCGAGCATCAGGGCAATTCGCATTGCTTCCTGGCCGATGACCATAACCGATTCGGGTGTCATGCTGCGCTCCTGGCGTTATATGTTGCGGCCTTCAGGCCGACCGGATTGAGAGTTGCCATCGACTTCCAGGTGTGCCGCTAGGAGTAGAAACTTTGTGCCAGTGAACCCACCAGCAGCTGCCAGCCATCCACCAACACAAACAACATCAGCTTGAATGGCAGAGAAATGGTCGCCGGCGGCACCATCATCATCCCCAGCGCCATCAACACGCTGGCAACCACCAGGTCGATGATCAGGAACGGGATGAACACTGTAAAACCAATCTGGAAAGCAGTTTTCAGTTCACTGGTGACGTAAGCCGGCAGCAAAATGCGCATCGGTACGGCTTCCGGACCTTGAATCGGCGCGGTGTTGGCAAGACGAGCAAACAGCGCTAAATCGGCTTCACGCGTCTGACGCAGCATAAATTCACGCAGCGGTTGAGCGCCTTTGTCGATCGCTACGTCCATGCTGATTTTGTCCTGACTGAACGGCAAATAGGCGTCGCTATAAATCTTGTCGAAGGTCGGCGCCATAATAAAGAAGGTTAAAAACAGCGCAAGGCCAAGCAAAACCTGATTGGGGGGGGCAGAAGGCGTGCCTAAGGCGTTACGCAGCAAGCCAAAAACAATGATGATGCGCGTAAAACTGGTCATCATCAGCAAAATGGCCGGAATAAAGGTCAGCGAGGTGATAAACACCAACGTCTGCACCGGCAGTGACCAGCTCTGGCCGCCATTTGCCAGTGGCTGGCTGACCAGTCCTGGCAATTGCGCATGGGCAACCGGTGCCAGCAACAGCAGCGGCAAGAGGGGAAGCAATCGACGCATCATTGGGGTTTTCCGGGACGTTTAACCAGATTCTGGAACAGCTGACGAAAATCCTGCGGCGCCACGGTTTTGTTCACCAGCTCTTCAGGTGGCAGCGGCGGCAGCGAATGCAGATGGGTAATTTGCTGGGCGGTGACGCCCAGCACTAAACGCGCATCGGCGGTGTCAACAATCACCACCCGCTCCTGACGACCCACCTGCACGCTGGCGCTAATTTTCAGCGCCTGGGTGTTGACGGTTTTGGGCGCAAAGCCAAGGCGTTTTGCCAGCCAGCCACAGGCCAGAATCAGCAGAACAATCACTGCCAGCACGCTGCTGACTTGCCCAATCACCGAACCGGTAGAAACCACCGGCTGGCTATGAACAGGCTGGCCAATTTGCGCGTTCTTTAACATGCTTAACGGCTCAGACGACGCATACGTTCAGATGGCGTAATAATGTCGGTGATACGCACGCCATATTTGTCATTCACGACGACGACTTCGCCCTGCGCAATCAGGTAGCCATTGATCAAAATATCCAGTGGTTCACCGGCCAGGCCATCCAGAGCCACCACGGAACCCTGCGTCAGGCGCAGCAGCTCTTTGATGGTCATCTTGGTGCGACCCAGTTCCACGGTGAGTTTGACCGGGATATCCATAATCAGATCGATGTCTTGCAGCGAGCCACTGGCACCGTTGCTTTCAAACGATTTGAAAACGTTCTCGGTTGGATCAGGCGTGCTGGTGGTTGCCTGCTCGTTCATTGCCTCAGCCCACAGGTCGTCCGCAGAAATATCATCGGACGGTTTTTTGCTGTCACTCATCGGGCTGTTCCTCGTTCAGCGAATTCAAAATCGGGTTAATCAGGTGTTCAACACGCAGCGCGTACTGGCCATTCATGGTGCCATATTGGCTGGTCAGCACGGGTACGCCATCGACGTGAGCAATGATGCGGTCCGGCTTCTCAATGGGCAGGACGTCACCAGGTTTCAGTTGCAAAATACGTGACAGGCGCATGGATGTTTCCGCGAAGTGGGCAATCAGCTCCAGCTCCGAGTGCTGCACCTGTTTCACCAGATTGTCGCGCCAGTGCGTATCTTCCTGACGGGAGTTTTCCAGTGGTGGATTGACCAGCAGCTCGCGCAGCGGCTCAATCATTGAAAACGGAATACAGATATTAAATTCACCCACCAGGTTACCAATCTCGACCTGGAACGGGGTGTTGACGACGATATCGTTCGGCGAAGTGGTGATGTTGGTAAATTTCACCTGCATTTCCGAACGGACGTACTCAACATCCAGCGGGTAAATCGCTTTCCAGGCATCGCTGTAACCATCCAGTGCCAGCTTCAGCATGCGACGGATGACGCGTTGCTCGGTATGGGTAAATTCACGGCCTTCCACTTTGGTCGGGAAACGGCCATCACCACCAAACAGGTTATCTACGGCGATAAACACCAGACTCGGTGAAAATACCACCAGCGCAGTACCGCGCAGTGGTTTCAGGTGGATCAGGTTCAGGTTGGTCGGCACCGGTAAATTGCGGGCAAACTCATGGTAAGGCTGAATCTTGATCGCACCGACACTGATATCCGGGCTACGGCGCAGCAGGTTAAACAGCGCCATACGAAAATGACGGGCAAAACGCTCGTTAATGATCTCCAGCGCCTGCAGACGCTCGCGCACCACGCGACGCTGAGTATTAGGATCATAGGGACGGATATCGCCATCGGTCCCTTTGGAACTGTTCTCTACTTCCGCGCTGTCACTGTCGCCATTAAGCAGCGCGTCAATCTCAGCCTGGGAGAGAATGCTATCGCCCATTAAATCACCTCAAAATGAAGGCGGTAAACAGCACGTCACTGACCACCTGTGGCGGTTGCGTTTTTACCAGCGGTGGCGCCAATGCCTGTTTGATCTGCTCAACCAGGGCCTGCTTACCTTGTTCTGTGGCAAGCTGAGCGGCACTTTGACGCGAGAGCAGCAGCAGTAAACGGCTGCGCACCTCAGGCAGGTAATCATTCAACCGACGACGGGTATCCTCATCCGGCAGACGCAGGGTAAAGCCTACGTACAACACACGGTCGGGATCGTTGTCAGGATTGACCAGGTTAACCGTAAACGTATCCATTGCAAAAAATACAGGGGCGGCCGGTGGCTCAACTTTCGCCGCTTCCGGTTTGTCATCCCCGTGTTTATTCATCATTCGCCAGACTGCATAGCCTGCCACGCTGCAAGCGGCCAGCGTTACAATCAGTAACACCGGTATTAGTAGTGAACGTTTGCGGCCTTTAGCTTTCGCGTTATCAGACATGTTTGCAGTTACTTCCTGTGAATTATGGGCAAGCCTCTCGGCTCGCCTGGACAGATTATCCCGCGTCTTAAGTCAAACAATGGGAAGAAAAGACGCGGGTTTTACGCTTACCTTCAGCGTTTAGCCGCTGTCAGGCAAAGATATCGACAGCGCCGTTACCTGTCGCGCGCGCCTGAAGGGCTGCCGGGACGGCAATAGGCGTTATCTCGTTTTCACTGTCCTGGGAGAGGGTAAAGCTGCCGTGCTGGCCATCACGACGTCCTTCCTGCTGGCCCTGATAATTCTGGCTTTGTGCGAAGGCGTCGCTGCTGACATTACTCTGTCCCAGGTTGATACCGCTCTCCGCCAGCGCTGTACGCAGCTGAGGGAGAGCCGCTTCCAGCGCGGCCCTCACTTGGCTGTGGCTGGAAACCATACTTAACTGCGCCTGATCCTTGTCGAGGGTCAGGTTGATCTGGATAGCACCCAAATCTTCGGGATGTAAGCGCAATTCGGCATTTTGCTGACCGTTGCGACTAAACATCACGATTTGCTGGCTTAACGCCTGCTGCCACTCATTGCTGCCGAGTTGGGCATTCAGCATCGGCGTCGACGGAGTGGTGCTGGTCGTCGCCGTGCTGTTGGTCAGTGTGCTACTGCTGCTGACCGGGGCGCTGGTTAATGCTGTTACCGTGTCGCTCTCAGTATTACGATGTTCTTCCGGTTTGCTGAGCGTGCTCAGCACCTGCTTAAAGCTTTCATCCAGTGACAGTGCGCTGTTGCTGTTACTGCTGCTGGCCGTGGTGCTGGCGGCAGCGGCACTGCTACTGGCTGTCGTTGTACTGACATCACGGCTGACACCGCTCAGCACATCGCTGGATTTCTTATGAGGCGTACTGTCGGACTGTGCCTCTTGTTCATCTTTCACGGCGTTCTGCAGCGTTCGGCTTAACAATGATCCGTTTAGCGTAGTCTCTGCATCGGCAGAGGTTTTATCCGTGCTGGCGCTGACGGCGCTCTGACTGTTTCGCGCTTCAACCGCAACCGGTAACATCGCGAACAGTGCCTGCACATTCTGTAAGTCGCTGGCACTTAACGAACTTGCTTCAGACTTGTCTTTATCATCGGCTGATTTCAGCGTGGCTTTAGTGTTTTCCGGTTGTAAAAGTGCGTTTAACGCCTCTGGTTTGTCCAGTGCCTGCAATAACGCGCTTAATGACGCTTTTGTGACGCCTTTTTCATCGACTTCTGCTGTCAGATCAGTCGATTGCGTGTTAACACCTTGTTGCTGAGCCAGCGTCAGTAAGCGGTTACCCAGTTCAGTGATAAATCCCTGTGGCAGCGCATCTGTACCCAGTAAATTGTCCGATGCAACAGCACTGTCTGCATCGCTGACTTTAGAGGTTTGCGTAACCATAGTTGGCAGCGTAATCATTCGCCTCTCCTCATAGCGGCCCGTTGGGCAAATTCATCCATCCGTTTCTGATCGAGACGGTTTTCTTGTCGTAATGCGTTTTCGGCAGCGCGAGTGATCAGTGTTTGATACGCATTCAATCGCTTATGCTTTTCTTGCCAGCTGCTCAGCGCCTGATCCAGACGTTGATTCCACTGATTCAGCTGTTGCCGATGCTGTTCAATGGCTTTCTCCAGCGTCTGAATAAACTGGTGGTAATTGGTCCAGCGCAGGCTGGAAATACCGCCTGACATATCGGTGTTGAGCTTATTGCGGTACTCATCCTGATAGTCGAGCAGCATGGTGAGCTGCTCATCTGCCTGCTTTACGCCACGGCGCATGTCACCTAAATGAATCACGGCCTGTTCCAAATCTTGCTCCGCCATATCGCGCAGCTTATCGATTGCACTGGCAGTTTTCATGGCTTACCTCGCTTGGGCTCGCGCTAGCCGAACATGGCCTGCAGGTGCAGACTGGCGTCGTCATAGTCGCTGCGTTCGAAAATACCCTGTTGCAGGAAGGCTTCCATCTCCGGGTAAAGCTTGATGGCTTTATCGAGCATCGGATCGCTTCCAGCGGCATACGCGCCTACACTCACCAGATCGCGGTTGCGCTGGAAACTGGAGAGCAGTTGTTTGAACTGACGCACCCGCGCGTAGTGGGTGTCATCAATTAACGCGGTCATCGCACGGCTGATTGAGGCTTCAATATCAATCGCCGGATAGTGACCGGCTTCGGCCAGACGGCGCGACAATACAATGTGACCATCAAGAATGGCGCGCGCCGAGTCGGCAATCGGGTCTTGCTGATCGTCACCTTCGGTAAGCACGGTATAGAAAGCCGTAATCGAACCGCCGCCGTGGGTGCCGTTACCGGCGCGTTCCACCAGGGCGGGGAGCTTCGCGAACACGGAAGGTGGATAACCTTTGGTGGCCGGTGGCTCACCAATCGCCAGGGCGATCTCACGCTGCGCCATGGCGTAGCGGGTGAGGGAGTCCATGATCAGCAGCACGTGCTGGCCGCGATCGCGAAAATCTTCCGCGATGCGTGTCGCATACGCGGCACCCTGCATACGCAGCAGCGGCGAAACGTCAGCCGGTGCGGCGATCACCACCGAGCGCGCACGGCCTTCTGCGCCGAGGATGTTCTCAATGAATTCTTTGACTTCACGGCCACGTTCACCGATCAGGCCAACCACAATCACATCGGCTTTGGTATAACGCGCCATCATGCCAAGCAACACCGACTTACCGACGCCGGAACCCGCAAACAGGCCCATACGCTGACCCCGTCCGACAGTCAGCAGGGCGTTGATCGCCCGTACGCCGGTATCCAGTACATCGTGGATTGGCGTACGTTGCAGTGGGTTAAACGGGGCGGTGATCAATGGCGCACGATAGCCGGTGTCCGGGGCAGGTAAACCATCCAGAGGTTTGCCTGCGCCATCCAGCACGCGGCCGAGCAGTTCTGGCCCAAGCAACAGCTGTTTACCGCCTTGTGCGTTGTCACCGCTAAAACGGGCATAAACGCGCGCACCCGGCAAAATGCCGTCCACTTCTTCCAGCGGCATCATCAACAGTTTCTGACCGTTGAAACCCACCACTTCACTTTCCACTTCAGTGATGTTGTTGCCGTCGTGACGTTCGATGATGCAGGTCGCACCGAGCGGCAGTTGCAGCCCGGTGGCTTCCAGTACTAAACCGGTGGCACGGGTCAGACGGCCATAGCGGCGCACGGTTTGCACCTGCGAAATACGATCCTCGAAGGCATCGAGTGCGCCAAGCCAGCGGGAAAGACGCGACGAGGTCATTATAAGGTCCCCGGTGCGGCCAGACGGCACAGTTCCTGCCAGCGGGTTGCCACGCTGGCATCGAGATCACCATCTTCGGCGCTGAGTTTACAGCCGCCGGGATGCAGTGAATTATCGGCCAGCAGTTTCCAGCCGTGCAGATCCAGCGTCGGGCCCAGTGTCTGCTCAATGCGCTGTAAATCATCAGGATGCACACGCAGCTGCGGTTTGCCGCTGAACATGGGTTCTTGTTGAATCAGCTGCTGAATCTGGCGCAGCAGGGCGGTGCCATCCACTTGTGTGGCCTGGCCAATCACCGTGCGTGCCGCTTCCAAGGCCAGCTGCATCAGACGTGAGGCGATGACGCTATCCAGCGCTTCCAGCGTGTGATGGAACTCGGTGACTAACTGCTGCATGCGCGCCTGTAAGGGCGCCTGCTGCTGTTGGGCATCGGCGAGTCCCTGCTGGAAACCGGCGTCGTAACCGTTCTGCTGTGACTCGGCAAAACCCTTTTGATAGCCCTCGCTGTAACCTTGCGTCTGTGCATCTTTGCGCATCTGCTGTTGCATGCGCTCCAGCATCTGCTGTTGCTCAGCTTCGGCACTCATTTCGACATCCACAGCCGGCTCTTCCTGCGGCAGTTCTTCCGCCACTTTGAAGGTGCTGCCTAAATCATCAGGCTGCCAGCGCTGCCACGCACGGGCGGAAAAGGCATCAGACATAAGTTTCCTCGCCACCACCAATTACCATTTCGCCGGATTCTGCCAGGCGACGGACCACCAGCAGAATCGCTTTCTGTTCGTTCTCCACGGCCGACATACGCACCGGACCACGGTTGGCCAGATCGTCGCGCAGGATATCGGCTGCACGCGCTGACATGTTCTTGAGGAACTTCTCGCGCAGCGGCTGTTCGGCACCTTTCAGGGCGATCAGCAACTGCTCGGACTCCACTTCCTGCAGCAGGCGCTGGATGCTGCGGTCGTCCACTTCCACCAGGTTTTCGAACAGGAACATCTCGTCGATGATCTTCTGTGCCAGCTCGCCGTCGAAGTCGCGTACCGCTTCGATAACCGCTTCTTCCTGCTGCGTTTTCATCAGGTTGATAATTTCGGCTGCGGTTCTCACGCCACCCATCTTCGCACGCTTGAGGTTGGTGCCATCCAGCAAACCGTTCAGGACTTCGGTCAGTTCTGCCAGCGCCGCTGGCTGTACACCGCCGAAGGTGGCGATACGCAGCATCACGTCGTGACGCAGGCGTTCGTCGAACAGCGCCAGAATATCTGCGGCCTGGCCACGTTTGAGGTGCACCAGGATGGTGGCGATAATCTGCGGATGCTCGTCGCGGATAAGGTCGGCAGCAGCCTGTGGTTCCATAAAGTTGAGTGTTTCCATGCCGCTGGTGGTCTCGTTTTTCTCGAGAATATCTTCCAGCAGGCTGGAGGCGCGCTCCTCGCCCAAAGCTTTCACCAGCACCGAACGCAGGTAGTCATTGGAGTTGAGGCTCAGCGCAGCAAACTGCTCGGCATCCGCCTCAAACTCGCGCAGCACTTCGGTTAGCTGCTTGTGCGACACCTGACGCATTCCCGCCATCGCGGCGCTCAGGTGCTGCACTTCACGCTGGTTGAGGTGTTTGAATACCTCGGCCGCACGTTCTTCGCCAATGGTCATCATCAGAATGGCGCTTTTTTCAGTACCGGTCAGACTCATAGTTCTTTACTCATCCATTCGCGGATAACCAGCGCTACAACGCGCGGATCGTTTTCAGACATATCGCGGATGCGTTGGCTCATCACCTCGGCGCTCATGCGGTTATTTGATTTACGCTCTTGATCCAGCTCATCTTTGCTGAGCTGCACGCTGTAAGCTTCCTCAGATTCCAGCGCTTCCGCACGCGCTGCCGCTGCTTCTGCTGCCGCTTGCTCCTGCGCTTTCTTACGCATCAGCTGTGGACGCACCAGCTTGCGATACAGGATGAAGGCAACCAGCGCCACCAGCAGCCAGCGACCGCCGCTCATCAACATGTCAAAGAACGCTTGCGACTGCCAGAACGGCAAGTCACCGCCAGTCGGCTCAGTGATGTTGAACTGCGAGTTCACCACGTTGACGCTGTCGCCACGATTCTGCGAGTAGCCCATCGCTTCACGGGTCAGGTCTTCAATCTGTTTGATCTGCTGATCGTTCAGTGCAACGGCTTTGCCTTTGCCGTCATCACGGTAGTTCACCACCACGGCCACCGACAGACGCTGCACATCGCCCACATTGACCTTGGTGTGGCGAATGGTGCGGTCCAGTTCGTAGTTCACGGTGTCGTTACGGCTTGAGCTGCTCGGGCCGCTGCTTTGCTGCGTGCTGGTGGTGGTGCCGTTGTTGTTCGCCGCGTTGTTCTGGCCATTAGCATTCTGGCCGTTAGCATTTTGCTGCTGCGGATTAGTAACCGGCGCAGTATTCGCAGGGGCAGGTTGATTCGACAACGCACCCGGCACGCCACCTGGGTACGGGCTGCCATTCTGCTGGTTGGTATTGGTCTGACGCGAGCGAATCGCCGTGCTGTTCGGATCGGCGTTCGGTTTGTACTTCTCGTCGGTTTGTTCGCTGCGGTCAAAGTTGATCTGCGCTGTCACCTGCGCATGCACATTGCCCTGGCCAACGATCGGATTCAGGATGGCTTCGATACGCTGCTGATAACGCGCTTCCACTTCAGACGCGTACTTCAGCTGAGCATCATTCAGGTCACGACCTTCGCTGTCAGAACGGGTCAGCAAACGACCGGCCTGATCCACCACGGTCACGTTGCCAGGCGGCAGACCGGCGACGCTGCTCGACACCATATGCTGAATGGCCTGAATCTGGCCTTCATCGAGTGCGCGACCCGGTTGCAGGTTCAATGTCACGGAGGCCGAAGGCGCTTTCTGCTCACGCACGAACAGCGTGGGTTTTGGCATCGCCAGATGCACGCGCGCGCTCTTGACCGGGCCGAGCGTTTCAATGGTGCGGGCCAGCTCACCTTCCAGCGCACGCTGGTAGTTGATCTGCTCGCTGAACTGGCTGATGCCGAACTTCTCTTTGTCCATCAGCTCAAAGCCAACAGAGCCACCTTTCGGCAGCCCCTGTTGCGCCAGGCGCAGACGCAGTTCATGTACCTTATCGGCAGGCACCATCAAGGCACCGCCGTTTTCGGCGAACTGGTAAGGAATGTTCATTTGCGTTAGCTGGGTAACAATCGCGCCGCCATCCTCATCGGAGAGGTTGTTATAAAGGACGCGATAGTCAGGGGCTTTAGCCCACAGTACCAATGCAAAAACCACTGCGATAGCGGCAGCGGCAGCAACAATGATTGGAATTCGCGGATTGGCGCGCAGGCGAGCCAGAAGGTCATTGAAACCTTTCTTTGCGGTATCTTGTGTGGCGGCTGCACTCGCATTCATGACCGATTCCTGCCTGACATAATTGACCGGGTTAGTTGTGGTGACAAAACAGACTCCCTGAAGCAACGTCTTAAATGAAATTCCAATCTTATGGCTGGCATTATTGATGAATCGGGTCACTTCGATGGCTGGATAAGCTGGGTTTTTTACGTTTATTTAGCGCCTTTGTCCTATTGACAGTGTGTTAACTTTTGCAGCGTGAAAATTTAAACCCTTCTTTAATGAGGTACAGGCAATGTCGATTCAGGCAATTGATGGTGTGTTGCAGCAGCTGCAGTTAACGTCGTTACAGGCCAGCGGCAAGAAGGCCGAGTCAACCAATCAGGTAGATTTTGGTGCCACCATGAAAGCAGCACTGGATAAGATCAGCGACACGCAAACCGCCGCGCGCACCCAGGCACAGGATTTTGAAATGGGCAAACCGGGCATCCAGTTAAACGATGTGATGGTCGATCTGCAGAAATCCTCCATTTCCATGCAAATGGGGATTCAGGTGCGTAACAAACTGGTATCGGCGTACACCGATATCATGAATATGCAGGTGTAGTGGCTGCAAAGATTGTTGCGGTGTCAGGCGGGAAAGCATTTATCTTTTTCAGTAACAGCGGCATGATGCTGGCCTGACACACAGCGTATATCGAGAAGAGGATTCTCACGTGAAGCCCACCCTGCTGCTGTTGATGGCAACGATCATGCTATCCGGCTGTGATAATAAAAATGCGGACTTTGCACCGCAGATGAAAAATTACGCTTACCTCTATCAGTTCGAAGCCATTCCCGGCAAAGTCAAAAGCACGCATCAGCGCCTGTTTAGCGCCAACGACACGCCAATCTTTGATGTCGATATCGCGTTCGATGGGCAAGGCTGTATTGCCCATGTGAAATCCATTGATAAAGCCGGAGAGGTGACCGAAGTGACGCGGGAAGGCGATAAACTGACTGGCACAGAGAACGGTCAGGATGTGGTCGTCACGCTGAATAAGCAGTGCGCGGTAATAAAAAAAGTCACTCCCAGCATGACGGTGGATATTGGCTATAACGATCAGGGTTGGGTTGATCAAATCTCCTCTCCCGCCTCCGATGTTAAATTCCATCTGACCTACAATAACGTCGGTGATATGACGCTGTTGAGTATTAAGAAGGGCGAGGAGGAAGTGTCACGCGCCAGTGCCAAACATGATACGGACGCAAAAAAGATATCCGATGTGGTGACGACGGTGCAAAGAAACGAGCAAAGCAAGACGGTTACCACGCAATGCCAGTATAAGAATGATGTTCCTTTCCGCTGTGATACCGTGACCACTGATGCCGCAGGGCAAGTCACGGACAGGCAGTACGGCACCATTGATGTCACCTATTATTGATGCCTGAGTAAGCCGCGAATGCGGCTTTTTTTATGCCGTTAATATCGGCGTCGATAAGCGAAGCGCTAAATAAAACAATCACTTACTGATCAATTACGCGCTCGATATGCTAAAGTGTGGGCCTTAGGTAAGCATTCGTCAGAGCAGGGAACTCGGTGTGCAACATGCGCATCACGCGAGGCGTTGAGGAGTGTTGAGTAAGTGCTGCAGCGACAAGAAGCGTGTAAGAATGAAAGAAGGTTATTACTGGGTTAGAGATAAAGATAACCCACCAGAAGTCTGGCGATATATAAAGCAGTTTGGCTGGTACCGTCCCTGCGTTGCCGTGCCCATCACCTTAAGTTCTTTTAAGTTGATGAACTACCAGGTCATCAGCGATCGATTATTACCACCGGGTTACTTCCCGCTTTAAATGCAAAAACCGCCGGTTAAAGGCGGTTTTTTTATTCTCTCTAACCGTTCGCTATTTGATTTCCGGCCAGGCGATAGCCGGGAAACCATTTAACTGCGGACGCGCGAACAGATACCCCTGGAACTGGCTAATGCCTGCCGCTTCCAGCCACATCCACTCCTCGGCTTTCTCCACGCCCTCTGCAATCACCGCAATCTCCAGCGAGTTACAGCACTTAATGATGGCATGCAAAATGGCCTGTTTAGGACCGCTTTTATGCACATCGCTAATCAGCTCACGATCAATCTTAATTTTGTCCGGCTGGAATCTTGATAACAGTGACAGGCCAGCAAAGCCCGCACCAAAATCATCCAGGGCCAGACTGATACCCGCCGATTTTAGTTTGCGCACCTGTGCCGCAAACTCATCGGTGCGCGAGATGATCTCATTTTCTGTGACTTCAACAATCACCTGCTCGGGGACCAAACCATTGGCTTCAATCTGCGTCAGCAGAAAATCCACCGCATCAGGAACCGTGACCAGGGACATTGGCAGCAGGTTGATGGAGATACTGTGTTCGCCAATACCTAACTTTTTCGCCAGTTCGAACGCCAGTTTTTTAGACTGAATATCCGCATGATAAACAGCCTCGCCACCGAAGGCAGAAAAGTATTCGCCTGGCGAACCGCCATTCGGGGTACGGATTAACGCCTCATACGATGCCACGCGGCGTGCGAACGGATCGATAATCGGCTGAAAGGCGAAGTGGCACTCTTTCAGTGAGTCAATGACTTCATCCTGAAGGGTACGAGATGGCTCATCCGCAATAAATTCCCATGTGCTGGCTGCGGGGATTTCAAAATAGTTCTCTTTATCACGGGCGATAACAAAGGTGCGCAGGAACTGCAACGCGCGATCATCGTAGGTCAGTTGATAGCGAGAGGTGCCTTTGTCTAACACGGCCTGCAGCACCATGGATTTATCATGCTCGCGTAAATCAAACAGCTCCATACCCACTTTGCCAAAGCGGCGAGCGGGGGCAAAGTCATGCATCAACTCCACCAGATTGTGGTGGCGGGCGTCCAGGCAAATGCGATCATAAATACCCTGCACAGCGTCACGGGGCCCTTCAAGTAACTGGAAGAAGTGCAGTCCATCAAAAAGCAGAATGCCTGTGACATCGTGCGAGCTGTTTTTGTTATTCGCTTTTGCCACCATGTCTTCAAGTGTTTTGATAGGAACATGATCATGGAGGTGACTGCGATAAATGATGGTGGTAAGCATAGCGATTGTCCGGACAGCTTTTTATTGTGGGGCCTACAGTAGCAGGCCTGGGGCGGGGGCTGTCCACCAATATAAACTCGAATCGTAAACTATTTTCCAATTAATGAGTTAACCGAAACGGCTAGCGGAACGGCGTCAAATCGAATTGTTAATTAATTGCACCGGGGGAGTATTTACGATAAATAATTTCGATTGAATGGATAAATAAAAAGCGTATCTTGACCCTCGTTAACCAGAGGTGAGCATAATGTTACGCGACTATTTAAAGATTGATGATAGCGACCGTTTAGTTGAACAGAGCGTATTAAGACTCAATAACCGCGGTCAGGAAGATGTCACTGAATGGCATATTGTTAGCGTAGACGGCAAGCAAAAAGGCAGCGTGACGCTGTTCGATAAGCTCTGCAACCGCCGCTCATATTGTGTTAACTATCGCATTACGCAGAAGGATGTGCACGGGAGGGTTGTCGTCGATCATTTGACCGACGTTTTGTAATAATTGCCGTAGTTTTGCTGGTTTTAACCCGCTCATAGGCGGGTTTTTTGCATTATCTTATCTGGCGCGATAGCGGCGCATTTCCATCATAGTTCCAATTAATTCAATCTTTTTCTCCGACGATGTCTGTACAGGAAAATCATCATTTAACGGCCGCAACGAGAAAATTTGCTCGTCATGCTGTTCGGCCATCAGGCGATAAATACGTACCAGAACCTCGCCATTGATGTGTGCCAGCACCACATCACCCGGTTGTGGATTAACGGCAGGATCGAATATCAGCGTGTCGCCGGGTCGGTAGTCAGGTTGCATGGCGGTATCCTCCAGGGTGATCGCCAACGCCGATTCACTCAGTCTGCTATTGCTGTAGAGAAAGCGGGTCGCCTGCTGCTGAATCAATAAGCGTTGCTCCTGCATCCACGCAGCCGCTTGCGCCAGAGTGATCAACGGCAGAGCACTGACACCACTGACGTTAAGCGGGGCGGCAAACACCTCGCCCTCGCCATCAATTATCCAAGCTGCCGTACATTGCAGCAGTTCTGCCAGCCGCAACAGGTTCTCGCCGCGCGGGACCGTCTCATCTTTTTCCCATTGTGAAACAGCGACATGTGACACGCCAATGCCACTTGCCACCACTAACTGCGTGAGCTTCAGCGCTTTGCGGCGGCTGCGAATGCGTTCACCTGCAGATTCTTTTTTCATCATCTTGACAACTCTGTTGGGTTTTACTTAAGTATACTTAAATTCATTAATTAAAGTAAACTTAAATTCTGGTGTTGGCCGCGCAACTGGCAAGGGCGGACAACATGTTCTTCAGGCGGCTCCCTTGCCAGTGAAGAGAGGTGAGGCATGGAAAGTAGTTTGGTGACCAGCGTCGGTGCGCTGCTTCTCGGTGGCGGTGCGGCAGCTGTGTTCTGGAAACCCTTAATGGCCGGCATCGCGGCCATCGTCACCAGCAATCGCGCCGGCGGCGAGATCATCACCAGCTACAAAGAGCAGGTGATGCTTCTCAAGGAGAGCCATGCGCTGATGCGCCAGGAGAATGATGACCTGCGTATTCGCCACGACAAAAACCTGCGGCGCATCTCATCGCTGGAGACCGATCTACGGCTGATTAAGAACGCGCTGGGCATTCTATTAGCCACCACGGAATCTGATCACAGCGATAAATTCCGCAGTCAGATCAATCAACTGATCACCACCTTAGAGGAGAGTCGCGATGGCGCAGATAAACAGTGAGTTTTCAGTGCGAGGCCACCGGCGTCAGCTACTGCTAGGCGGCCTGCTGCTGATGCTGTCGCTGCTGTGTGTGGCGATGACGATTATGTTCGTGTTCGTGAATAACAGCGCCAATCGTCGGGTGGAGGATATTCGCCAGCAGTACCGTGCGATTTCCGATCGGCGGGAAGCGCGGGTGGCGGAACTGACCAGCCAGTTAGTGACGCTGCAGAAAAAACTCGACGGCTTGCCAGATCGCACCGCGAACAAGACAGCGGACAAAGTAAAGCAGGTGGTGGGGGAGGACACGCCACCCGAATCGACGCATTAAGGAGGCCATGATGAGTATTACCGAGCGGATTGCAGCCAGCTTCGGCCGACTGCGGTCTTTATTAAGCAAGAAGGAGAAAATTATGAGCGACCAAACTGTAATCGAAAATAGTGCAACAACTGCAATACCGGATGCCAGCACGCTGTCACCATTAGAGAGTTTTGCTAATGAGGTGGCGGTGCCGGTGGCAAGCAGTGCGCCCGCTGCGGATGCCCCGACGGCAGCGGTGAGCAGCGCGGCAGGACAGGTAGGCACAACGTCAGCGGTGAGCAGTGCGCCAGCACCTGACGTCTCAACGCCCGCTGAGAGCAATACGCCAGCTCCGGACGTCTCATCGTTGACAGCAAGCGACGTGCCCGCATTGGACACCTCAACGTCAGCCGCGAACGCTGGCAGCGAGACACAAGTGGCGGCGGATGCAACGGATCTCACCCAGCAGTTGGCCACGCCCGATCCTCTGGCCAACGGTTCTGCCAGCGCTGGGCCTTCATCGGCTTCTACCGTCGGGATTCTCGCTGAGCAACCTGCCGTGGGAGTCATTACGGATGCTGTCAGTCAGGACATCAACGCCAGCGTGAAGGACTTCACTCAGGCATTTAACTTTGTCGAAAGTGGCGTCGAGAAATTAGGTGTAGCGGCAAAGGATGAGCTAATCGCCCTGGCGCGCAAGTATCTGTAATCTTCAGGCGGCCTTCGGGTCGCCTTTTCATCTTCCGATTATTCTTAATGCGGTCTCGCTATTTTCTACTAACTTTAATGATTCAAACGTTATTTAAACGGGTTTAATTAGCGAAAAGGAAGATAGCATGAGTGATACAGAGGCAATCAAAACCAAAACTGACTACCTGCGTGATGTCACCTCCCAGTTAAAAGAGATGCGTCACTATGCGCAGACCAATACTGAGACGCTATCCAGCCACTGGTTGGCATTTGATGCAGGCGAGTACAAAGACAAAGAGTATGCAGGACGTTTTGACACGCTGCTCAACAAGCAGGGACAGCTGTTAGATGATATCGAGCTGGCGATTCAGGATTTAGAGATCGCCATCAATCACAGCGAGCAAGAAAGCTGAGTTCCCTCGCGCTGGTGGCTTACTCGGCCACCAGCCACATTTCGGCTTCATCGAACATCTCTTCGACAATACGTGCCACTGTCGCTTTGTCGTTCTTACTTAAATCGGTATCGATAGCATTGCGTTCCATCGGTTTAACGCGCACCTCAACCTCTGGAAACACGCGTTGTACGCGTTTCTCAAGCTCCTGCAATATCATCTCACGTGCGCCCGGCAGACCGGCAACGTTGCGTTTATCGTAAATCAACTCCACAAACATCAGGGCATTCCATTTATAAAGCGGGTGCGCCATATTACTGTAAATAAAACCAGTGGCAAGCGATGAACCGTTGCGCTGCTAAATTTTTTTGTTTCTGGCAGGCGCAGCACTGCTTTTGCGCTGATACTCAACAGCGTTACACAGGGAAATGGACTCATGAGGGGGTAATATGCGGCAACTGGTGATCGATATTCTGCTGAAAATGGCAAAGATGGATACCGAAGCAAAAGAGCTGGTGGCGCAGGTTGAAGCGCAGTCGCTGTTACTGGCGGCATTACTGATTCAGGCTAAAGAAGACAACACACTCACCATTACGGAAACCGTGCAGGATGCCATCGTTACTGCATCGCGCTCTGGTGAGCAGTTCCTCCAGTCAGATGTGGATCTGCTGCTGACACACATTAATCGGCTGCTGGCCGTTGCGCGTTATGTCGAAGTGAAGGGGGTCGAGCGAGAAGGATAGCGGAAAAAATACTACCTCTGGAGGGGAAATCCAGCAACTCCTCCAGAGGCGGCGCAATAGCACCTTCGTTCAAGGACAATCTACGACCGAAGCCGTCAGATACAAGTTATACAACTTATTCGGGATTGTACAACTTTTTCCTTGCCGATTTGTGTGGTTGGAGGTGTGTTTGAGATATATTTTTAGGGCCGTTGCGCTTAAAGCTCGTTCTTAATGCAAAACTCTTCCCACGTCATGCCGAGCGCTTCCGCATGAGATTTCAGGTAAGTTTCAATCGCTTCAGCAGCAACCGCTTTATCAGGCTCTGCCAGTTGAATGGAAAACAGCATGCCATCCAGCTTTTTCTGGCGTAAGAATGCGGCATAAATGCGCTCAGCGTGCCACTCGCGCAGTTGGCGCAGTGACAAGTTGGCCGCGCGCGCGTCGCTCTCGGTTAGTTCATCCAGCGCGGCTTGAAAATCGGCGTGCGCGGCAAAAAACATCGTGCGGGCCTGGGCGTAATACTCTTCTGGGGTTTTCATGCGAATTTCCTGCTTATCGACTTGCGCGCTAGTGTAACGTGCGCGAGCTGTATTGTCAGGCTCAGCCGGGTTTTCACCGAGATTCCTTGCGTAACTTACGCGAAAAATTATAACGTAGCCGCCATTGATGCGAGTGTAGGGACCAATAATGAAAAAGTGGATGGTACTGGCCGCGCTGAGCTTGAGTGGATGTGCGCAAATCAGCAATTACGACGAAGCGGTAAAAACTCCGGCACCAGTGGAACTGAAAGGTAACTGGCAAACTGTCGGACCGCAGAGCAAGTTGATCAGTGGTCAGGCGATGGGCAGCCTGATCATCGGTGCAGAAGGCGACACGCTGGATTGCCGTCAGTGGCAGCGTGTGATTGCCAAGCCGGGCAAGTTAACGCGATTGGGAGACGATTGGGTCAACGTGACGCGTCAGGTGCGCGTGATGCCGATGACGCTGGAGAACGGTGAATTGCGTTATGACGGCTTGCGCATGCGTAAGGTCGACCAACCCACTGTTGAGTGCCAGCAGGCGCTGGAAGAAGTGGCGAAGCGTCCGAAGGATGCGGTGATTCAGGATATTCAGCCGCAGATTATGGAGCCGGTGTCAGTCCCTGCGCAGAAGTGATTTTGCGAGCACAGCACCAAATAAAAACGGGTGAGCATCAGCTCACCCGTTTCTCATTCAGCCCGCCGCAAATTAATTCTGTGGCAGATAGACATTACCTTGCTTGCCGTACGCGCTCATCACCGATTTCTGCTTCGATGATTGGCCCACCAGTTGCGTCAGCTCGTCCATACGCAATTTCAACAGACGTTTGACTTCACTCTCATTGTCGAGGATATGGCGCAGTACCGGACGCAGCTGATCCTGCAACTGGCTGGAGGGCGGCGCCGCTTCGGTCGAGCGGGCCAAGGTTTGCACCGCACTGACGTAATCCACTTCCTTTGTAATCAGGTCATCCCATTCGCCGTCTGCGGCCAGGCGCAGCATTCCATGGCTGAGATCGAGTAACTGTTGGTAAACGGTAATCAGATGCGGTGCATTGTTCATTAAACGGCGTCCTGAAGGTGTTGAGGTTGTGCGACTTCTTTCCAGGCGTCAGCGATATTACGCAGTAGACCTTCGACTTCTTCGATGGCTTCTACGTCATTACGCAGGTTGGCCTGCAGCAGACGGCGGACCATATAGGCGTAAAGTCCCACCAGATTATCGGTGAGCTCATCGCCGCTACCTTCCACCAGACCCTGCTTAAGTCCGTTTTCGATGATGTTGATCGCTTTAGAAAGCGATGAACCTTTGCCTTCAATATTGCCATCCTGCAAAAACAGGCGGGCACGAACCAGCGCGCTGAGCGCGCCGTCAAACAGCATGGAGACCAGCTGCTGCTGGTTGGCGCTCATGACAGCGCTCTCCACACCAATTTTTGCATAGGCTTGTGTGCCATTTGCGCTGTACATGGTCACTCCTTATGAGGATGAGCTGCTGGAGCTAGAGCTGCTTGATGACTCGAACTGCTGTGTCAGATAGCTACTGGTTTGGTTCAGCGAGCTCATCAAAACGTCGAGCTGAGTAAATTGCGTTTTGTAGCGCGCCACCATGTTGTCTATACGCGTACTCATGTCGTTGTACTGATCGGTCAATTGATTCAGCGTTTTACTTACGCCGTCGGTGGCAGCCTGCACGATGCCAGTAGTAGAAAGCCAGCTGGTCAGGTTTGTAGCAATAGTGGTGGTGATGCCGGTGGTTTTACCATCGCCGACGATCATCTCTTTCACGCCGTCTGGATCGCTGCTCAACGCTGTTTCCAGTTTGTCGGAGTCGGTTTCCAATTGACCAGTGGTGGGATCTGTAGTGATACCAATCTGGGCCAGTGTTTTATAGGTAGATGAACTTTGCGCGTTGGTCAGCATGCTTTTCAGCTGTGTCTGAATAGTACGCAGCGTACTGTCGCCCAACAGCGCGCCGTTGCTGGAGTCCTGAGAGTCGGCACCCACATCTACTGCAGTATATTTGGTTAATGTGTCGAACTGATCCAACAAGGTGTTGTAAGCACTAACCCAACTATTGATTGCACTCTCTGCTTTAGAGGTGTCTTTGGTAATCGTCAGTGTCTGATTACCGGTGGTGGTGTCGTTCAAATTGAGCGTAATGCCTTCCAGCGCATCATCAATGGTATTACTGCTGTTCTCAATCTCAACGTTGTTCACCGTCAGCTTGGCATTTTGCGCGGCGACGCTTTCGGTCATCGCATTGCTGCTAGCGGTGGAATCGTAGCCGACGATACCTTGCAATGTGTCATCGCCTGTCACGCTAATCGAAGTCACGGCATTATCGCTGCCGGTTTCGCTGGAGGTCAGGGACAAACGGTAGCTGCCATCACCCACTTTAATAATGGTGGCTGTGACACCGGCGTCTGCACTGTTAATCGCATCGCGCATCCCGGTCAGCGAAGTTTGATCGCTGGTCAGAGAAATATCTTTGCTGCTGCCATCTTTCAATGCGATGGTCAGCGTGCGGCTGCTGGCGGAGCTGTCACCCAACGCAGTGGTATTGCTGGTTTGTACTGCTGAAGTCAGGGTTTGCGCCTGCGCCAGCTGCGAAACACTAATTGTATATTTACCTGCAACCACTGAACCGGATGTTGTAGCACTAAAGGCACTACTACTGCTGGTTGCGGAGGTTGCCGTAAAGAGATCAGCATTATTCAGGGTGGTGTTTGCGGTCTGAAAAGTGGTCAACGCGCTTTTCAGCGTGCCGTAAGCACTCAGTTTGGCTGTGTAAGCTGTCTGCTGCGTTGAAATCGGCGTCAGAGACGCTTTCTCGGCAGTTTCCAGGTTATCCAGAATGGTACTTAAGTCGAGTCCTGAACCGATACCGAGGGTAGAGATACTAGCCATGTTGTTTCCTTTTATACCGACACGGAGAGTGAATACCGGGGTTATCGGCTCTTAATGGGCAAAGTTTAAAATTATTTACCTGCGAGTGATAAAGCGAATAAGGCATATAGAGAAGGGTATTTCCGAGGCTAGAAAAGTATTGGGTTTGCACTAAAGATGTGCGAGGTGAGGGCGATAAAGATAAGCGTGACAGGTTGAAGTGAAAAAATTTCGCCTGGTACTAAAAAATCTCTAAAGGTTGTTTAAGCACAGACGATAACAACTTTGACGGCGCTGAAGCCGGCGGGTTGAAGCCCAAACCTTAACCAAAGACTTGATTAATAGGAACTTTACCATGGCTCAAGTAATTAACACCAACAGCCTCTCGCTGATCACCCAGAACAACATCAACAAGAACCAGTCTGCTCTGTCTACCTCTATCGAGCGTCTGTCTTCTGGTCTTCGTATCAACAGCGCTAAAGATGACGCTGCTGGTCAGGCAATTGCCAACCGCTTCACCTCTAACATCAACGGCCTGACTCAGGCTGCTCGTAACGCCAACGACGGTATCTCTGCTGCGCAGACTACTGAAGGCGCACTGTCAGAAATCAACAACAACTTACAGCGTGTTCGTGAACTGACCGTACAAGCACAGAACGGCACCAACTCTGATTCTGACCTGTCTTCAATCCAGGACGAAATCAAATCACGTCTGGACGAAATTGACCGCGTTTCTGGTCAGACTCAGTTCAACGGCGTGAACGTGCTGGCTAAAGACGGCACCATGAAAATTCAGGTTGGCTCTAACGATGGCGAAACCATCTCTATCGACCTGCAGAAAATTGACTCGACTACTCTGGGTCTGAAAGGTTTCTCTGTAGATGGCAACGCTCTGAAACTGAGCGACACCATCACTAAAGTGGGTGATGCTTCAACTGGCTCAATGGCTAACGTTGACCTGTCTTCTGTAGCAACAGACCTGGGTGTGGATGCAAGCGGTCTGTCACTGCACTCAGTACTGGATGCGAGCGGCGCAGCAACCTCTACTTACGTTGTTTCTTCTGGCGATGACAACTACGCAGTATCTGTAGGTTCAGGCGGCGCAGTTACCCTGAACAAAACTGAAGTTGATTATACTGACAGCGAAAATGGTGTTACCAGTGGTGTGATGACCGGTATTGCCATCAAAGTTGGCGCTGATGCCAGCGGCAACGCAGTCGGCTTCGTGACTGTGCAGGGTAAAAACTACAACGCGGATACCGGTGCACTTGCTAACAGCGGTGACACAGCTAACAGCGGCACCAGCAGCGACGTGGGCGATATCTCTAGCAGCGCCAACGCCAATGTGTACAGCGGCGCTTCAACTAATGACCCATTAGCGCTGTTGGATAAAGCTATCGCGTCTGTTGACAAATTCCGTTCAAGCCTGGGTGCGGTACAGAACCGTCTGGATTCTGCTATCACCAACCTGAACAACACCACAACTAACCTGTCTGAAGCACAGTCTCGTATTCAGGATGCTGACTACGCAACTGAAGTTTCAAACATGTCTAAAGCGCAGATCATCCAGCAGGCGGGTAACTCAGTGTTGGCTAAAGCTAACCAGGTTCCACAGCAGGTTCTGTCTCTGCTGCAGGGCTAATAAGCCTTACAAATTAGTTAAAGTTTCAATTTTACGCAACCCTTCTGGCCTTTGGTCAGAAGGGTTTTTTTATGGTTGATCTGCAGATTTTTACCTCCTGTTTTATGGGTATGAATACCCCAGGTTTGCTTGCTTGATTGGTCAATTGATTTCGCTGCAACTTCATATTATGAGCAAAACCGTATTTGCCTGTTGCCATGAGAAGCAGACAGGTGCCTTGGGAGGCAGATCTGTTATGACACAAAATGCATTAGTCACCATTATTATTAATGCCCAAATACCTACGTGGTTTGCCGAAGCTTTAGACAGTGCTCTGGCGCAAGATTATCCATGCTGCGAGATCATAGTCGCGGATTGCAGCGGTGATAAATATATCACTGAGCTTTTACAGGCCTATCTGGAGCGCCCTGGGTTTACCCTTCGACACGTGACATATGAAGTTGATTACCCTGCACTGCATGAAGAGGTAATTGCTGCGGCTGAGGGCACCTATATTAAGTTCATGACGGATGCTGAGCGCCTGGCACCTAACTGTGTTAGCCAATTAGTTTCCGCAATGGAAGCGCATTTTGATTGCGTCATTGCCGCTGCTAAACGTGAACGTATTAATGCTCTGGGCGTCGCGCTGCCCGATCTTATCGCTACAGCAGCGTTTACGCGTGAGCCATCCTTGATTCATGGACTAGACTTTTTACGTTATCAAACCACGCTACACTTCAACCTTATTGGTGAGTTGACTGCAGCACTGTTCCGGCGGGAAGACCTGCTGGCGCTCCACAGTGAAGAAGAGCCGTTAACCGATCTTAATGGTGAAAAAATGCCTGGGGTGCAGTCCTTGGTGATTTACAGCAAATTGCTGGCCAAAGGTCATCTGGTTTACCATCCCACGGCGTTATGCTCAATCCGCGTTTCCGATGTTTATACTCAACCTCAGCAACATGAGGGACGTGAACACATTATTGTCAAACGTGAAGCCGTATTTGACTCCGTACGCTGCAAAGAGTGGTATTCGCAGCATCAAGGGGCGTTAAATATGGTCAATATTGCCCCGCTAGAAGAACCGAATAATTTAACCCGGCAAAATTTGAGTGCAATTCAGCACAGCAACCTCAATCTGAACGCATTACAACACTGGCAGGGTGCACGTAAATTATTACCCTTCCAGCAGGATTATCTACAAAGTCAGCAACAAGAAAATGGCGAGTTTACCAGCCTGGCGATAGTGATCACCGCCTGGGCGGGGCAAGAAGATAAACTGGCCAAAACCCTTGCCTCCTTGCCTGAGCGTCAGGGGCCATTGCAAATTCACCCTTTGGTGATTGGCAATGCAGAGGGAGCGCATTACCAGGCAAACACGCCCGTTGAACGTATTGCCGTCATTAATCATCTGACCCAAGAGCATCACCATAATTGGTTCATGTATGTAGAAGCCGGCACTGAATTTCAGTCTTCTGGCGTCATCGCATTAGCCGCCAGTTTGTTTAATGCCGGTGAAGTACTGGCATTGTATGCCGATGAGTTTTTCTACATTGATGGCCAACCTAACGGCACTGCATTCCGCCCAGACTTCAACCTTGACCTGATATTAAGCTCGCCTAAAACCATGTCCCAGCATTGGTTATATCGACGTGAGCTGTTATTGGCCGCTGATGGACTGGATGCAGAATATCCCGCTGCTGCGGAACTGGATTTGATCGTTAAATTGATTGAATCGCAGGGATTTGGTGTCATTGGACATTTAAGTGAACCGCTATTACTGGCACCACTGCGTGGGCGCACAGCAACTGAAGATGTCGCTATTATTGAGCGACATTTGCAGCATCGTGGTTATCCCAATGCCCAAATAGCGCTCGACAATTACTACAACTATCGCTTGCGCTACGAGCATGACGTGCAGCCTAAGGTCACCCTGGCGATTCTGGCAAACTGGCATCTGCCATCGTTGCTGAGTTGCGTCACGACAGTGTTAGAAAAAACCAGTTATCACCATTACGAAATAGTCATTGTTGTGGATAACCAAACTTCGCCAGAACGTGAAAGCTGGTTAAAAGGCATCAGTGCTATTGATGTGCAACGCATACGCGTCGTTCAATATGAGAGTGAATGGCAGCAAGCGGAAATGGCAAACCTCGCTGCTGCTCATGCTAAGGGTGAATACCTTGCATTACTACATTGTGAGTTGGCGGTAACTGACGGTGAATGGCTCGGCAATTTGCTAAACCATGCGCTGCGGCCTGAAGTTGCGATTGTGGGTGGTAAGCAATTAATGGCAGGCAATAAAGTCCGTCATGCAGGCTACCTGCTTGGGGTTAATGGTGCTGCCAGCGATGCGTTTCGTGGACTTGAAGATAATCAACCCAGTTATTTGGGCAGATTGCATACCGACCAAAACTACAGCGCCGTTTCCGGCGATTTTATGCTGGTAAGAAAAGCCGTGTTTGATGAGTTGGGTGGCTTCGACAAAAACATGACGCTTTATGCTGATGTGGATTTTTGCCTGCGCGTGCGTGAATCGGGCTATATGACCGTCTGGACACCTTATGCGCGTATTCTGCGACCGGCCGCCCGGCAGAATCCTTTCCAGGGCACAAGCGTACACAACACGGCTCGTTTGAAACAAATTGAAGAAGACAAAATCTTCACCCGCTGGATGCCGATTGTCGCGCACGATCCTGCGTTCAACGCTAATTTGTCATTGAAGAGCCGTCATTTCGATGTCAATAAACACAGCAACTTAAGCTGGCGCCCGGTTGAGCGTCCAGGATTGCCGGTGATAATGGCACACCATGCTGATGTTGCGGGTTGCGGATATTACCGTGTCATCACGCCATTAGAGGCGATGCAGGCTGAGGGTATTGCTGAAGGTAAGACAAGCATCCAGTTACTTAGCCACAGTGAACTGGGTCAATATAAGCCAGACACCTTATTGATCCAGCGGCGCTATTCACCGGCATTCCAGCAGTGGATCGAGCGAGCTGGTCGTTTAAGCGATGTGTATAAAGTATTTGAACTTGATGACTACATCTTAAACGTGCCGATGAAGCACTATCGACGCGGGGATTTCCGCCAAGAGATCGCCGGTCAACTCAGAAAAACATTGGGTTATTTCGACCGCTTTGTGGTCTCCACGCACCCTCTGGCGGAAGCCTTGGGTGATATGCATGACGACATCGTGGTGATGCCAAATCGCCTGCCTGTCAACTGGTGGGGAAATCTGCATAGTCTGCGTAATCAGGGGAAAAAACCGCGTATCGGTTGGGCGGGAGGCGCGAGTCATACCGGTGATCTGGAAATGATCGTCGATATCGTCAAAGAGTTTTCCGGAGAGGTGGAATGGGTTTTCTTTGGCATGTGCCCGATGAAATTGAGACCTTACATTGATGAATTGCACTGTGGTGTAGATATCACGCTTTATCCGGCAAAACTGGCGTCGCTGAATCTTGATCTGGCGCTGGCACCGGTTGAAGACAACTTGTTTAACAGTTGCAAAAGTAATCTGCGCCTTCTGGAATACGGAGCCTGTGGCATCCCGGTGATTTGCAGTGATGTGGAGTGCTATCGCAACACCACCTTGCCAGTGACGCGCGTTAAAAACCGCTTTAAAGACTGGGTAGATGCGATCCGCATGCATCTCGACGATAGCGCGCACAGTGAACGCACCGGTTTGGCCTTGCAGGCTGAATTGCGTCGTGACTGGATGCTGACCGGTGACAATTTGCACCAATGGATAAGCGTCTGGACCGGTAAATAAAAACGGCAGAATAAACAGGGCCAGCTTTGATGCTGGCCCTGTTAGCTGTAGTCAATTTACCCATACTAAATCAAATTCCTCCCCATCCAACAGGGTGATTTCCCCCATCCCCCTATAACCCCAAAAAAGTAACCATCCTGTTACAGTCCCGCACAGAATTGCCGATAACTTCCCCAGAATCATTCCAATTTTTTCGCACGACTTTTTTTCTGTTTCTGGGGTGTCTATGCGCTTCAATTATGACTTGTTACCGGGTGAGCTTCTGACCTTCGAAGAGATCGCGTTGCGCTATGCGCAGCAGCATCCTGATGAGAAAGAACTCACCGCACGCGGGTTGCTGAGCCCGTCGACCAGCTTTCGCAATTTGGTGATCCGTGCAGTGTTCGCGCAGGAGGAGATCAACAGTCCGTTGGAGGATCTGCTGTTCGTCTCTGACGATAACGAGCGCAAAAACTATCTGCGTCGTTTTGAGCACTATCTCAAAAGCCAACAAGCTTTCCTTTATTTCCGCCGTAACGATGAAATAAAGAAGGAAGGGCGCTGGAAGGTGGTGGGTGAAACCCAGGTTTACGCCATGCTGGATCCGAATTCGGCAGAAGCGCAGAACCTGCTCACCAGTCGGGGCTTCAAACTGGTGTTGATGCGACAGACGGAAGAGGAGGAGTACTGGCAGCTGTTCGATCCCCATGCGCACCCTTGCTTCCCACTGTCGCGCAAAATTCAGTTTCTGGTGGTGCTGAGCACGCCGCAGCATAAAGTGCCGACGGCGGTGATGCCAGGCACAGAAGTCGGGCGGCGCGTAAAGGCGAAAGTGTTCCAGCGTGCCAGCCAGGCAGAGTTTAATTCAGCCGTTAAAGCGCGCTATGGCGCCTGTATCATTACCGGCACGCAGCTTACGGAACGTCACAGCTGGCCGTGGGTGGAGGCCTGCTATATCGATACCCAGGAAAATGAAGAAGGTTTTCTTGCCGATAACAGCGTCGATAACGGCTTGTTCCTGCGCAGTGACTTACAGCGATTGTTTATCAATAAAATGATAAGTATCGACGCGGAATCCGGGCAGGTGATGTTTAATCCGCTGCTGGAAACTGAAGCGCCGATAAGCGATTTTTATCAGGCACTTGATGGTAAAACCTGTGCACTGTGGGACGCGGTGCCGCCTGGCACGCGGCAACGGCTGCGCAATCTACGCTAGCGGCTTCGCCTATGGCGGTGCATTCCACCGCCATCCATAACAAATTTGAAATAACCTCGCTTTTGCCCGCCTATTCTGCCAATCGAAACCCCTACAGAATTGGATAATCATGCCGATAACTTTATTAACGCAGGGTAGTCACCGTGAACGATCTCTATACGCCCGAAGGCGTGATGGATAAACATTCGCTCTGGCAGCGCTACGTTCCTCTGGTGCGACACGAAGCGTTGCGCTTGCAGGTACGTCTGCCAGCCAGCGTTGAGCTTGACGATCTGCTGCAGGCCGGTGGCATTGGTTTATTAAATGCCGTGGAGCGCTACGACGCGCTGCAAGGCACCGCCTTTACCACTTATGCCGTGCAGCGTATCCGGGGCGCAATGCTGGATGAACTGCGCAGCCGCGACTGGGCACCTCGCAGCGTGCGACGTAATGCGCGCGAAGTGGCCGGTGCGATGCATCAGGTAGAACAAGCGTTGGGGCGCTCGGCTACTGAGCAGGAAGTGGCTGAACAGTTGAATGTTTCGCTGGAAGAGTATCGGCAGATTCTGCTCGATACCAATAACAGCCAACTCTTCTCCTACGACGAGTATCGGGAAGAACACGGTGACAGCGCGGAGCTGGTGACGGAGGGGCATGAAGAAGCCAACCCGCTTCATCAGTTAATGGAAGGAAACCTGCGTGATCGCGTGATTGAAGCCATCGAGGCATTGCCCGATCGTGAAAAATTAGTGCTCACACTGTACTACCAGGAAGAACTGAACCTGAAAGAGATTGGCGCAGTGCTGGAAGTGGGGGAATCCCGCGTCAGTCAACTGCACAGTCAGGCGATTAAACGCCTGCGTGCCCGGTTAGCGGGGGCGCGCTGACAGACTCAGTACCTGGCATCGAAAAAATAAAAATACCGGGGACTCAGCAATGGGAGCCAAAGCCAAAGCCAGACCTTTAAGTCGTTATCTTAAAGACTATAAACACAGCCAAAGCAACTGTTCACATTGTGGCAAAGTTTTAGATCGTATGGCGTTAGTGTTTCGTGGACAGATCATCAATAAAGAGGCCATCGCGCGGATGGACCAGATGATTGATGACCAGGTATGGATGAAACTCCAGCCGGAACTGACCGCGTTATGTCGTTTCTGCAGCGATATTTTTTGTAATACCCATCCTAATTACTTCGATATTATGGCGTTCAAACAGTATCTGTTTGAGCAGACCGAGATGAGTCACAGCACCATTCGCGAGTATGTGGTGCGGCTGCGTCGTCTTGATGACATGCTGAAAGCGAAAAATTTCCCGGCCGACAGATTACGGGGCAACAGCTGGCATGAATGTCTGGAAAACGATTTGCCGGATGCGGGTAACAACAATTACCGCATCGCACTGCGTAAATATGACCAGTTTTTAGGCTGGCAGCAGGGCTGATTGTGATCCTGCCCTTGTTGTTGCTGAGCATAGCAGCAACAGGGGCCGCACTCGCAGAATTCCGGGTGCGACTTTTCTCATCTTCTGCAACACTGTATGGATAATTGCACATTGCCCGAATGGAGGCTGCATTGTCTTTACATCTCTTGCACCAGTTCCCACGTCTTGAATTACTCGGTGCACCTACGCCGCTTGAGCATCTGCCACGGCTTTCTGATTATCTCGGTCGCGATATCTTTATTAAGCGTGATGACTTCACGCCTGTGGCAATGGGCGGCAACAAACTGCGCAAACTTGAATTCCTGGCGGCCGATGCGCTGCGCGAGGGCGCGGATGTCCTGCTGACGGCGGGCGCGATTCAATCCAACCATGTGCGCCAGACGGCGGCGGTGGCGGCGCGCCTTGGCCTCAAGTGTGTGGCGCTGCTGGAAAATCCAATTGGCACGACCTCAGAAAACTACCTCACCAACGGTAATCGCCTGATGCTCGACCTGATGGACGTCGAGGTGGTGATGGTCGATGCGTTGCACAATCCCACTGAACAGCTGGCCGAACAGGCTGAACGCCTCGAAGCCCAGGGTTTCCGTCCTTATGTTGTGCCGGTTGGCGGTTCCAACGCACTGGGCGCGCTCGGCTACGTGGAGTGTGCGCAGGAGATCGCGCACCAAAGCGAAGGCGTGGTGGATTTCGCCGCTGTGGTGGTTGCATCGGGCAGCGCCGGCACCCATGCAGGTTTAGCGGTAGGGCTGGAGCAGTTGCTGCCTAATACCGAGCTGGTCGGTGTGACGGTTTCACGCAAAGTCGAGGCGCAGTTGCCGGTGGTAGAACGCATCCGCAGCGCGCTGGCTGAACAGCTGGAAGTGCAGACGCACGCGCCGATCACGCTTTGGGATGACTATTTCGCGCCGCGTTACGGTGAACCTAATGATGAAGGCATGGAAGCGGTGAAACTGCTGGCGCGTCTTGAAGGCATCATGCTGGACCCGGTCTACACCGGTAAAGCGATGGCCGGATTGATAGATGGCATTGCGCAGAATCGTTTCCGTCGTGAAGGGCCGCTGCTGTTTATTCATACTGGCGGCGCGCCTGCGTTATTTGCTTATCATCCTTCGTTCTAAGGCTAAGATAAAAAAGGTTTATAATCCGGCAGCTGTTGTTCTGGCCTGAAATGAGCCTGGATGCAGCGCCAATAACGAAAAGGCGGCAAACCCCGGTTTCGCTGCCTCATAGCACACAACACATCACAATAAATGGGGTAAACATGGCTTTCTCTCCAATTCGTCGCCAACTGGTGATGGGCATGATGGCGGTCGCGCTGGTCGCGGGCGTTAACGTTAAAACGTTCGCCGCAGAAGATCTGCTGGCACAGGTGAAGAGCAAAGGTGAGCTGCGCGTGGGTCTGGAAGGCACTTATCCGCCGTTCAGTTTCCAGGATGAGAGCGGCAAGCTGACTGGTTTCGAAGTGGAGTTCGCGCAAGAGCTGGCGCAACACCTTGGTGTCAAAGCGGACCTGAAACCGACTAAGTGGGATGGCATGCTGGCGGCACTGGATTCTAAACGTATCGACGTGGTGATCAATCAGGTAACTATTTCACCCGAGCGTAAGAAGAAGTATGACTTCTCCACGCCATACACCATCTCTGGCGTTCAGGCGCTGACGATGAAGAAAAATGCTGGCAGCATCACCAAGCCAGAGGATCTCTCTGGTAAGAAAGTCGGTGTCGGCCTGGGTTCTAACTACGAACAGTGGCTGCGTGACAACGTCAAAGGCGTCGATATCCGTACCTATGATGATGACCCAACCAAATACCAGGATCTGCGTTCAGGTCGTGTTGATGCCATTCTGGTGGACCGTTTAGCGGCGCTGGATCTGGTGAAGAAAACCGGCGACACCATGGCGGTAGCGGGCCCGGCCTTCTCTCGTCTCGAATCCGGCGTGGCGCTGCGTAAAGGCAATGACGATCTGCTGAAAGCCATTGATGCAGCGATTGCTGATATGCAGAAAGATGGCTCGCTGAGCAAACTCTCTGAGAAATGGTTCGGCGCGGACGTCACTAAATAATGCAGGAAAGCTTACAACTGGTGCTGGATTCAGCACCATTCTTACTCAAAGGCGCGCTGTTCACGCTGCAGCTGAGTATCGGCGGGATGTTCTTCGGTCTGGTACTTGGCTTTGTGCTGGCGCTGATGCGCCTGTCACATTTCTGGCCAGTAAACTGGCTGGCGCGTATCTATGTGTCGATTTTCCGTGGCACGCCGCTGATCGCCCAGCTGTTTATGATCTACTACGGCTTGCCGCAGTTTGGTATCGAGCTGGATCCTATCCCATCTGCGATGATCGGTTTGTCACTCAATACCGCCGCTTACTCCTCTGAATCCCTGCGTGGCGCTATTGCGGCGATTGAACGTGGGCAGTGGGAAGCGGCGGCCAGTATCGGCATGACGCCATGGCAAACCTTGCGCCGCGTGATTCTACCTCAAGCGGCACGTACCGCTTTGCCACCGCTCGGTAATAGCTTTATCAGCCTGGTGAAAGACACCTCGCTGGCGGCCACCATTCAGGTGCCGGAGCTGTTCCGTCAGGCGCAATTGATCACCTCACGTACGCTGGAAGTGTTCACTATGTATCTGGCTGCCTCGCTGATTTACTGGGTAATGGCGACGGTGCTGTCGGCATTGCAAAATCGCCTGGAAGCGCATGTGAATCGACAGGATCGGGAGGCAAAATGAGTGCGATTGAAGTACGTCAGCTGGTCAAGCAGTTCCACGGCCAGACCGTGTTGCACGGCATCGATCTGGATGTGGCACCGGGTGAAGTGGTGGCGATTATCGGGCCAAGCGGTTCGGGGAAAACCACCTTGCTGCGCAGTATCAATCTGCTGGAAGTGCCCGATAGCGGCCGCGTCACGGTGGGTAATATCACCATTGATGCCAGTATTGGGCTCAACAAGCAGAAAGAGCAGGTTCGCCGTTTGCGTCAGCAGGTGGGTTTCGTGTTCCAGAACTTCAATCTGTTCCCGCATCGTTCAGTGCTAGAGAACATCATTGAAGGGCCGGTGATCGTGAAGGGTGAACCGAAAGCAGAAGCCGTGGCGCGAGCCCGCAGCTTGCTGGAGAAGGTCGGTCTGCACGGCAAAGAGGAGAGCTTCCCGCGTCGCCTCTCTGGCGGGCAGCAGCAGCGTGTAGCCATTGCACGCGCACTGGCGATGCGCCCGGAAGTGATTCTGTTCGATGAGCCGACTTCGGCGCTGGATCCTGAGCTGGTGGGTGAAGTGCTGAATACCATCCGCGCGCTGGCGCAGGAGAAACGCACCATGGTGATCGTCACGCATGAGATGAGTTTTGCGCGTGACGTGGCCGATCGGGCGATCTTTATGGATCAGGGCCGTATCGTGGAGCAGGGCGCAGCAAAAGAGCTGTTCAGCCATCCGCAGCAGGCACGCACCCGACAATTTCTTGACAAGTTTCTTAACCAATAGTCTCAAGCGTCGTCTGGTTCTGACGGCGCTTTCTCTTTTCCCATCTGAATCCCTTCTCTCAGTTTCCTCTGAAAATTGTCAAAGAACTTTCAATTAACCATCTGAAAAATAATATTTTATTGCTTATAAAATTTTGCTGGCAAGGTGCAGAAGGATTTTTAAGACGCCCCCGATTGAGACATCTTTGTAAATATAAATAATTCTTTACAAATTCATGGCGCAATCAGGATCATAAAATGACACATGCCAGAAATGAAGTCCTCTGGATCAACACGTTAAAAGGTGCCTGCATCTTGCTGGTGGTGTTGCACCACTCGATTATCACCACTTTCGCTCCCTCACTGCATCACCTCACGGCCGGCATGGTGCCTGCGCACTGGTGGGTGACCTTCAATACCTATCTTTCACCGCTGCGTATGCCCGCTTTTTTCTTTGTCTCAGGCCTGCTGGCGGCCAGTTCGATCGTCAAAAAGAGCTGGAAAGAGGTGTTCACCATGAAGTTCAGCAATATCGTGTATCTCTATTTGCTGTGGGGGGTGATTCAGTGGCTGAGCATTCACTATATCTCCACGCACCTCGGTGAGCGGCTGTCCAGCACCAAAAACGCTGCCTATGCCGACACGCCGTTTGAGTTCCTTAAACTGCTGCTGACTTCCATGACCAGCCTCTGGTATCTGTACGCGCTGGCGGGCTTCTTCCTGTTCACCAAGCTGTTCCACCGCCAGAAAATGGCGCTGATGGCACTGGCGATTGTCGCGACCTACGCTGCGCAGTTTAGCCTGATCCCGGGTTGGGGGCCGGCCAGCGTGGCGCAAAACTATCTCTACTTCCTGCTCGGCGTATTCTTCAGCCAGTCTTTGATTGAGATTAGCCAGCTTAAGCGCCAACACTGGCTGTTGCTGGCAGGCATCGCGGTGATTGGCGTGGTGCATCATGTGGGGGGCATCTATAAAAACCCGTTCTACAGCCTGCTGACCATCGTGTTTGGTATCGTCGTGTGCCGTTTCCTCAATGAGCGCCTGAACATGGCCTGGCTGAACTGGATTGGCCGTAACACGCTGCAGATTTACGTACTGCACCGCATCTTCATAGAGTTGCTGGGACTGAGCGCGATTGCCCTGGCGCTGCATTACGGCTGGTTTGGTCATGCGGCCTTCAGTTGGGCATGGGCGCTGCTAATGCCGATGACGGGCGTGGCGCTCTGCGTGACGATCTCACTGGCGGTGTGGTCACTGCTGAATCGCGGTCCAGGCAGAATGTTATTCATCTATCCGCGACTGTTGCGAAAACCAGTGCAGGAGACAAAAGCGGCACCGCTGCAATAATCAAAAAGGGCCAGTTCGCTGGCCCTAATTATTTTCTCTTAGCACAATATTAATATCCGCGTTTATCCATCTGCCACATTTCATAATTATCCGAATAAAATTTGATTTTAATTTGGTTTGATTGTGGTGGATTGCTCTTAATTTCCCTGTATTAATTGCTAACCTTATTTCCCTCGTCATACCCTTTGTGACTCTAATTTGGGAAGATATTGTTAGCCTGCTTAGCATTTGATTAATGTCTGGAACTGTAAAGTATTGTTATATCAGGACCAGTAAAAAACTTTTAGGACTTTCGCTAGAGTCATCCCCCGCCAGCTTGTTTAATAATCGTTGAATAACCAGAAATGCATCATTGTTTATTTCCTCATACTTCTCCTTAAAGACCTACACAGCAGCGGGAGTTAATCATATGAATAACGCCAGGAAAGAAGATATTGCATGGGTCAATACCCTGAAAGGGGCCTGCATATTGCTGGTGGTGTTGTACCACACAGTATTACCCGGATTTGAAGGAACGGTGAAATTATTGACGGCGGGTTGGATACCGGCAGAAATATGGGTGCAGTTTAATACTGTTTTATCTCCGCTACGTATGCCAGCCTTTTTCTTTGTTTCGGGCTTGCTGGCAACCAACGGGATTCTTAATCGTCCGTGGAAGCAGGTATTTACCAGTCGTATTACTAATCTGTTCTATCTGTATATTTTATGGGGCTTTATTCAGTGGTGGTCGATTGTGGGTATCTCGACAGAGATTACCGGCCAGCGTATCTCACACAATCTGAATGCCGCCTATGCGGGTTCACTGTTTGAGTTCCTGAAGCTGACGTTTATGGCGATGAGCACCTCGTGGTATCTGTACGGACTGGCACTGTATTTCCTGTGTGCGAAGATCTTCCACAAACAGAAAGTGGCGTTGCTGGTGGTCGCGGTTGCGCTTAACTATCTGGCGGTGGAGAAGATCATTCCATACTGGGGACCGCAAAGCGTGGCGCAGTACTTCCTGTTCTTCCTGCTGGGCGCGTTCTGGAGCCCGCTGATGCTGCGTATGAGCGAATGGCGTCGTGAAAATCTCGTGCCATGGGCGCTGCTGGCGGCGGTATCAGGGATTCACATTATCTTCGGTCTGGATAAGAGCCTGTTCCTGTGCATCATCGCGGTGCTGGCGAGCGTGGCGGCCTGCCGCTGGCTTAACGCGCACTTTAAGATGACGTACTTTAACTGGATTGGCCGTAACACCCTGCAAATCTACGTGATCCATCGTATTTTCATTGAGTATTTTGGCATGTCAGCGATTCTGTTCGCTCAGCGCCATCATCTGTTTGACTATGCCTGGTTCTCTGTGTTGTGGGCGTGTTTCTATCCGGTGGCGATTGTGGGGATTTGCTCGCTGCTGTCGGTGGCGGTGTGGTCTGTCACCAATCGCGGGTTGGGGCAGTCGCTGTTTGTCTTCCCGACCTTGATTGGCCTGAAGCGCAACAAGTCTGCGGCTTAAGCTCAAAGTACAAAACAGTAGCGCCGCAACAAGTGGATATACTCGTCGCGGCGCGCCATGAAAAAGGGCCCTTGCGGGCCCTTATCTTTTTAACCAATGGTCATCAGACTGGCGTTACCACCCGCTGCGGCGGTATTTACACTCAGTGAGCGCTCTATCAGCAGACGTTCCAGCAACAGATTGGTTTCGCCACGCGCGAAGCCCTGCACCGAAACAATCGCGCCGTCACGCGCAGCAACCTGCTCGCACAGCACACGTAACTGATCGGCGTCACCGTGATAGATCACCGCATCAAATTCGGCGGCCAGCAAATCTTTCACCAACACCACGTGTTTTTGCACGGCGGCAGGTAGTGATTTGCGCAGTGCGCGATGCAACTCATCATCCTGCCAGATTGCCTGACTGCCCACGCTGGTCACTGCTGCCAGTTGCGTCAGTGCGTCCTGCTCGTTATCCGCAATACAAAGGACATGATCGCGCGGCAGAAGCGTGAAGGTGTTACGTTCACCGGTTGGGCCTGGCAGCAGTCGCACCGTACCCGCCTGCGCCAGCTCGTCATAACGCTGACAGAGTGCCAGCAGTTCAGGTTTATCCTGCGCCCAGCTCTGCAATGCCTGGTGCGCGCTCATCAGCTCAGCACGTACGGAACTGTCGACTGGACGCTCGGCATCCTGACGATCGAAGGTCTTACGCAGTGCACTGTCTGGGCGGTTTGCCAGCAGGCGATAGAGATACAAAGGACCACCGGCTTTTGGACCGGTGCCGGATAAACCTTCTCCACCAAAAGGCTGCACGCCGACGACTGCGCCGACCATATTGCGGTTCACATACAGGTTACCGACCTTCGCGCCTGCAGTGACTTGCGCGATGGTTTCATCGATACGCGTGTGCACACCCAGCGTCAGACCGTAACCAGAGGCGTTAATCTGATCGATCAGCTGTGGCAGGCTGTTACGCGCATAACGCACCACGTGCAGCACTGGGCCAAACACTTCTTTATCCAGATCGCTCACCTGACCCAGCTCGATCAGGGTGGGCTTGATAAAGGTGCCGCTGGTCCACTCTTTGCTGTCTTGCGGATTGTCCTGCGCCGCCTGATACACGGTGAAACCTTTATTGCGCATCGCCTGAATGTGGCGCTCGATGTTACCTTTGGCTTCGGCGTCGATTACCGGGCCGATATCCGTAGAGAGACGTTCCGGATTGCCCATGCGGCATTCAGCCATCGCGCCACGCAGCATTCTCAGGGTGTGATCGGCGACATCATCTTGTACGCACAGCAGACGCAGCGCCGAGCAACGCTGTCCGGCGCTGTCAAAGGCGGAGGCAACGATATCGACCACCACCTGCTCAGTCAGCGCCGAAGAATCCACGATCATGGCGTTCATGCCGCCGGTTTCAGCAATCAGCGGCGTTGGGCGGCCTTGCGGATCGAGACGACCCGCCAGATTGCGTTGCAGCAGCGTCGCGACGGCGGTGGAACCGGTGAACATCACACCGCGTACTCGCTCGTCACCCGTTAACTGTGCACCGACAGTCTCGCCCTGGCCCGGCAGCAGTTGCAGCACGCCTGACGGCACGCCCGCATCCAGCATGATTTGTACCGCCTGCGCGGCAATCAGCGGCGTCTGCTCAGCGGGTTTCGCCAGCACGCTGTTACCGGCTGCCAGTGCTGCAGCAATCTGACCGGTGAAGATCGCCAGCGGGAAGTTCCACGGGCTGATGCACACCACCGGGCCGAGCGGACGATGGGTTTCGTTATCGAAATCATCACGCACCATACCGGCGTAGTAATAGAGGAAATCAACCGCTTCACGCACCTCGGCAATGGCGTTGTTGTAGGTCTTACCTGCTTCACGCACCAGCAGGCCAATCAGCTGCTGCATCTGGCCTTCCATCGCTTCGGCGGCGCGCTCCAAAATGGCTGCACGTTCTTGTGGCGGGGTGGCAAACCAGATTGGACCGGCATTCACTGCGGCATCCAGCGCTTCCGAGACTTCTGCTTCGCTGGCATCGCGCACGCTGCCCACCACATCGGCTGGCGCAGAAGGGTTGAGTACCGGACGGCTCACGCCGTCACCCAGCTCACCTTCGATCAACGGCTGGGCAATCCATGGCTGGCTGGCGCTATTGAGCAGGGCGCTTGAGAGTGATGCCAGACGATGTTCGTTAGCCAAATCCAGACCGGCTGAGTTGGCGCGCTTCTCACCATACAGATCGCGCGGCAGCGGGATTTTCGGATGCGGTAAACCGACTGCGCCTTCGGTCAGCGCCATCTTCTCCACCGCAGAAACCGGATCGGCAACCAGCTCATCCAGCGGCAGGGTGTTATCCGCGATGCGGTTAACAAACGAGGTGTTGGCCCCGTTTTCCAGTAAGCGACGTACCAGATAGGCGAGCAGGGTTTCATGGGTGCCGACCGGTGCGTAGATACGGCACGGACGGTTCAGTTTGCCGTCTGCCACTTTGCCGACCACCTGCTCATACAGCGGTTCGCCCATGCCGTGCAGGCACTGGAACTCGTACTGACCCGGATAGTAGTTATTGCCTGCGAGCTGATAGATCGCTGCCAGCGTGTGAGCGTTATGAGTAGCAAATTGCGGGTAGATCAGATTCGGTACCGCCAGCAGTTTGCGGGCGCAAGCCAGGTAAGAGATGTCGGTGTACACCTTGCGGGTATAAACCGGATAACCTTCCAGCCCTTCAATCTGCGCACGTTTGATTTCGCTATCCCAATACGCGCCTTTTACCAGACGGATCATCAGGCGACGGCGGCTACGTTGGGCGAGATCGATCAGGGAGTCGATCACAAACGGGCAGCGCTTCTGGTATGCCTGAATCACAAAGCCAATCCCGTTCCAGCCGTCCAGTTCCGGCTCGAAGCACAGTTTTTCCAGCAGATCGAGCGACAGTTCCAGGCGGTCTGCTTCTTCCGCATCGATATTGATACCGATGTCGTAAGAGCGCGCCAGTAAGGTCAGTGATTTAAGGATCGGATATAGCTCTTCCATCACGCGTTCATACTGCGCGCGGCTATAGCGAGGATGCAGGGCCGACAGTTTGATCGAGATGCCTGGACCTTCATAGATGCCACGGCCATTGGAAGCTTTACCAATGGCATGGATCGCCTGCTGATAGGACACCAGATAAGCTTTGGCATCACTGGCGGTCAGCGCTGCTTCACCCAGCATATCGTAGGAGTAGCGGAAGCCTTTCTCTTCCAGTTTGCGCGCATTGGCCAGTGCTTCCGCAATGGTTTCGCCGGTGACGAACTGCTCGCCCATCAGGCGCATCGCCATATCCACGCCTTTGCGGATCAGCGGTTCTCCACTCTTACCAATGATGCGATTAAGTGAACGCGACAAGTTGGCTTCATTGTGAGTCGATACCAGACGGCCGGTAAACAGCAGACCCCAGGTTGCAGCGTTAACGAACATCGACGGGCTGCGGCCCAGATGCGACTGCCAGTTGCCATTACTGATTTTGTCGCGAATCAGCGCATCACGAGTTGGTTTGTCGGGAATACGCAGCAGCGCTTCCGCCAGACACATCAGCGCCACGCCTTCCTGCGAAGAGAGGGAGAACTCTTGTAACAGGCTTTGCACCATTCCGGCGCGTCCGGTTGCACCTTTTTGGTGACGCAACTTATCCGCCAGGCTATAAGCCAGCTGATGCGTTTTCTCGGCCAGCGGGGCAGGGAGACGCGCCTGCTCCAGCAGCATCGGTACCGCATCGGTTTCCGGACGACGCCACGCAGCGGTGATGGCAGAGCGCGTGACCGACTGTGGCAAAATATGTTCAGCGAAGTCGAGGAAGGGCTGGAATGACTCGTCTGCCGTGCCTTCTTCACTGGCGGCGTCGGCGAGCTGCAGGGGAATTTCCGGCAAAGATTCACCGGCTTCCAGCTGCGAAAGGTAGTTAAAAATCGCCTGTTTGATCAGCCAGTGTGGCGTGCGGTCAATTTTACCTGCCGCCAATTTAATGCGATCGCGGGTGGCTTCATCCAACTTCACCCCCATGGTGGTCGTTCCCATGATTTCCTCGTCCTCAAAATATGATTCAACATCAGCGTGGGCTGCACTATCACTCATGTTGCAACTTTGTGCAACCATGTTAAATGTGACCTAAGTTGCACGTTTATCAACACTTAAAATCGGTCATGTGAAGAAACGGCACAAAACTTGCTGCAAGAAGCTCGCCAAAGTTGCAACTCCCTTCAACGAGAGCACTCTCATGTTGAGCAAGGTGCAACTCAAAGTGTGAGCGTGTGCAACCTATTGGCATTAAATCAGCGAAGTCAGGTGAAACCATTGTGACAGCTGTGTTAAATGCATTGTGCGCGCCGCCCCTTTGCGGCAGGATACCGCGCCTTAAGAGAAATCGCTTTCTCTGGATGCGGTAAAGCCCTGATGCCGTCCCGTTCCGGTGGCTCAGGAAAAAGATTTCTCTTAACGGATTAAATAATAAGTGGAGAGAGTATGAGTATGAGTACACCGATGTTGGTGACCTTTGTAATTTATATCCTGGGAATGGTGCTGATTGGCTTTATTGCCTACCGTTCGACCAAAAACTTTGACGACTACATTCTGGGCGGACGCAGTTTAGGCAGTGTGGTCACCGCACTGTCAGCGGGTGCATCAGATATGAGCGGTTGGTTGCTGATGGGCTTACCCGGCGCCATCTTCCTTTCCGGCATTTCAGAAAGCTGGATCGCCATTGGCCTGACCATCGGTGCCTGGCTTAACTGGAAAATTGTGGCAGGTCGCCTGCGCGTGCAGACCGAACATCACGATAATGCCTTAACGTTGCCGGACTTCTTCTCCAGCCGTTTCGAAGACAAAAGCAAGCTGCTGCGTGTTATCTCCGCTGTGGTCATTCTCATCTTCTTCACCATTTATTGCGCATCAGGCGTGGTTGCGGGTGCACGTCTGTTTGAAAGCACCTTCGGTATGGATTACCAAACTGCGCTGTGGGCCGGTGCTGCTGCCACCATTCTTTATACGCTGGTGGGCGGATTCCTGGCGGTGAGCTGGACCGATACCGTGCAGGCCAGCCTGATGATCTTCGCGCTGATCCTCACCCCGGTGTTTGTGATTATCGCGGTAGGTGGCCTGGATGATTCACTGGCGGTGATCGAAGCAAAAAGTCTTGAAAACCTCGACATGCTGAAAGGGCTCAACTTTGTTGCCGTTATCTCCTTACTCGGATGGGGCCTGGGTTACTTTGGACAACCGCATATCCTGGCGCGCTTTATGGCGGCGGATTCACATCACTCGATTCGCACTGCACGTCGCATTGGCATGACCTGGATGATCCTGTGCCTGGCCGGTGCCGTGGCGGTGGGCTTCTTCGGTATCGCCTACTTCCAGAACCACCCTGAACAAGCGGCAGGCGTAAGCCAGAACGGCGAACGCGTGTTCATTGAACTGGCGCGTATCCTGTTTAACCCGTGGATTGCTGGCATCCTGCTGTCTGCGATTCTGGCAGCGGTGATGTCCACCTTAAGCTGCCAGCTGCTGGTATGCTCAAGCGCCCTGACAGAAGACCTCTACAAAGGCTTCCTGCGTAAAAATGCCAGCCAGAAAGAGCTGGTGTGGGTAGGGCGTTTAATGGTGCTGCTGATTGCGTTGATCGCCATCGCGCTGGCGGCCAATCCGGAAAACCGTGTGCTCGGCTTAGTCAGCTATGCATGGGCGGGCTTTGGTGCTGCCTTCGGTCCGGTTGTTCTGTTCGGCGTATGCTGGAAACGTATGACCCGCAATGGCGCGCTGGCCGGGATGGTGATTGGTGCACTGACGGTGCTGCTGTGGAAACAGTATGGTTACACCGAACTGTATGAAATCATTCCTGGCTTCATCTTCGCCAGCATCGCGATTGTGGTGTTCAGCCTGATCGGCAAAGGCCCATCAAAAGAAGCACAAGCGCGCTTCGCCGCCGCTGAAGCTGAATACAACACCAAGTAATTCTGTCTCTGACACACTAAGCCCGCCCGTCAAACGGCGGGCTTTTTTTATGGAATCGACCAGCTTCAGCATTCCTTTCAAAGCAATGACATAGTTAATCGTCCAATAAAGGCCATGCCGAGGAGCGAAGCGTCCGCGCCATGGACGGCGCGGCCGATCTGCAGGGATGCGTGGTTTCTTCGCGATCGGGATGGCCTTTAGTGGACAATGCGCTGAACTCAAAGCGACACCTCTGCACTGAACCTGAAGCGATAATTCTGCACCGAACGTGCAGCGAAAACCCGGCACTGAACCTGCAGCGATATCCCGGCACTGAGCTTGCAGCCACACCCCAGCACTGAATATTTATCCGATCGCTGAAATCCTCATCACCCATTTTCATAGAATCCGTATTACAGCCCGCAAATGAGAAATAATTTCATTCAGTGACTTGTAATTTTACCCGCGATAATGATAATCGATATCGTTTGCACTTTACGTATTTTTACCTAAGGTTTACCCTCCTTAACAATCAAGAGGTTGGTGATGTTCGTACCGTTTCTCATTATGCTGCGTGAAGGTCTTGAAGCAGCTCTCATCGTCAGCCTGATTGCCAGCTACCTGAAACGCACCCAGCGTACACAGTGGTTCCCCGCGATGTGGGCGGGTGTCTTCATTGCCGCGGCACTCTGCTTAGGCCTTGGCATCTTCATCAATGAAACCACCGGCGAATTTCCGCAAAAACAACAAGAACTGTTTGAAGGCATCGTCGCGGTCGTCGCGGTGGTCATCCTCACGTCCATGGTCTTCTGGATGCGCAAAGTCTCGCGCAATATCAAAGCCACACTGGAACGCTCGGTGGACCAGGCATTGCAAAAACAGGGCGGCGGTGGCTTCCCGCTGGTTCTCATGGTCTTTCTGGCCGTGGCGCGTGAAGGTCTCGAATCCGTCTTCTTCCTGCTGGCGGCTTTCACCCAGGATGTTGGCTACGCGCCGCCGATTGGCGCGGTGCTGGGCTTATTAACGGCGATTGTTTTGGGCATGCTGCTCTACTACGGCGGCATCCGCCTCAACCTGGCGAGCTTCTTCCGCTGGACCAGCTTATTCATCCTCTTTGTTGCGGCAGGCCTGGCAGCAGGAGCGATTCGTGCCTTCCATGAGGCAGGTCTGTGGAACCACTTCCAGGACATTGCTTTCGATCTCAGCAACACGCTCTCCACCCACTCGGTGGTCGGTACGCTGCTGGAAGGCATTCTCGGCTATCAGGAAACGCCAAGCCTCAGTGAAGTGGCGGCCTGGCTTACCTACCTGATTCCGGCGCTGCTGCTGTTCTTCTTCCCGGCGCGCCCAACGGCCAGTGCTGCGCGCACCACACGCTGAAATTAAATCAGGCGCGATTGCGCGCCTGTTCTTCCATGTAACAGGGATATCACTATGACGATTCGCTTCCGCCGTAAGGCGCTGTTGGTTTCAATGCTGGCTCTCTCAGGCGCTGCATCTGCTGCATCCATCCCGCAAGTCACGGTTACCGTCACTGACAAACAGTGTGAGCCGATGTCACTCAATGTGCAGGCGGGTAAAACCCAGTTCATCATCAAAAACAACAGCCAGAAAGCGCTGGAGTGGGAAATCCTGAAAGGGGTGATGGTGGTAGAAGAGCGTGAAAACATCGCGCCGGGCTTTAGCCAGAAACTGACTGCGAACCTCGAAGCAGGCGAATATGACATGACCTGTGGCTTGCTGACCAACCCGAAAGGCAAACTGGTGGTGTCAGGTGAGTCGAAAACGGCAGCCAAAGGCAAAACCGACATCATGCAGCTGGCCGGCCCAATCACGGACTACAAAACTTACGTGATGAGCGAAGTCAAAGAGCTGGTGGCGGGCACCCAGGCCTTCACCGATGCGGTTAAAGCGGGCGACCTGGAAAAAGCCAAAGCGCTGTACGCACCGACCCGTGCGCACTACGAGCGTATCGAACCGATTGCAGAACTGTTCTCCGATCTGGACAGCAGCATTGATGCCCGTGAAGATGACTTCGAGAAAAAAGCGGATGATCCGAAATTCACCGGTTTCCACCGCATCGAAAAAATCCTGTGGGCCGACAAAACCACCAAAGGTGCAGAAGAGTTTGCGACTAAGCTGAATCAGGACGTGCTGGATCTGCAGACCCGCATCAGTGAACTGGCCTTCCCTCCGGCGAAAGTGGTCGGTGGCGCAGCAGGTTTGATCGAAGAAGTGGCAGCCAGCAAAATCTCCGGTGAAGAAGATCGCTACAGCCGTACCGACCTGTCTGACTTCCAGGCCAATATCGACGGTGCACAGAAAATCGTTGACCTGCTGCGTCCACAGCTGCAAAAAGCTAACCCGCAGCTGCTGGCGAAAGTCGATGCTAACTTTAAGAAAGTCGACAGCATCCTCAGCAAATACCGCACCAAAGACGGTTTCGAATCTTATGAGAAACTGACTACCGCTGACCGCAATGCGCTGAAAGGGCCGATCACCACACTGGCGGAAGATCTCTCCCTGCTGCGCGGAACTTTAGGTCTCGACTAATCATGAGCCATAAAAATGACGCGGCAGAGCTGTCGCGTCGTCGTTTATTGCAGGGGTTAGGTATGTTGGGCGGCGCGGCCGCCCTGAGTGGCGGTTGTCCGTTCCATACGGCAGCCGCGGCTGACAGCTTCTCTCCTGGCACGGTTGCACCCGATGCGCGCCAGCAGGCGCAACCTTTCTACGGCACTCACCAGGCTGGCATCATTACCCCGCAGCAAGCCTCAATGATGCTGGTGGCTTTTGACGTCTTAGCCAGCGATAAAACCGATCTGGAGCGCTTGTTCCGTTTGTTGACCGAGCGCTTCGCTTTCCTGACCAAAGGAGGCGCCGCGCCAGTTGTCACCAACCCGCAGCTGCCGCCAATGGATTCCGGCATTCTTGGCGCCGATATCGCACCCGATAATCTCACCATGACGCTGTCCGTGGGCACCTCGTTGTTTGATGAGCGCTTTGGTTTGAGTGCACACAAACCGACGCAACTGCAAAGCATGACGCGCTTCCCCAACGATTCGCTGGATGCCGATCAGTGTCACGGCGATCTGCTGCTGCAAATCTGCGCCAATACGCAAGATACGGTGATACACGCACTGCGCGACATCATTAAGTACACGCCCGATCTGCTGGCCGTGCGCTGGCGGCGCGACGGCTTTATCGCCGACCACGCTGCACGCAGTCACGGCAAGGAAACGCCGATCAATCTGCTGGGCTTCAAAGATGGCACCGCTAACCCTGACACGCATAATCCTGCGTTGATGGATCAGTTGCTGTGGGTCACTGCAAATCAACAAGAACCCGCATGGACGCAGGGCGGCAGTTATCAGGCGGTGCGTATCATTCGTTTCCACGTTGAAATGTGGGATCGCACTCCACTGGGTGAACAGCAAACGATATTCGGTCGTGAGAAACTTTCCGGCGCGCCGCTGGGCATGAAAGAGGAGCATGACGTGCCGGATTACAGCAAAGACCCGGATGGCGATGTCATCGCGCTGGATGCGCATATCCGTCTCGCTAACCCACGCACGCCGGAAACCGACAGCAGTTTAATGCTGCGCCGGGGTTACAGTTACTCCTCAGGGATTACCGGTTCGGGGCAGCTAGATATGGGACTCTTGTTCGTTTGCTATCAGCATGATTTAGCCAAAGGCTTTATCACCGTGCAAAAACGTCTCAATGGCGAAGCGCTGGAAGAATATATTCGTCCGATTGGCGGCGGATACTTTTTCGTTTTGCCCGGCGTCCCTGACGAAAAACATTACCTTGGCCAGCCTTTACTGCAGGCCTGATTAATAAACGCACCGTGCCAGCACAGCGATAAGGTTGCGCTGGCGCTTTTTTCACCGACCGTAAACTTTCCCCTGGTCGCTTCCACTTCCGAATGTTCCGAAAAAGTTCGTCGCACGTCAAATAATCCATCCCACTGAAAATGCGAGATAATTTAATTTAAGACGAAAATTCTCATGCTTCGCTTATCTGTTTTTCTTTGTCGTGACGTAAAAATACTGTTGCAAAGCATGGTTAATATGATGCACTTTACTCATAAGCGTTGTCAGTTGTGTGGCTAAGTCCACTGGAGTTCGCGCATGACCCGGTCCTTCTATGGACAGTTAAATACACTTCAGCTAGCGCAGTACACTGCGGGGGATTTCTTCCCTCCAAAGTATCCTCTTCACTTTTCAATTATCGTTTCCGAACTAACGCCAATTCTCTACCGGTGCGCTTCAGCGCTTCGTCGTTGTTGCACACTATTTTCAATGGCCAGACCCGGCTTACAAGGAAGCCAAACAAACCTCTAAAGCGTTCAAGTCATCGCCGCGGGTGATCCGCCGCGATAAATGAAACCAACTGTAAGGTGCCACTATGGGAAGACAGAAAGCAGTGATCAAAGCGCGTCGTGAAGCAAGAAGAGTCGTTCGTAGTGATTCTCGCAGTCACCGTCAGCGCGAAGAAGAATCGGTCACTTCGCTGGTGCAGATGGGTGGGTTGGACTCAATTGGTATGGCGCGTGATTCACGCGATCGCGGTCCGATTGAAGCCAGAAATGAAGCTCAGGCGCACTATCTTAATGCCATAGAAACGAAACAGCTGATATTCGCCACCGGTGAAGCCGGTTGCGGTAAAACCTGGATTAGCGCAGCCAAAGCGGCTGAGGCCCTGATCAATAAGGATATCGAAAGGATTATTGTGACGCGCCCGGTTCTGCAGGCGGATGAAGACCTCGGTTTCCTTCCTGGGGATATTTCCGAGAAGTTCGCCCCGTATTTCCGACCGGTATACGACGTTCTGGTTAAACGTCTCGGCGCTTCCTTTATGCAGTACTGCCTGCGGCCTGAAATTGCCAAGGTAGAGATTGCGCCCTTCGCATATATGCGCGGACGTACGTTTGAAAATGCGGTAGTGATCCTTGATGAGGCACAAAACGTCACTGCGGCACAGATGAAGATGTTCCTGACACGCTTAGGCGAGAACGTGACGGTTATCGTCAACGGTGATATCACCCAGTGTGACTTGCCGTCCCATGTCAAATCCGGTCTTGCTGATGCGCTGGCGCGTTTCGAAGAAGACGAGATGATTGGTGTGGTGCGTTTCGACAAAAACGACTGCGTCCGTTCGGCACTTTGCCAGCGTACGCTGCTGGCTTACGGTTAACCATTGAGTAGTAGTTGATTGAGAGTGTAGCGAAGCAAAACCCGGCGCAAGCCGGGTTTTTTTATTGCTGCTCAGCCTGGTTCAATGGCGCGCATGAATAACTGCTGGTTAGGAAAATCGATCAGAACACGATGGTGCTGTAAGAAATCGGTGCCTAATAAACCCTCCGCTGCCATTCGCGAGTCAACATCATCTAATAGCACGACATCGATATCTATTTCCCCGGATGTCGCGTTTTTGATATTTATTTGAGTCGCCCGGCAGCCTTCATAATCCAATTCGTCGATGACTTCTTTGCAGGGATAAACGTTCTCTGTTCTATTTAAACGTTTACTCCACAGCATTGAGTGTGATGCACCGGTATCCAGCAGCATATTAAAGGTTTCATTATTTTTCATTGCCTCAATGATAATACCCTCATGGGTTAAGGTTAACGGCAGCGTTAACCATTGCTGACGATCGATATTGAAATCGTCCAGCCGATCAGCCACGGAAAAAAGGCGATGCTGATAATCGATGAGCAGGGCTTTCTGCCGGAATAGCCCCAATCCGATAACCATACTTTCCGGACGTTTGCCGTCAGGCTGCAGCGTCAGCCTCCATGGAACCAGGGAAATCCCTTCAACATTCTCAAAGTTCATACCATTGACGTAAACATGGTGGAACATGAATTTATCATGCAGGAACACTTCGCCGGTCAGATCGGTGGTGCGCACTTTCTCCTTTAGGAGTTTTAACCAGGGCACCTGTCGTATAAATGACTGATCAAAATGGAAAGCAAATGCGGAGCCGGTATCCAGCATGAACTCGCCATCCTGACCATTAATATTCAGTGTTGCAATCGGTACTGCACTCTCATCGAATTTAAACGGAATTTCTATTACCGCTTCAGCTAACGAGGTGAATGTCATGGCGCAGATAAAAATGCCATGATGCATAAATCCCTTCATTTATTGTTTTTCCCTATATTAGTATTAACTTCCCCAGGCGTCTTCAGTGTCGGTATTCATAAAACGCGAAAGGTTTACTCCTCATGCTGCGTTATTTTTTATCCAAAAGTGTTTTACGCGCCATTATGTGATCGAACACAGGAACATCTTCGGAGAACCGTGCAGTACGTGCATCACGCTCATAGCCCTGAGGTTCACACAGGAGTTGATAAAGCTCCGGGCGACGACCATGGATCCAGCGGCGTCCGGTAGACATCGCCAGTAACGAGAGATCCAGGTCGGCACTCACCAGCGTATCCCTGAAGGAAGTGGTTTCGTTGACGATGCGGCCATAGGGATCAATCACCATCGCATTGCCGGTTCGTATTTCGCCGTTGTCTAATCCGACGCCATTACTGAACAGGACGAAAAGACCGTTATCGTGCGCACGCGAAGGCAGCCAGCGCATCAACCAGCCTCGACCGCTGTCGCTAGCCAGAGCGATTTCCAGTGCGCTGGGATCGCTTTCTCGGTTTTCCCACAGGCTCACCGGAATGGGTTTCATACCAAAGGGACTGCGTGAATGAGTGCCACCTGTCTGATGCGGGGCAATCAGAATATCGGCTCCCATCAGCGCGGTAATGCGGACGTTATCGGTTAAATTATTGTCCCAGCAAATTAGAATCCCGACTTTCACCCCCCATGGCGTGTCAAACACGGTGAATTCATTTCCCTGGGCGATGCCCGCATGTTCGAAAGCATGGATCTTACGATGTACATGGCGTTTGCCATCCGGCCTGCAGACCGCATAGGCATTGTAGAGCAGTCCATTATCATGCTTTTCGATGTAGCCGGCGCCGATCGCCATCTGATGCTTTTCCGCCAGGCTCGCGATACGCGCCAGTGACGGGCTGTCTTGCGTGCGCTCGGCCAGGGCTTCGACCTCTGCAATGGGCAGATCTGGCACATGCCAGTAACCCGTGATGCACATTTCAGGAAAGGCTAATATTTTGACTTCTTCTTGTGCGGCCTGCGCGATAAAGCGCTCCATCACGGAAAGATTGTAAGCTTTGTCGCTGGCGCGATGGCAAAACTGAACGGTGGCAACGCGAAGTGAATGTTCCATGGTGATTCTCCAAAAGGAAGTAGGTCGCTATTTCACCAGAGGGAAATCCACCGTGTATAATCACAACTTCTCCCACTTTGATAACCGATTGGAATGGATATTAAATTGTTACGCGCGTTTGTGACGCTGGCGCAAGAAGGCACCTACCACTCGGCGGCCAATAAGCTCTGCATCACCCAGCCCGCACTTTCGAAACAGATCCAGACACTGGAGCACCTTTCTGGTGTGACGTTATTCCAGCGCGGCCGGCATGGCGCACGGTTAACGGTGGCGGGAGATCAGTTGTTAACAGCTGCCAGCGAGGCGGTGGAACGCTATGCGGATTTTTTCGCTGACGTGACGGCAATCCAAAGAGGGGATTCAGGAAAACTCACTCTGGGTTTTGGCATCTCTTCTTATCTTTTTGCTGCCAAACGTGTCGCTGCCTTTCGCGTTCGTTATCCCGGCGTACAGGTCTCGCTCAACGATATGCCTTCGGCGGTTCAGACCCAACGGCTTGCTGAAGGACGACTGCAGGTGGGATTTGTGCGCTTACCCGTGCCTGAACCACTGCAAAGTCACAGTCTGGATACGGAACAATTAGTGCTGGCGGTAGCCGCTGAACAATTATTGAGTCACTTAGAAACAACGCAGGTTATTGAAAATCATCAACTCTTACAGTTGGCACCTCAGCGGGGCGAAGGGCTCACTACGCAGGCCGATCAATTCCTGACCGCAAGAAACCTCACGCCGCGCACGGTGTCGGCTGCTGATGATATTCAGACGTTACTGGCGCTGGTGGCCGCTGGTGATGGTGTGGCGTTACTGCCGGCGAGTGTGAAACACATCCTGCCGGTAGGCGTCACACTATTGCCTCTGGAAGGCGAGCATACCCAATGGCACACCGGTTTGGCGCGGAATGGTCATATTAAGGACCCGCTAAGAGACAAGTTTTTAGCGATGGTAATGGAAGATGGCCAGATAAATTAACGATGTGGCTGAATTGAAGACAAAAAAAAGCCTGAACTTTCGTTCAGGCTCTTCTTCAAAATGATGGCGGTGAGAGGGGGATTCGAACCCCCGATACGTTGCCGTATACACACTTTCCAGGCGTGCTCCTTCAGCCACTCGGACATCTCACCACATTTTTTCTGCCAACCGCACTGGGTCAACGGGGCGCTACTATAGGGAGTTACCTGAATACGGTCAAGCCCTATTTTCTCCTTTTGTTCTATCCGCTTAAGCTCTGTGCAGCTTGCTGCATCTCTCGCCGAACTGCGTGTTCTGTCATCAAATTATTCCCTCTCTGCCACAAAAGTGTCACCAGACTGTCGCAGACTTGTCTGCGGAAACATTTGGTTATATTTACTGATAAGGATGCTTATAAATGAAACACATACCTCTTTTCACAGTTTCTCTGCTGGCTTCACTCATCGCGACGTCAGCTGTCGCAGATTCAACAACGTATAGCCGCGCCGCCACCGGTGATATCACCGAACATGGTGGCGCGCGCCGCCTCAGCAGCGACCAGACGGAAGCGCTGAAAGCCTCACTCGTTAATACCACGGCCAAAAACGTCATCTTATTGATCGGCGATGGCATGGGCGATTCGGAAATCACCGCCGCACGAAATCAGGCGATGGGCGCGGGTGGTTTCTTCCCAGGCATTGATGCGCTGCCGTTAACCGGTCAGTACACCCACTACTCGTTAGACAAGAAAACTCACAAACCGAATTACGTGACCGATTCGGCTGCCTCCGCGACCGCCTGGGCGACGGGCACCAAATCTTATAACGGCGCCATCGGCGTAGACGTTAATGGCAAGGATCAGGTCACCATTCTGGAGTTGGCGAAAGCCGCTGGGAAAGCCACCGGTAACGTCTCGACTGCAGAATTGCAGGATGCCACGCCCGCCGCTTTAATGGCGCATGTCACGTCGCGTAAATGTTATGGCCCGGAGAAAACCAGCGAGCTGTGTCCCACCAATGCGCTGGAGCAGGGCGGTAAAGGGTCCATCAGCGAGCAGATGCTGAAAACCCGTCCAGATGTCACCCTTGGCGGCGGGGCGAAATCGTTCTCTGAAAGCGCCAAAGCGGGTGAATATCAGGGTAAAACCCTGCGCGAGCAGGCTCAGGCACTGGGCTTCCAGCTGGTCGATAACCTTGATGGCATGAATGCAATTAAACAGGCCGATCAGACGAAGCCGGTGCTCGGGCTGTTCTCCGATGGCAATATGCCGGTTCGCTGGCAGGGACCAAAAGCCAGCTATCACGGCAATATCGATAAACCGGCGGTGACCTGTGAAGTGAATAAAGATCGCCCGGCATCAACACCAACATTGGCGCAGATGACCAAAAAGGCGATTGATCTGCTGAGCACCAATGAGAAAGGTTTCTTCCTGCAGGTGGAAGGCGCGTCAATTGATAAACAGGATCACGCGGCGAACCCGTGCGGCCAGATTGGCGAAACGGTGGATCTGGATGAGGCCGTGCAGCAGGCGCTGGCCTTTGCACGTGAACACGGTGACACGCTGGTGGTAGTGACGGCAGACCATGCGCATAGCAGCCAGATTATTGAAAATGGCAGCAAAGCCCCAGGCCTGACCCAGGCGGTGAACACCAAAGATGGTGCGGTCATGACCATCAGCTACGGTAACTCTGAAGAGGATTCTCAGGGACATACCGGCACACAGCTGCGCATCGCGGCCTATGGTCCTTATGCGGCTAACGTGGTGGGCCTGACCGATCAGACTGACTTGTTCTTTACGCTGAAGGATGCAATGGGCATCAAGTAATCACTCCCGGCAGCAACGAGAATCCCCGCATCAGCGGGGATTTTTTGGGCTGCAGATTGGTGCGAATTACAATCCGCGCTGCGCCATTAAGCGCGCTAAATCCACCAGACGATTTGAGAATCCCCACTCGTTATCGTACCAGGCGAGGATTTTCACCAGGTTGCCGCCAATCACCAGGGTAGAGAGCCCATCAATGATCGATGAACGCGGATCGCCCTGATAATCGCTGGAGACCAGTGGCTCATCGCTGTATCCCAGAATGCCTTTTAATGGACCCTCAGCGGCGGCAGCCTTAAATGCATTGTTCACTTCTTCTGCCGTCACATCACGCTTCAGCGTCACGGTGAGATCCACAATCGACACCACTGGCACCGGCACGCGCAATGAATAGCCCGTCAAACGTCCATCCAACTCGGGAATAACACGGCCCAGCGCTTTAGCCGCACCGCTGGAGTAAGGCACAATCGACAGGGCGGCGGCACGTGCACCGCGCAGATCTTTCTCCGGCTGATCGTGCAGCACCTGACTATTGGTATAAGCATGGGTGGTATTCATCAGGCCATGTTCAATGCCGAATGCCTGATGCAATACTTGCGCGGCTGGCGCGAGGCCGTTGGTCGTGCAACTGCCGTTACTCACCACGAAATGCTGCTGGGGATCGTAACGCTGGTCGTTCACGCCCAGCACAATCGTCAAATCATCGTTTTTACCAGGAGCGGAGATAATCACTCTTTTTGCGCCGCCGTGCGTGATATGCACTGCCGCTTTCTCGCGCTCGGTGAAGAAGCCAGTAGCTTCAATCACAATATCAACACCCACGTCACGCCAGCGGATATTGGCCGGGTCGCGTTCGCTGAACACCCGCACCGGCTTACCATCGATGCGCAGCTCACCTTCACCGGCCTCAACCTCTGCAGGAAGTCTGCCCAGCAGTGAATCGTGTTTAAGCAGATGCGCCAGCGTTTTGCTGTCGGTGAGATCGTTAATCGCCACAATCTCAATATCGTTGCTGCCGAGTGCGGCGCGGAACACGTTACGTCCGATACGGCCAAAGCCGTTAATGCCAATCTTAATCATCATTGACTCCTTATCCGAAGTGGTTGCAGTCAATGTAGGACGATGTGTGATTGGCGTAAACGACAAAAAAGGATCACTTTACGCCATTTTGCGGCAGTGAAAGCGTTGGCGATATTCACCCGGAGTGAGATGCAGCTGGCGCTCAAAACTGCGGCGCAAATTGATGCTGCTGCCAAATCCGGTGTCAAGGGCGATGCGTTCCAGCGTCGCGCGGCTCTGTTCCAACAGTTCTCGTGCGGCGGCCAGTCGCGCTTCTGCGACATAGCGCGCCGGTGACGCACCGGTTTCACGGGTGAATACGCGGGTGAAATTGCGTGGACTCATGGCGACACGTTCGGCCAATTTCTCAACCGACAGATCTTTCGCCAGGTTGGCGCGTATCCAGCTTTGCAGATCGTGGATCGGGCCGGTGCTGGTTTGTTGTAGCTGGTAGCGGCTGAACTGCATCTGTCCGCCGGGGCGACGCAAATACATCACCATATCCTGAGCGATATCGCGTGCCACGCTGAAGCCAAAATCCTCTTCAACCAGCGCCAGCGTGAGATCAAAGCCGGAACTCACGCCACCGGACGTCCAGATTGGGCCATCCTGGATGAACAACGGGCCACCTTCCACCTGGACGCGGGGAAAGCGGGTTTGCAGGGTTTCCAGCAGGCGCCAGTGTGACGTGGCGCGGCGTCCGTCGAGCAAACCGGCTTCGGCGAGCAGCATCGCGCCACCACAAATTGATACCACACGCCGAGCCTGCGGAGCCGCCAGCCTGATGAAATCCACCACCATATTGCCTTCTTCAACGCTGTCACCGCGTCCGGTAATCATGATGGTGTCCCAGGCGGCGCGGGGATCTAATTCGGCCAGCTTCAGGTCAGCCAGCAGGTTGAGGCCCGACTGACCATGGATCACCTGATGCGGCTGCGTGGTGGCGATACTGACACGATAACGTGGCTGATCAACGCCGACCGGCAGGTGCAGGTTGGCGTGCATCAGGATGTCGGCAATACCGGCGGCTTCAAACAGCATGCCGCCATCGGGAACAATAACGAGGAAATGCTTCATGGCGTAAAATGCTCATCGTGGCAAATTAAGCCAGATTATCGCACGGCGTCGTTATTTTTGCTGGTAATACGGTCCCTGGGTGATCGAATTACGCAGCACCAGTCGGCCCGGCATCAGTGGCTGCGCCGTCACGCTTTCGCCATCCAGCATTTTAGACAGTTGCGTTAATGCGCTCGACACCATCTCAGCAACCGGAACATGCACCGTGGTTAACGCCGGCAAGAGATAGGGCGCAACCGGGATATCATCAAAGCCCAGCAAGGAGACGTCATGCGGGATGCGCAAACCCGCGTTGTGCAAGGCGCAAGCGGCGCCAATCGCCATATCATCATTGCTGGCGACAATCGCGGAAAATCTGACTTTACGACGCAACAGTGCTTCAACCGCCAGTTGCCCACTGGCGCTGGTCCAGCAGCCATCCAGCATCAGGTTTTCATCGTATTCAATGCCATTTTCCATCAACGATGAAATATAGCCTTTCAGGCGACTTAATCCGGTGTGAGAGCTACCCATCCCTTTGATAAAAGCGATCTCGCGGTGGCCCTGAGCAATTAAATGATTTACCGCGTTGAGGGTGTCATTTTCGTGGTCAGCACACACCGAATATTGCGGATGCTGCTTCAAACGGCGGTTTAACACGATTAACGGCTTACTCATACCAGGAATAAGGGCATCAATATCTTCCACGCTTAAATAGCGCGGATAGATGATCACGGCATCGCAATAGCTATCGATTAAAAAGTTTATGGCTTCACGCTCTTGCTGCGCATTGTGTTTACCATCGCCCAGCACCAGTTGTGAACCGAGTTTTTCCGTCATGGTCGCGGCCTGGAATAACAGCTCGGTAAAAAAGGGACCATTGTAAAGCGTGTTGGGCACCATCAGACCAATACTGTGCGAACGGTTGGTCGCAAGACTTCGTGCCAGCAGGTTAGGACGGTAATCCATCTCATCTATGGCCAGCATCACCCGATCCCGCACCGTTTTAGACACATAAGCATGGCCAGCCAGCACCCGTGACACCGTGGCTTTTGACACACCTGCGCGTTTTGCGACATCAAGCATTGTCGTCATTTATCTTCCTTCTCAGCGTTCTCGCGCATTGTAGCGCAAAAGCTCAATCTGAAAACTGCAGAGTGAGGCTCTTCTAACCGATAACGTTTTTTCTCATTATCATCCGATTTCATCACATATTTAAAAGGCTAACATAAAAATAATATGAAACCGGTCTCAGATTAATCATATTTTCACTCTTTAAATAAGGGTTAACGGTTTGAGTTATGGATCACAAAAAGAACAAATTGAATCTGTAACCGGTTGCAGAAACGATTCTCGGCGCGTAATTATTTAAAAAAAACGGAGGGTGTCATGGTGAAAATTCTATTGTGTTGTTCCGCAGGTATGTCAACCAGCATGGTCGTACAAAGAATGCAGAAAGCCGCTACGCAGCTGGGTTTAGAAGCCAAAATTGATGCCGTTGGCATGGAAGAGTTCAGTGAAAAAATCGCCGAGTATGACTGTTGTCTGCTAGGCCCGCAGATCAAATATAAGCTGGCAGATTTCGAACGTCAGGCACAGGAGTATCACAAACCGGTCACCGTCATTAACACCATGGATTACGGCATGTTAAATGGCGAAAAGATCCTGAAGTCGGCGCTCGCCCTGACTGATGCTAATAAGGGGGCATGATGAGTACACTGGCTGACTCCTTATTTGGTGTGATTGAAAACCGCATCAGTCCGATTGCTGCGCGACTCTCATCGCAACGGCATGTGGTGGCGATCAAGGACGGATTTATTGCCTCGATGCCGTTCCTGATTGTCGGCTCATTCATGCTGCTGTTCTCACATCCTCCTTTCAGTCAGGACAGCCAATGGGGTTTCGCCCAGTGGTGGCTGGGCATGGTGAAACAGTACAACGACCAGCTGATGATGCCCTACAACATGACGATGGGCATCATGGCGGTGTTCATCACCGGCGCGATTGCCTATAACCTGGCGCAAAGCTACAAACTGAATGGCCTGATGGCGGCGCTGCTGTCGCTGATGACTTTTTTGGTGGTGGCTGCACCGGAAAAGAACGGCGCATTGTCTGTCGCTTCGCTGGGTGGAGAAGGGATATTCACCGCCATCCTGATCAGCCTGTACTGCACGGAAGTGATGCACTGGCTGGTGAAGTACAACATTGGTTTCAAACTGCCGGAACAGGTGCCGCCGAAGATTCGTCAGTCCTTTGACCTGCTGATCCCCATCATGGTGGTTTTCCTCACGCTCTACCCGCTGAACCTGTTTATGGAAAGCCACTTTGGCCTGTTGATTCCTCAGGCCATCATGTCAGTGTTTGCGCCAATTATCTCAGCAGCCGATTCACTGCCTGCGGTGCTCATCGCCGTATTGCTATGTCATTTGCTGTGGTTTGCCGGCATTCACGGCGCGGCGATTGTCGGCGGCATCCTGCAGGCATTCTGGCTGAGTAATCTGGGGCTGAACCAGGAAGCGTTAAATGCCGGGCAAGAGATTCCCAAGATCTTCATCGAGCCGTTCTGGCAATTTTTCATCACCGTAGGCGGATCGGGCGCCACCATGGGTCTGGTGATTCTCTATCTGCGCAGCCGCTCCGCGCATCTGCGCGCCATCGGCCGCCTCGGCTTTGTACCCGGTATGTTTAACATCAATGAGCCGATTATTTTCGGTTCACCAGTGGTGATGAATCCGCTGCTGTTTATTCCCTTTATCACCACGCCGTTGATCAACGCGGTTATCGCCTGGACCGCCACCCGTACCAACCTGATCAACCACGTCATTTCGCTGGCCCCCTGGACCACGCCGGGACCGATTGGTGCCGCCTGGTCAACCGGCTGGGACTGGCGCGCAGTGGTGTTAGTCGCGTTCCTGATTTGTTTATCCACGCTGATTTATTACCCGTTCTTCAAAATGTATGAACGCCAACTGCTTGCGCAGGAAGAAGAGATGGCGCAGGAACAACTGGCTGAGGAGATGAAGTAATGCAAGAGATGCAGGAAATGGAAAGCACGGTGATGGAGCTGATCATTCATGCCGGGGAAGCCCGTTCATCATCGATGCAGGCACTGCAAGCGGCCCGAAAACACAACTGGCAGGAAGCCGATGCGTTGCTGGCAAGTGCACGAGATGCCGCGCGCGAAGCCCACAAAATTCAAACCGCGTTAATCGGTGCGGATGAAGGCTGCGGCAAAATTCCGGTCAACCTGATTATGGTGCATGCGCAGGATCATCTGATGAACGCCATGCTGTGCCGCGATTTAGTTGAAGAGCTGATCTATCTGCATCGTCAGGTGCAGGAGTTATCGAAAACCCACTTGCAGTAAGACGCAGTTAATCACATGAAAGGATGGATTATGTCTCAGTTACCGGCTGATTTTTTATGGGGCGGCGCCGTTGCCGCGCATCAGGTTGAAGGTGGATGGAACGAAGGCGGTAAAGGGCAGAGCATCGTCGATGTGTTGACGGGCGGAGCGCATGGTGTTGAACGTGAAATTACCGATGGCATTGTCGAGGGGAAACACTACCCCAATCATCAGGCCACCGATTTTTATCATCACTACAAAGACGATATCGCGTTGTTTGCCGAGATGGGTTTTAAATGTTTTCGTACCTCGATTGCCTGGACACGCATCTTCCCGAAAGGTGACGAGCAACAACCTAACGAAGCGGGTCTGCAGTTCTACGACGACATGTTTGATGAACTGCTCAAATATGGCATCGAACCGGTGATTACGCTGTCGCACTTCGAGATGCCATTGCATCTGGTGCAGCAATATGGCGGCTGGCTGAATCGTGAATTGATCGATCTCTTTGTGCGCTATAGCGAAGTGGTGATGAAGCGCTACAAAGGCAAAGTGAAATACTGGATGACCTTTAACGAGATCAACAACCAGCGTAACTGGCGCCGACCGCTGTTCGGCTACAGCAACTCAGGCGTGATTTTCACCGATCATGAGAAGCCGGAAGAGGTGATGTATCAGGTACTGCATCATCAGTTTGTGGCCAGTGCCAAAGTGGTGAAGCTGGGGCATCAAATCAATCCTGAATTCAAGATCGGTTGCATGCTGGCGATGGTGCCGCTGTATCCGTGGTCATGCCATCCTGATGACGTAATGTATGCGCAAAAGTCGATGCAGGAACGTTATCTGTTTGGCGATGTGCACATGCGCGGTGCCTATCCTTCGTACATTTTGAAAGAGTGGGAACTGCGCGGATTTCACATTGAGATGGCGCCGGAAGATGCACAAACGCTGCGAGAAGGCTGCACCGACTATCTCGGCTTTAGCTATTACATGAGTAACGCCGTGGAGTATGCCAGCGCGACCCGCATGGACAGCGCACTCGAAGCATTCCCCGGCAGCCGAAAAAATCCGCATGTGCAGGCGTCAGATTGGGGATGGCAGATCGATCCCGTCGGTCTGCGCTACACACTAAATGCGCTGTATGAGCGTTATCAGAAGCCGCTGTTTATTGTGGAAAATGGGTTTGGCGCCGTCGATCAACGTGAGGCCAACGGCGAGGTCAATGATGACTATCGTATTGCCTACCTGCGTGAACACATCAAGCAAATGAAAAAAGCCGTACTGGAAGATGGCGTGGAATTAATGGGCTTCACGCCCTGGGGCTGTCTCGACTGTGTCTCTTTTGGCACCGGCCAATACAGCAAACGCTACGGCTTTATTTACGTCAACCGTAATGACGATCAAACCGGCGATTTTTCGCGCTCGAAGAAAAAGAGTTTTGCCTGGTATAAAAAGGTCATCGCCTCACAAGGTGAAGCGCTTTAATTCGGATTGCCCGGGCAGGAAGCCCGGGTAAATCAGAGTTGTCATCTCTTCGGCAGTGAATATCCTTTCCAGCCTGCGCAGGCAGGCTGAATAAATAACATAAACCTGAGCCAGGAAAAATATCATCCATGCGGTGAGGCGCAATGCTGCCTGAAACGGCGCTTTTAACTCACCTGATTGCAACCAAACGGAGTTATATCCTATGCCAAATAAGATCAAGATTGTCACTATCGGTGGGGGTTCCAGCTATACGCCTGAGTTGATTGAAGGACTTATCCTGCGTCAGGAGCAGTTACCGATTGCCGAGTTGTGGCTGGTCGATATTGAGGACGGCGCAGAGAAGATGGAAATCGTTGGCAGTATGGCAAAACGCATGATCGCGGCTGCCAAACTCGACTGGCAGGTGCATCTTTCTCTTGATCGCAAGGAAGCGTTAAAGGATGCGGATTACGTGACCACCCAGTTCCGCGTGGGGTTGCTGGATACGCGCTTAAAAGACGAAGTGATTCCGTTAGCCAATGGTTTACTGGGGCAGGAAACTAACGGCCCGGGCGGGATATTTAAAGCGTTTCGCACGGTTCCGGTGATTCTCGATATTATCGAGGATATGCGTCAATTGTGCCCCAACGCCTGGTTGGTGGATTTCACCAATCCGGCAGGCATGGTGACAGAAGCGGCGATTAAATATGGCAAGTGGGAAAAAACGGTCGGCCTGTGTAATGTGCCGTTTGGTCATATCACTCAGGCTTGCAGCGTGCTCGGTGCGGAAGAGAAAGATCTCTATTTCAAGTTTGCCGGGCTCAATCATTTCCACTGGCATCGCGTCTGGGATCAGCAGGGCAATGAACGCACCGCCGAACTGATTGATAAAATCTATTCCCCAGACCAGCAGGAAAAAAGCGATGAAGGGCTGAAAAATATTCATCAGATTCCTTTTAACTACGATCAGGTAAAACATCTTGGCCTGCTGCCCTGCGGTTACCATCGCTATTACTATTTGCAGGAACCGATGCTGGCCCATGCCATCGAAGAGTTCGATCACTATGAAACCCGTGCGGAAGTGGTGAAGAAAACCGAAGCGCGGCTGTTCGAGTTATATAAAGACGTGAACCTTAACTACAAGCCTGAAGAGTTAAGTCAGCGGGGCGGGGCGCATTACAGCGACGCGGCCTGCGATCTCATTGCCTCCATCCAGAATAACAGCGGTAAGTTGATGGTGGTCTCCACGCGCAATAATGGCGCGATTGCAGATTTACCGTTTGATTGCGTGGTGGAGGTCACTGCCGCCATCACTTCTCATGGCGCAGAACCGCTGCGTTGGGGAGCGTTACCGCCGGCGGCGCGTGGCATGATTCAGTTAATGAAAGCGATGGAGGAAACGGTGATTGAAGCCGCCGTTAGCGGAGATTACGGTGCGGCATTACACGCTTTCACCATTAATCCGCTGATTCCGGCGGGCGACACGGCGATAAAAGTGCTGGATCAATTGTTGTATGCCCATAAAGAATATTTGCCGAAGTTCGCCAGCAAAATTGCCGAGATTGAGCAGACCAAACCGGAGATCGTTACCTTCGTCGATCAGTTACTGGCCGACAGGCAAGCGCACGCGCAGAAGGCGTGATGAGGTTTTATCAGGAAGGCAGGAGACTGAAGACGGTGCCCGTTTGAACATCGCTGAGCACCGAGAAAAGCACTCACCATCCTGTGGGGCGGTGAGTGGATCAGCATTACGCGGTGAGTTCGTTACGTACGATAGCTGCACCCGCGCTCAAGGCTTCCAGCTTACCTCTGGCAACGCGGCGCGACAGTGGCGTCATACCGCAGTTAGTAGAAGGATAAAGCTTATCGGCGTCGACAAACTGCAGTGCTTTACGCAAGGTATCAGCGACTTCTTCCGCAGTCTCAATGGTGTTGGTCGCCACATCAATGGCACCGACCATGACTTTTTTGCCACGAATCAGCTCAATCAGATCCATTGGCACGCGCGAATTCTGCGCTTCCAGTGAAATGATATCGATAGAAGACTTTTGCAGTTTAGGGAACACTTCTTCGTACTGACGCCACTCAGTGCCAAGCGTCTTTTTCCAGTCGGTATTCGCTTTAATGCCGTAGCCATAGCAAATGTGCACGGCGGTTTCGCACTTCAGACCTTCAACCGCTCTTTCCAGTGCGGCAATGCCCCAGTCGTTTACTTCATCGAAGAACACGTTAAATGCGGGTTCATCAAACTGAATAATATCAACACCGGCTGCTTCTAACTCTTTGGCTTCCTGGTTAAGAATTTTGGCAAATTCCCAGGCGAGTTTTTCACGGCTTTTGTAGTGACCATCATAAAGCGTATCGATCATGGTCATTGGGCCTGGCAGAGCCCACTTGATCTGTTGTTTGGTTTGCTGGCGCAGGAATTTAGCATCTTCAACAAACACTGGTTTTTTACGTACGACTTCACCGATCACGCTCGGCACGCTGGCGTCATAGCGATTGCGAATTTTCACAATCTCACGCTTTTCAAAATCAACGCCGCTGAGATGCTCAATAAAGGTGGTGACGAAGTGCTGGCGCGTTTGCTCGCCATCACTGACGATATCAATACCCGCTAATTGCTGATCCTGCAGGGATAACAGCAGGGCATCTCTTTTGCCCTCGGCTAATTCATCACCCTGCAATTTCCATGGCGACCACAGCGTTTCAGGTTGAGCAAGCCAGGCCGGTTTCGGTAAGCTTCCTGCCGTTGAAGTAGGCAATAACAATTTCATAATCAATAACCTTTTATTTTGGCTTAATCAAAGAACGTAATGTGCAGACCACTGCTCAAGAATGTCTTGATAGGGTTTGATGAAGTGCTCTTCCGTATACTTCCCCTGCTCAATTGCCAACCGGCTGCGTTCTTCTCGATCGTAAACAATGCGCGTTAGTGAATGGTCGCCATGTGTCAGGCTTGGCTGATAGCACTGGCCTGCGGCAGAGTTGGCATTGTAAATTTCCGGGCGGTAAATCTTCTGGAACGTCTCCATGGTGCTGATGGTGCCGATCAGTTCCAGATCCGTGTAATCATTCAGCAAGTCACCGGTGAAATAGAAAGCTAATGGCGCGACGCTGTTTTCAGGCATGAAGTAGCGCGCCTGCAATCCCATTTTGCCGAAGTAATGGTCGGTGAGAGACAGCTCATCTTGCTGATATTCAAAGCCCAATACCGGATGCTGATAGTCAGTGCGGTGATAGGTGTTCTTGCTTGATACGCTCAGGCAGATCACTGGCTTTTTATTAAAGCGCTCCTGATAAGCCGCCGAGTTGACGAAGCTTTTAAAGATGTTGCCGTGCAGATCACCGAAACCTTCCGGCAGGCTGAAACCGGAGTTATTGTTATTGGCCGCCAGCAGACGCACGCTAAAATCGTAATCACGCACGTAAGACGAGAAGTTATTGCCTACGATGCCATCGGTACGCTGCTGAGTTTTGCGATCAACAATATTGGTTTTCAGGATTTCGATCACCGGGAAGGTTTTGCCATTGCCTTCAATATCAATTTCCGCAGAAATGATTTCCAGCTCAACGGCATAACGATCGCCTTTTGGGTTGTCCGCGTGCGCCAGAGAGTTGAAACGGTTGTTCATCATCATTAAGGCATTGCGCAAATTCTGCTGGCGATGGGTTCCACGCGCCAGGTTAGCAAAGTTCGTGGTGATGCGCGTATTTTCAGATGGATTGTAGTTCTCATCGAAAACGCTGCTCTTAATTGAAAATGCAAAATCGTTGCTCATGATGCTCGGGTATCCTGATTTCAGCTGCAAAACCTTTCCGGCTTTAGGCGGGTAGACCTGATACTGCGGCCTATCACCTGCGGTAGATTTCACATTGTCTTAAGTCAATAACAATGCGAATTTTATGCCAGAGTCACTCGGTGATTGAAAGTGATTAAACTTCAAAGCTGCATGAGCCAATTTCATGATCGGGTTCACACTCTGAAGCAGGGTGGTCAGAAGGGGGATTTTTTGCGGAAAAGCGGGCGTTGAATGTTTGTTAGGCCAGCGATAAAAGCGATGTGATGGCTAATATGCCCGGAGGCGACGCGCAAGAATTTACCTAATGGGAAATAAAAAATCCACGCCAGGCGTGGATTTTTTGGCTGAATTTAATTCAACAGGGTCAAATCATCGACTTGAAGATTAGACGTTGAACAGGAAGTTCATCACGTCACCATCTTTCACGATGTACTCTTTACCTTCTGAACGCATCTTGCCGGCTTCTTTCGCGCCTTGCTCACCTTTGTAGGTGACAAAGTCATCAAACGCGATGGTCTGCGCACGGATAAAGCCTTTCTCGAAGTCGGTATGAATTTTACCGGCAGCCTGTGGCGCGGTCGCGCCCACTGGGATGGTCCATGCACGTACTTCTTTCACGCCAGCGGTGAAGTAAGTTTGCAGGTTGAGCAGGGCATAACCTGCACGGATCACGCGGTTCAGACCCGGCTCTTCCAGACCCAGCTCTGCCATGAACTCGTCACGCTCTTCGTCATCCAGCTCTGCGATGTCGGATTCAACGGCTGCACATACCGGCACCACCACTGAACCTTCGGCTTCTGCAATCGCACGCACCTGATCAAGGTACGGGTTGTTTTCAAAACCGTCCTCGTTCACGTTAGCGATGTACATGGTGGGCTTCAGGGTCAGGAAGCTCAGGTAGCGAATGGCCGCTTTCTCGTCTGCATCCAGTTTCAGAGCGCGTAACATGCCCGCTTCGGACAGGTGCGGCAGGCACTTCTCTAATGCAGCCAGCTCAGCTTTAGCATCTTTGTCGCCGCCTTTGGCTTTCTTCTGACAACGCTGAATGGCACGTTCACAGGTATCCAGATCGGACAGCGCCAGCTCAGTGTTGATAACGTCAATATCTTCCGCCGGGTTCACTTTGCCGGAAACGTGAATAATATTGTCGTTCTCGAAGCAACGCACCACGTGGCCGATAGCTTCGGTTTCACGGATGTTGGTCAGGAACTGGTTACCGAGGCCTTCACCTTTGGATGCGCCTTTCACCAGACCGGCGATATCGACGAATTCCATGGTGGTCGGCACAACACGCTGTGGCTTAACGATTTCGCTCAGCTGATCGAGGCGCAGATCGGGCATTGGCACCACACCGGTGTTAGGCTCGATGGTGCAGAACGGAAAGTTGGCTGCTTCGATACCCGCTTTGGTCAGCGCGTTGAACAGGGTGGATTTACCGACGTTCGGCAGGCCCACAATACCGCATTTAAATCCCATGGTCTGATTACCTTTCTCACTGAGTGTACGGCACTGGCTGGCAGCGCCGACAGATTCAAAAAATTTCGCGCATTATACACAGAATTGCCTTCTGCGGCGCGGGAATTGGGCTTAGCCAGCCTTGAACGCGTGCAGGCGGTTCATCGCCTTGATTTTGTCTTCTTTCAGCCACAGCTCTGTGCAGCGCACCGCTTCATCCACGGCATCGTCAATCAGTTTTTGCTCGCTGGCAGGCGGTTTGCCTAACACGAAGCCGGTAACCTTATTGCGATCGCCGGGATGACCGATGCCAACCCGCAGGCGATGGAAATTATTGTTATTGCCCAGCTTACTGATGATGTCTTTGAGACCGTTATGCCCGCCATGACCACCGCCCTGTTTGAATTTGGCGATGCCAGGAGGCAGATCCAGTTCATCGTGTGCCACTAAGATCTCTTCTGGTGCGATGCGATAAAAGGTCGCCATTGCCGCAACCGCTTTGCCACTCAGGTTCATAAAAGTAGTGGGCACCAGCAAACGGACATCTTCACCCGCCAGAGACAGGCGTGCAGTGTAGCCGTAGAATTTCGGCTCCTCTTTCAATGACTGATTGTTCCGGTCGGCCAGCAAATCCACATACCAGGCACCTGCGTTATGGCGCGTTGCGGCGTATTCAGCGCCGGGATTGGCCAGCCCCACAATCAGTTTAATGCTGCTCACGATGTTTATCCTGTCTTGCTGCGGAAAGGGCGATAGTTTACTGCCTGCAAGCGGCGATGACAAAGGGTGCTGAGTACAGATGATACCTCTGCGTGACTTATCAATTTCTATCGAAATCAAGCCTCTGGCCGTAAAGAAATGTCAGAGATTGTGAAGGATGTGTGATCCTGTACGCAACTTAACCGGCAGTCATTGCCTAAACTTATGACAAGTTAACCATACGTGCTGTTTTGCTTTTTCATAAGGATGGAGGTGAATCATGAAACGTCAACAATGCCGCTATTTAGGTAATGGCCTGATGTGTTTAGGTTTACTGACGATGGTATTAGGCGTCGGCTATTCCATTATTAATCAGCTGCCTGCGTTAAATCTGCCGCAGTTCCTCGCACATGGTGCCATGTTCAGCATCTTTGTCGGGGCACTGCTGTGGCTGGTGGGGGCACGTGTCAGCGGACGTGAGCGTGTCGAAGACCGCTACTTTTGGTTACGCCATTACGGTGACAAACGCTGCCGCCGCAATCACTCTTCACATTAAGAGAGAGCGGCTTCCTGCACCGGCTGTAACTGCACAAAATAACGTTCGACGCGGTTACGGCCACTGGCTTTTGCACGGTATAACGCTTCGTCCGCCAGGCCGAGTAAAATCGGGAAGGTGTGATCGCGATGGTTAGCGGTAGCATAGCCAATACTCACGGTATAGCAGACGTCGTTGGGCTGCGACAGCTGTGTCGCCAGACGGATACGCTCACACACCCGTTCTGCATCCTCGCTATTGCCCGGCAGAATCGCCGCAAACTCTTCACCGCCCAGACGGGCAAAATGAGCTTCTGCGGGCAGCAACGCCTGCACCACCTGACAAAAATCGATTAATACGCGGTCACCTTGCAGATGGCCGTAACGATCGTTGATGCCTTTGAAATGGTCGAGATCAAACAGCACAGCGGTGTAAACCAGCGGTTGGGGATTTCGCGTGTTACGCACCACTAATCTGCCGGCTTGCTCGAACAGGGCGCGACGATTCCAGACGCTGGTCAGGGGATCGTGAAGCGAGGCTCGTTTGTGAGCTATTTGCGTGCGCTCATTGACCATCGCCAGAATGGTAAACGTCAGGCCAATCACAAACAGAATGGATTCTAGAATCACGTACACCGAAAAACTGGAACCGGCTATCGCGCCGCGCACCGGCGTAGCGATGGCGTCATCCAGGAAAATGCGCGCCACGTGAAACAGCAGATGGATCCACAGCAACATCTGCGCCGGCCAAAAGGTCACCTGCAGTGCATCGCGCGATTGCCACAACAGGCGAATCAGGGCACCGGTGTAAATAATGCAAAGCAGACATATGACTAAAACGCGTTTAGGTTGGCTGGCGTAAAACTGCGGGAACGTGCAGAGAATGGCCCATAACAATGCAGCCGCTAACCAGCTGAATCCGAGAGGTTTATTGCAGAATGCTCGAAAAGCGTTCAGCAGATTACCATAGGCCAGCATCATCACCACGTTGCCGACAGCGATGGGAAGAAAAACAAAACCAGCACTGCGCAGGCTGCTGAGAAACACCGCTGTCAGGGTTAATGTGAGCGCCAGCGTAGTGAACCCCAGCACGCGATCGTACTGCGCACCCACCCAGGCGAACACCAAAATAATGCTCAAAAAACCCAGCACATAGAGCTCGCAAACAAATAGTGTGTAAATGTCGAGAGTCATAGTGGTCGGAGTTCTCAGAAAAAAGTGTGGAGAAAAATACCACTAATCAATGGCCCGCTAAAGTGCAGCATCGCGTGTCGAATGAAAAGAGTGTAAGGCAGGGAGAATAGCGAGTTTTAACGAAATTTATCGCGAAAATATCTGTAGCGAGAGCGGCTTAATCGGTAAATGAAGCGGATTGTTGGGAATAAAAAACCGGGCGCGGGGCCTAATGCCAGTCAGTTAAGCCTGACTGGCATTTTTTCTTCTGGCTGTCGGATATTTATAGGGTCTCTCTTTCACCACCCTTGGGAACGAGCGCTCCCGTCGTCCCGGTAGTCTGACCATCTCTGCTATCGAACTTACGTCCTTTACCAGTTCCGGGATACGCCCAGGCGAAGCGCCTTCAAGTGTCCAGAGCAGTTTCATCACCCACGCTGTCGATTCCCTGAAGCTGAGCTGGTTAGGCCAGTATCCCTTCAGCGTTGAGGCCATTCTTATCATCTGATATCTCACCAGATTGT
>NZ_SZZZ01000050.1:0-4462 GCF_009830025.1 Pantoea sp. Taur
ATCTTTTATTGTGGGTATGCTCGTGTGTAACTTTTGATAGAAAGTATATTTCAGATTACGGTTTTTTGTAAATGGTAGAGACTGTTATGTAGATGGTCATAAAACAATATTCTTCTTATCGACTTATCAAACTTATTGAAACTGCTTTCAGTAATACTTCGAGCTCTTAACCGATCTCCAGGCAAACTTAGTGGCTCATTTAAATTCCCAACTCTTTGATAGCACGATGGCGTAGGGAGATGGCGGCCCCATCGCCCGGTCTTAGGACCGCAGATAGCCACTGGCCCTCCAGGTTGGGGGAACAATACTCTAACACACACACAGAATACACTAACTACAGTACACTACACACTAAGGTCACCTACAGTACACACCCTAGGACCACCTTTCCTAGGTAGCTGCCCCAGATGGGGGTGCAGGTATACAGGCACCAAGGTGGCAGCCCCACCAGTATACTAGGGTACGGAGTGAGGGTTAGAAGCCCCCCTACCTGAAATACATATTTCGCAGAAACCAAAATCAGCCTCGGATCTTGATTGTCATAAACGGAAACGACCAAGCAACCCCTATAGGATTAACATCGGATTCTGGAATATTCTTTCATTATACCGACCCGGAGCACTGAAACTGCTCCTAGACCAGATTGACCACTTCAAATTGGACATCGCTGCCATCCAGGAAATTAGATGGACTGGCCAGGATATACTTGAAAAGAGGCGACACACCGTTTACTATAGCTGTAGCGATACCCTCCACGAATATGGCGTAGGATTTGTAGTCAGAGGGCGTTTCAGACAATTAGTGATTGGGTTCAAGCCTGTCAATCCACGCATTTGTGTGCTAAGGATTCGTGGAAGGTTTTATAATTACAGCGTTATAAGTGTACACGCCCCGACGGAAGCTTCGAGTGAAGAGGACAAGGACTGCTTCTATGAGCAGCTGGAACGGACTTTTGATCAGTGTCCAAGATACGACATGAAAATAGTCGTTGGGGACTATAATGCTAAAGTAGGAAAGGAAGAGATATACCACCCAACCATCGGAAAACATAGCCTACATGATGAGTCTAATGACAATGGTACAAGGCTTATTAACTTTGCTGCCTCTAGAGACATGATTGTTGGAAGTACCCTCTTTGCGCACAAGGACATCCATAAAGGCACTTGGACCACACCTGACAGGTTACATGTTAACCAAATAGATCATATCTTAGTTGACAAAAGGCACAAATCCAGTCTTAAAAATGTGAGAACGTTCCGAAGTGCCAACGTGGATTCGGACCACTTCCTGTGTATAGCCCATATCACCCCTAAGATCTCCTTCAAAAAGTCGGGAGGTCCAATCATAAAACCTCGGCGTTATAACCTTAGTAAGCTCCAGGCACCAGATACCAAGCAACTGTACATTGAGAAGCTGGATGAGAACATCCGCTGCGCTGAAGCTGTGGAGTTGACAAACATTGAACTCCTTTGGTCAAGTTGTGTGACTGCAATACGAGAGACAGCCAACAATGTGCTGGGACCAAGAGAAAAGGAGATGAGATCCCCATGGTTTGACGGAGAATGTAATGCTGCCACTAATGTAAAGAATATAGCGTATAAGAAAATGCTGAAGAAAGGGACCCGAAGGGCTGTTGAGGAATATAAAGAGAGGAGGAGAGAGGAAAAGCGACTCCACCAAAGGAAGAAGAGGCAAAGGGAGAGAGAGGAACTGGAGAAGACAGAAGAGCACTGGAGGGAGAAAGAATCGAGGGACTTTTTCAGGAGTGTCAATAGAAGAAGAAAATACCGAGCAGCTGTACCGGATACCTGTAAAGACGTGGACGGGAAAATAGTTGCCTGCAAGGAGCACGTTCTACTGCTATGGAAAAGTCACTTTGAAGGACTTCTAGACTCTGTTTACTGTGAAACAGATACTGGAGAGGATTTTTCAGCCAGTGGCCGGGATAATAGCCTGGAACCACCTGATGATGAGGAGATAACGGATGCCATCGACAGACTCAAGAATAACAAAGCACCTGGAGTTGATGAACTGCCAGCCGAACTCTTTAAGAACGGAGGTGAACAGCTGACAAAGAGAGTTCAAGACATTATCTTGAGCATCTGGGAGGAAGAGGCGCTACCGGAAGACTGGAAAAAGGCGGTTATTTGTCCTGTTTTCAAGAAAGGAGACAAACTCCAGTGTCAAAATTATAGAGGTATCTCCCTTCTCTCTTGTGGATATAAAATCCTATCCAATATACTTTTCCAGCGTCTCCTACCCTACGCGGAGCGGGAGCTTGGTCCCTACCAAAGTGGATTTCGGCGAGGAAGATCTACCACAGATCAAATCTTCTCCCTCAGAACAATTCTTGAGAGGGGAAATGAACATCAAATTAAAACCCACCATCTTTTTGTGGACTTCAAGGCAGCTTATGACAGCATTAACCGGGAAGAACTATACAAGGCGCTAGAAGAGTTTAACATCCCAGAGAAGCTGATACGATTGGTAAAGCTGACCATGAGGAATGTGAAGTGTACTGTGCAGGTTGGTGGACAAAGAACGGAAGAATTCTCCTCAAGAAAAGGACTTCGCCAAGGAGATGCACTGGCGTGCCTTCTTTTTAACTTGGCGCTTGAGAAAGCAGTAAGGGACGCTGGTTTGCAAACGAAAGGAACTATTTATAATCGAATGGTACAGCTCTTAGCGTTTGCAGACGATGTGGACATTGTGGGGCGATCGTTGGAGTCAGTTGGAGAGGGGCTATTGGCTCTATTAGAGGCCGCCAAAGTGCTTGGGTTAGAAATAAACTCAAACAAAACTAAATATATGGTAACAGGAGAAGCTGCTCGTCCTGGTGAAACTATTAATATCGGCTTCTTCAACTTCGAGAAGGTGGACCAGTTCACATATTTGGGGTCTCTGGTCACTCAAGATAATTCACCTGCGGCTGAAGTGAAGAGAAGAATATTGATGGCGAACAAGTGCTATTTTGGCCTCCGCAAGGAATTCACCTCCCGCCTTTTATCCCGGCAGACCAAGCATCACTTATACAGGACATTAATCCGCCCCGTCCTACTGTATGGATCAGAAACATGGACTACAAGCAAAAGAATAGAACAAGACCTCTTGGTCTTCGAAAGGAAAATTCTTCGAAGGATCTTTGGAGGAGTCCATATCGACGGAAACTGGAGAAGGCGGACGAACAACGAAATCTGTTCCATTTTTAATGAAAAAGATGTTGTTCTGACAATGAAGCTGGGAAGATTGCGATGGGCTGGCCACGTAGCTAGGATGAACAATGAGGCAATCCCTAAAAAGCTCCTAACTGAACCTCTCCACGGCACTAGAAGAAGGGGAAGACCGAAGCTTAGGTGGTCTGATGGAGTGGAGGGAGACGCTGGAAATGTACTGGGAGTCCGTAACTGGATGACAGCAGCACTGAACAGAGATGACTGGAGGAAGCTGGTGGAGGAGGCCGGGACTCGTCGCCGAGTTGTTGTGCCAACATAATAATAATAATAAATAATAATAATAATCCTCTCCAAGTGGAAAATACACAAAACATATTGATGCTGACATAAGTCTTCCAGAATTTCCTTTTCAATATTTCAAGGACTTATCTTCGCAGTAATCTATTGCTGTAAAGTTAATAAGCAAAGTCATCTCACAAAGCTATTGCACTTCTAAGTCGTCACCATCATAATGTTTCTTAGTTTTTTACAAAACTTAAAGTAAATAAATTTTATAGTTGTACAGAAATTAATGTGATAACATTACAGTTTTTTACAATCTTGGTGATTGCAGTTCTAAAAAATTGGGCTTTTGATAGATAGAATCCTCATTGCAGACCCACAAATGCATATTTTCTCTTTAGAGAGAATTCGATAAGTTTGTAAAAATTAATTTTTTCTGCCATGTTATAATTGTAATTTAGGAATTGATTCTTTCAGCTCCTTGTTCTTACCTTCTATTTATAACTTTTATATTAAACTTAGTGTCAATCAATTTGTATTTTTATTTTATATTGGTTTTTCTTAATGTTAATAAAGTTGTGTCTCCTAAATAAATACTGGTTGCACTTATTTCTTACCGCCCTTTTGACATTTTAGTGTCAATACATCCTTTTGATAACATGAAATAAAAAAATAAATTTATCCAACTTGGGACTGAAGTCCTCTCACCATAATGGACCAATGGTATAATGGTATAATGGACCAATGGTATAATGGTATAATGGACTCAAGAGTTGGGCCAGAATCACTTTATAGAAACTAACGCTTAATGATAAAACAATAAGAATTTCCAACAAAAATTAATAATTGCATTAAACAGGATAAAAACTTATTACCACTCCCCGTGACCGGATAAATGACATTGTTGACGACATCGTCAAGGTAATGCTCTTCAAACTCTTGCATGGTGAGTTGGGTGCCACCTTCATCATTAATAGCAATGCTGCCACTGATGTGGTTGCCGTAAT
>NZ_SZZZ01000051.1:0-3525 GCF_009830025.1 Pantoea sp. Taur
ATAATGGCGATGGCGCCAGGGCTGGTGCTGCCGGAAAGAAGAGTGCGGCATTACCCAAGGGCGGTAAAAAAGAAGCCGCAACGTTATCCGCTGCGGCCTCCATTAAGATCTTAACTGACAAGCATTACGACATCGCCGGCGTTTATTTGCGCTTAATTACTTCTTCTCAACCAGGAATTTCACTACGTTGGCATAATCGGCAACGAAATTGTCCATAGAGCTGGTGTCCAGGCCGCCGTTATTCACCATGTATTTGCCGTTAACGAAGATGGCTGGCACGCCCTGCAGGTTAAGATCGGCTGCCGCTTTCTGCTGCTGTGCGACCAACGCTTTTACCGCAAAGCTATTCCAGGCTGCATCATAATCTTCTGATGAAATACCAGCCGCCTGGATGAAGGTGGCTTTCAGGCTCGCCGCATCGGTAATGGTTTGGGTTTTCTGAATACCGTCAAAGATCGGTGCAGTGACTTTGCTTTCCACGCCCAGCGCCATCGCGACCGCCCAGGCTTGAGTCACAACAGGACCGAAGTCTCCGCCGAGGAAATCAACGTGATATTTCGTCACTTTAGTGTCTGCTGGCAGGTTCTTTTTCACGGCATCACTCACGTGATAGACGCGTTCGAACTGGTAGCAGTGCGGGCAGAAGAAGGAGAAGAACTCCAATACCTGTGGCTCACCAGCAACCGGCTTTGGCAGCGTGACGAATTGTTTGCCGTCATTGAACTGTGCCGCTGAGGCGCCAAATGCCAGCATTAAACCTACCAGCGCAAACATAATCTTTTTCATCGTGAAAAAATCTCCTGAGTACTTCATTAAAATTGCGGGCTAAGCTGCAACGGGGGTTGATGTAACAGCCTCTCCTGCTCGATAAATAGTGCAATCTGTCGGCGCCAGAAATCCTCATCGGTCATCCAGGGAAAGGCGCGCGGAAAAGCCGGGTCCTGCCAGCGGCGTACCACCCAGGCCAAATAATAAACCATGCGCATAGCGCGTAAAGGCTCAATCAGTGACAATTCATGTAAATCAAAGTCACTGAATTCATTATAAGCTTCCAGCAGAATATCCCACTGAATCAGCTGTTCCTGACGATCGCCGTTTACCAGCATCCACAGATCCTGCACTGCAGGCCCGTTGCGTGCATCGTCAAGATCGACAAACATCGGGCCATCGCGCCACAGGATATTACCTGGATGGCAGTCGCCATGCAGCCTGAGCGGCTGCCATTTATCATGCCAGCGCTGCTGTAGGGTGCCGATAAGTTTATCAACGGCGTTCAGCAGCGCATCCTTCAGGGCAGCCGGTACCAGCGTACTTTGCTCCAGCTCCTGGCGAGGTTGTAAGACATACTCTTCCAGGCCGAAGGTTGGACGCTGTTGAAACAAGCTCTGGCGGCCTGTTTGATGGATGCGACCAAGAAAGCGGCCCACCCACTCCATCTGTTCTTCATTATCGGTTTCATACTGTCGCCCACCCAGGCTTGGGAAAACGGCAAACATAAAACCGGCATGGTGATTCAGCGTACTGCCCTGCAGAGCCAGTGGTGCTGCAACAGGCACTTCATCGGCCAGCAGATCATGCGTGAACTGGTGCTCTTCGAGAATTTGTTGCGCACTCCAGCGTTGTGGGCGATAGAACTTAGCCACATAGCGACGTTTGTCGTCATCGCTGAACTGATAGACACGGTTTTCGTAGCTATTGAGGGCGGTTAAGCCGGATTCGACACGCAGACCCGCATCCCAAAGTGCATCCAGGATGACATCGGGGTCCAGCGTCTGGAAATTAAAGGCGGCTTCGCTCATCATTTTGCCTGTGTGTTACCGTTGCAAGGAATGCGCAAGGATAACACTACTCATCATCCTTAATCACACCGCGTGCACGTAATAGCGCGGTTTTGAAGTCCACTTCATAATCCTTTTTCAGTCCGGGAATTTCCGCATCGCAGCCAGCGTCACGCATTTTGAGATGGTAAATCAATATGTCATCGGTTAATTCACTTAATGGGCCACTGAAGCCTGATTCCTGCGCCAGTTTCTGTAAAAATGCCAGCAGGTTAAGGTCAGACTCCTTTTGCCAGGCCGGTTGCAGGAGTTCGAACAATTCATTAAGTCGGTGATATTTCATCATTGATTCCTCTATGCAGTGGTAGGCTGCCGTTATGCAAGTATCGTCCAGTATGATCAAGGAGACGAAAATGACCGCATTTACCGGCGTGATCCTCGCAGGTGGGCAAGGCAGTCGTATGGGCGGCCTGGATAAAGGGCTGCTGGAATTGCAGGGCAAACCGCTTTATCAGCACGTTTTGCAGCGTTTGATGCCACAGGTCAATATTGTGTTGATAAGCGCCAACCGTAACATTGATCGTTATCAGGCCAGCGGTTGTCAGGTCGTTACCGATTCAATGCCAGATTATCCTGGACCGCTGGCTGGCATATTAAGTGGTTTGCAGCACAGCAAAACCGAGTGGGTCGCCTTTTGTGCCTGTGATACGCCCTGGTTACCGGAGGACTTCGTTGCACGTTTATGGCAGCAGCGCGGCGATGCGCCTGCGGTTTGGGTACGATCAACGCAGCGTGATCATCCTGCATTGGCACTGGTCAATCGATCACTGGCCGACGATCTGGAAGCCTGGCTGCTTCGTGGTGAGCGGCGTTTAATGCAGTTTCTGCGTGAACATGGTGGGCATGCCGTGACGTTCACGGATTCTGAGTCAGCTTTCCGCAACATTAATACGCCCGACGATTTAGTTGATGGGGAAAAGCAGTGATGAGCGTGCCTTTACTGGCGATCGTTGCGTGGAGTGGCACCGGAAAAACCACTTTGCTTCAACAGGTGATACCGCTGCTTAAGGCTCGCGGTATTCGTTCTGGGTTAATCAAACATACCCATCATCAAATGGACATTGATACGCCGGGAAAAGATAGCTATCTGCTGCGAAAAGCAGGTGCCGATCAGGTGATTGTTGCCAGTACTCAGCGCTGGGCATTGATGTGCGAGACTCCTGATCAGCCGTTGAATATGTCGGAACTCGTCGCGCGGATGGACAGTTCCGCGCTGGATCTGGTGCTGGTTGAGGGTTTTAAAGATGAGCCAGTACCCAAAATCGCGCTGTGGCGGCGTGGTGTCAAAGGGGAATTTACTGATTTACTGGATGAATACGTAGTTGCGCTGGCCAGCGATGAGAATTTAACGATCGACCGGCCTCTTCTCGATATTAATCAGCCGGTTAAGGTTGCTGATTTTATTGAAAAATGGCTGAGAAAAGGTCAGTAACCCGGGGGTTTTATGATCGTCTGACTAAACTTCAGGCGTCAGTTTCAGACGTAAAACAACCCTGATTTCGCCGATCTGCACACGTAAAAAAACCCTGAACTTCCGTTCAGGGTTTCTTCACTTATTTAATGCCTGGCAGTTCCCTACTCTCGCATGGGGAGGCCCCACACTACCATCGGCGCTACGGCGTTTCACTTCTGAGTTCGGCATGGGGTCAGGTGGGACCACCGCGCTACAGCCGCCAGGCAAATTCTT
>NZ_SZZZ01000052.1:1568-3118 GCF_009830025.1 Pantoea sp. Taur
CAAAACTTCCCGCCTACATGCTTAAACCGGGACAACCGTCGCCCGGATAACCTAGCCTTCTCCGTCCCCCCTTCGCAGTAACACCAAGTGCAGGAATATTAACCTGCTTCCCATCGACTACGCTTTTCAGCCTCGCCTTAGGGGTCGACTCACCCTGCTCCGATTAACGTTGAACAGGAACCCTTGGTCTTCCGGCGAGCGGGCTTTTCACCCGCTTTATCGTTACTTATGTCAGCATTCGCACTTCTGATACCTCCAGCAAACCTCACAGTTCACCTTCAACGGCTTACAGAACGCTCCCCTACCCAACAACACATAGTGTCGCTGCCGCAGCTTCGGTGCATGGTTTAGCCCCGTTACATCTTCCGCGCAGGCCGACTCGACCAGTGAGCTATTACGCTTTCTTTAAATGATGGCTGCTTCTAAGCCAACATCCTGGCTGTCTGTGCCTTCCCACATCGTTTCCCACTTAACCATGACTTTGGGACCTTAGCTGGCGGTCTGGGTTGTTTCCCTCTTCACGACGGACGTTAGCACCCGCCGTGTGTCTCCCGTGATAACATTCTTCGGTATTCGCAGTTTGCATCGGGTTGGTAAGCCGGGATGGCCCCCTAGCCGAAACAGTGCTCTACCCCCGAAGATGAGTTCACGAGGCGCTACCTAAATAGCTTTCGGGGAGAACCAGCTATCTCCCGGTTTGATTGGCCTTTCACCCCCAGCCACAAGTCATCCGCTAATTTTTCAACATTAGTCGGTTCGGTCCTCCAGTTAGTGTTACCCAACCTTCAACCTGCCCATGGCTAGATCACCGGGTTTCGGGTCTATACCCTGCAACTTAACGCCCAGTTAAGACTCGGTTTCCCTGCGGCTCCCCTATACGGTTAACCTTGCTACAGAATATAAGTCGCTGACCCATTATACAAAAGGTACGCAGTCACCAAACAAGTTGGCTCCCACTGCTTGTACGTACACGGTTTCAGGTTCTGTTTCACTCCCCTCGCCGGGGTTCTTTTCGCCTTTCCCTCACGGTACTGGTTCACTATCGGTCAGTCAGGAGTATTTAGCCTTGGAGGATGGTCCCCCCATATTCAGACAGGATACCACGTGTCCCGCCCTACTCTTCGAACTCACAGTATGTGCATTTTTGTGTACGGGAGTATCACCCTGTACCCTGCGACTTTCCAGACGCTTCCACTAATGCACAAACTGATTCAGGTTCTGGGCTGCTCCCCGTTCGCTCGCCGCTACTGGGGGAATCTCGGTTGATTTCTTTTCCTCTGGGTACTTAGATGTTTCAGTTCCCCAGGTTCGCCTCGCAACACTATGTATTCATGTTGCGATGATGCACAGAGTGCACCGGGTTTCCCCATTCGGACATCGTCGGCTGTAGCGGTTCATATCACCTTACCGACGCTTTACGCAGATTAGCACGTCCTTCATCGCCTCTGACTGCCAGGGCATCCACCGTGTACGCTTAGTCGCTTAACCTCACAACCCACAGGCGTTTTACAACGCATGCAGACTGCAAGCATTTGAGAGACTCGAACACA
>NZ_SZZZ01000053.1:0-3009 GCF_009830025.1 Pantoea sp. Taur
CAGTACGTGGCCGGGCTTATTCCCGAGCGCTGCCAGACCGACTACCGCAACGAGCTGGATCGCCTGACGGCCGACGAGGCGGCGATTTCGCAGCCACGCACGCTGCAGATATGGGGGCTCAGGCGCGACGGCCGGGAATTTCCGGCCGTCGTATCGTTCTCCGGCTGGCGGGAGGGCGGAGAACGCCTGGTGGGGATGATCATCCGCGACGTCACCGCCCGGCACGAGAGCGAGGCCCGTCTCTGCGAACTCGCCTCACTGGACATGCTGACACGGCTGGCCAGCCGCGGTGCGTTTATGCAGCAACTGGGGCAGCTGACGGAGGCCGGTGTGCCTTATACCCTGCTGATGATCGATCTGGACGGCTTCAAGGAAGTCAATGACACGCTCGGGCACGCCGCCGGCGATGCGCTGCTCTGTCACGTGGCGGAGCAGATCCGACAGGCGTGCCCCGGGGCGGTTACCGCCGCCCGGCTCGGCGGCGACGAGTTTATCATCCTGCTGCCGGGCGGAAGTGCCGGTGCCGGCCTGACGGCGGAGCGCCTGATTGCCGCCGTGCAGACGCCTTTCAGCTACCACGGTTCACCGGTCGTCGTCGGCGCCAGCACCGGCATTGCCGCCTATCCCGAACACGGAGAGGACGCCTCGTCGGTCATGTCGGCGGCGGACCTGGCGCTCTACCGGGCCAAGGCGTCGGGCAAGGGCTGCAGCGTCCTGTTCCGGCCCGAATTCCTGGCGGCGGAGCAGCGCCGCCGGCGCTTTGAGCGCGAGCTGGAAACCGCGGTGCGCCAGCAGCAGTTCATTCTGCACTACCAGCCTCGCTATGACGCCGGTAGCGGCCGCCTGCTAGGCTGCGAGGCACTGGTGCGCTGGCAGCATCCTGCCCGCGGCCTGCTGCTGCCCGCTGATTTTATTGAGATGCTGGTGAAAAGCCCGCTGTCCGTTACGCTCGGTGAATGGATTATCCGCACCGCACTGGCGCAGGTCCGCCAGTGGCAGGTCCGCTGCCCGGAGCTTCGGGTCAGCGTTAACCTGTTCCCGCGACAGCTCTCCGGCCCCGGGCTGGAAAGCGTGCTGCGCGAGTCGGCGGGCGGCGACGCCGCCTTTGTGGACCTGGAGGTGGACGAGCCGCTGCTGACGGGGCTCGTTCAGGAGGCGCCGGCGCATTTTGCGGCCATCCGGCGCACGGGGGCCGCGTTCGTTATCGATCACTACGGGCGGACGCTGGGCGCCATCAGCCTGCTGCGGCACGGCTTCGTCAGCGGCTTCAAGATTGACAAGTCGCTGACCCTTGAGCTCGGCACCAGCATGCGCGTGCGGATGATGTTCCGGGCCATCGCGGCGCTGGGAAAAAGCCTGGGTCTCAGCGTGGCGGCAGAGGGCGTGGAGGATACGGCGCAGCGGGCGTTCGTGACGACCGCCCAGTGCGACATCATGCAGGGCAACGGGCTGTGCAGGCCGCTCACGGCGGCGGCGTTTGAGGCGCTGCTTCACACGGAAGATGACAGCATGACGCTGACGGACGGCTGATGGTACGGCGCCCTCAGCGGCCCATCAGCCAGTGCGCCAGCTTATCGAGCAGCAGGAAGGGCAGCGAGCCCAGAAACAGCAGGCCCCGGCCGGCCCTGCGCAGGGCGGTGCCTTCAGAACAACCGGCCTCGCCGCTCCTGCTGAGCGTCAGCCGTTCGTAGTTTGCCAGCTCATAGTTGGTGGCGGGCGCCAGGCTGAGAAGCTCTTTCAGGGCCGCTTCCGGGCTATCGGCCGTCAGGCTGCTGTCCCACCGGCGGTGCAGGCGGAGACCGGCTACCGTCAGCGGCGGGTCGTCCTTTCGTGCCTCAGCGCCGATCCCCGCGCGCAGCCGGCGCTGCCGCACCTCCTCCAGCGGTGATAAGGGGTCAGACGAATTAAGGCCCTTAAGCTCAACCCGGGTAGCCGCCGGCAGCGTGGCGGCCCATGCGGCAAGCTGCTGCAAAAGCCAGGTGCCGATGCCGCATCCGCGCAGCGGCGGGGCCAGCACCAGTCCCCCGGGGGCCATTGCCACGCGTCCCGGGCGGCCGCGCCGGCCGGGCGTGAATACAGCGCTCACGGTTCCCGGAAGGGCGCCACGCGGCAGGGCAGACAGCAGGTGCCATGTGAGCCTGAGCGTGCGCCCGGTTCGGGGGCCTGCGAAAGGCGGGTCTTCCCGGGCAGACACCAGCAGGCGAACCGGCGCGTCAGGCTTAATGCCGGCGGATAGCCGGCAAATCGTCAGGACGTGTTCCGTGACGGGTGCAGATTGTGCGGCAGCGGACATGGAGCAGCTCCTGATGATATTCAGGGTATCCTGATGCCGTCCGCTGGTGCTGTACAGCAGAGAGTGAACTTAAGGGCTTAATTCAGCGAAATCTGTAGCGTGAGAGATATATTTCTGCACGGGTCAGGATAAAAGAAGCAGAATCAGAGAATTCCTGACATGATTTTCCCAGGGTTGCATTAAGGTAGGCCTGTGCACCCGGCCACGCAGAAGGCCGTCCGTGACGCCAGCAGTTCGCCTCTCAGGACCCCTGGTCCGCTTTACACAGCCGGCGTGAGACCGGCTATGTGAAATCCAGCGTTGCTCCCGTGACGGAACACCCCGGGAGATTTTTTATATCCTTCCTGCCCGCCATCCCTCCGGCTCTGTCTGAAACGCGGGAGACACATTTGTGACGCAGCGCATGTTCCTCCTGACCACAGGGTGCCGGGGGGATATCCGTGCATGCTAAAGTCTGTTCAGGAGCGGGAAAACCATGCCTTCATGCACAGAGGAGACGTCATAATGAAAAACGGTGCCACGCCCTATCGTGAAGCGCTGATACGCCTGAGCGCGCTCAGGATCCGTTACCGGCGGGCAAGCCGCAACCCGGCGGCCGGAATGGTGGACCTCGCGGCGCTGATGTCCGAGCTGGAGGAGGCCGAACAGGACGTGGAGCGATATGAAAAACAGTAAGCATCACAGAGGACCGGGCTAAAGTTTTTCAGCGGATAGCC
>NZ_SZZZ01000054.1:0-2429 GCF_009830025.1 Pantoea sp. Taur
ACCAGATCCAGCATGCGCCGTGCTTCGGCCTGCGCTTGTTGGTGGCTTTTGCCCTGATGTAAACGGATGGATTCGGCGATCTGCTCGCCCACGGTAAACACCGGGTTAAGCGAGGTCATCGGCTCCTCCACTGTTATCAGCACTGAATTCCCGAAATTCCAGCTTCATTTCTCCCGACACTCCTACTTATTGGCCAACAGATCCAAACCGCAGCCCTGACCTCCTTGACTTCTTCATCCATGCCGGCTTAGGCCCTCTAAATCACTCCATTGAACGCCTTGATGACCTCTCCTCTGATCACAGTCCACTAATCCTAAACCTTTCCCTTTCCCCAATTCCTAAACTTCCTCCACCTTCATTCATCAGAGGACCAGTTGACTGGAATCACTTCCGCCAAATACTAACATATGCCATAGACCTCAAAGTATCCCTTAAAACACCCAAAGACCTTGACGATGCTGTAAATTCCTTTACTACCCTGATCCAGCATGCAGTTTGGACTGCATCCTCCCCTCCTGCTTCCACTAAATGTAGCAAGAAAAATCCTTTACCCCCAGACCTATCAGAACTTATCCATTCCAAACGTCGTTCCAGAACCCTTTGGCAAAGAACCAGGCATCCTGATGATCGGAAATTATACAACCATTATACCAAGCTAGTTAAAAAGAAATTGGCTAACTTCAGATCCCAATCCTATAATTCCCACCTTTCCTCACTATCTGCTTACGATAACTCCCTCTGGAATGTTACTAAAAAAATCTTAAAATACCATCCTATTTCCCATCCACTCCGACGCGAAGATGGTTCCTGGGCCGCGTCAGATGAAAGCAGATCAGAAGAATTTGCCAAACACCTCTCCAAAACATTTATCCCCCACCCCGAAATCCATTCCACCCACACAGCAAAAGCTAACGACTTCCTTACCTCACCGATTCCTCTATCCTTACCTTCCAAAGCAGTCAACCCCTCTGAGGTAAAATTTCTCCTAGACAAGTTAAAAACCCGAAAATCTCCAGGATATGATCTCCTCACCTCCCAGATCCTTCGCCAACTTCCACAAAAAGCGATTGTATTCCTCACTTACCTATACAATTGCATCCTTCGCACAACCCATTTTCCCCTGATGTGGAAACACTCCATAATTATCCTTTTCCTAAAACCTGGTAAACCAGTCAATAATGTTTCATCCTATAGGCCAATAAGTCTACTTCCGATTCTTTCAAAAATTTTTGAAAAGATCCTCCTCAAACGTATCCTACTTATCCTTGAATCCCATAACATTCCTCCACACCAGTTTGGGTTTCGCTCACGACACTCTACTGTTCAACAAGGCCTTCGTGTAGTTGATCACATATCCCATGCACTTGAAAGCAAGCAATACTGCACAGGCGCATTTCTGGACGTAGCACAAGCCTTCGACCGGGTATGGCATGAAGGCCTGCTTTGCAAGCTAAAAATCCTATTACCCCAATCCTTATACCTAGTCCTCCGATCCTACCTCTCTAACCGTTCCTTCCGAGTCCGCTGCGGCACCGAATTTTCCAGTTGTTATCCAATCGAGGCAGGTGTTCCGCAAGGCAGTGTCCTGGGCCCTGTTCTCTACATTTTGTACACCTCTGATATCCCTACCAACCCCTATACCTTCCTGGCAACTTTTGCCGATGATACAGCTATCCTATCGTCCCATCCAGATCCTCAAACAGCTTCCCTTAACCTACAATGTCACCTCTCCCAGATCGAAGATTGGTGCAATGAATGGAGAATAAAGATCAACGAATTAAAATGCAAGCAGGTGACATTTACCCTTCGCCGCAGATCCTGCCCACCCATCCTTTTCAATGACATACCTCTACCCATATCCGACACAGTGCGGTATCTTGGTTTCCTCCTTGACAAAAGACTAACTTGGAACCCACACACGAGACTTAAAAGACAAGAACTAAACAGAAGATACAGCCAACTATACAGACTACTAAACCGTAACTCACACCTTTCACTTGACAACAAACTCCTTATATACAAAACCATCCTGAAACCGATCTGGACCTACGGACTTGAACTGTGGGGAACTGCAAAACACACGAATATCAAACGTATTCAATCCTTCCAATCTAAAGTCCTCCGAACTATTGTCAATGCTCCCTATTATGTCTCCAATAAAACCCTACATAATGATCTTAATATACCATTTGTCCTCGACCTCATACCTTCGAAATTCTCGAAATTCCACCTAAACCTTTCCAATCATCCTAATCCTCTGGCTCAATCATTATCCACCATCACTCATCCCTATAATCCTCCTCGAAGGTTAAAACGGCAGTGGCCCCGAGACCTATTGTAAAAATATATATAAGATGGAGTACTGGTAATGGCCAGCATCTCTACTCATGACCTGTGAGTCTGCGGCCGTAGCGCTCCTACCCAGCTTC
>NZ_SZZZ01000055.1:0-1884 GCF_009830025.1 Pantoea sp. Taur
GAGAATCGTAACGAGAGACGATATCAAGGGCCTGACTGAGCTGCATAAAAAAATCCGGAAACGAAGCGTTTCCGGATTCTTACACAGCCACTGGATCGTTCAACTGATCCTTAACTGATCGGCATTACCCATCAGGGCGTTTTTTTATGCCTCAATGCCACGGCATGATTGGCACAGCGCTCAGCGCATTCTTCGGCGAACCGTCCACCACTTTATCTGAGTAGCTCAGGTAAACCAGCGCATGACGTTTTTGATCGTAGAAGCGCACCACCTGCAGCTTCTTAAATACCAATGAAGTGCGCTTTTGGAAGACCACTTCTCCTTGCGCCTTGCCTTGTGCGATTTTATCGCTAAGCTCTACAGGCCCAACCTGCTGGCAGGAGATGGCTGCGTCGGAAGTATCTTCCGCCAGACCTAATCCGCCCTTGATCCCACCGGTTTTCGCCCGGCTGATATAACAGGTTACATTTTTTACGTCGGGGTCGTCGAAGGCTTCCACCACGATCTTATGGTCGGGGCCAAACATCTTGAAAACCGTGTCTACCGAGCCGATTTCCTCGGCCTGAACGCCCGCGCTGAAGAGACAAGTTGCAAGCGTGATTATAAGAAAGCGAGTTATTGTCATTGAGTTACCATTGCCAATCGAATAGATGAGACTGTAATGTACTGTCAATCGAACCCGGAACCAAACCTAAACGGGTTGTAACCCACATTGATTTAGCACAGCCGATTGACAAACCGCCCCCACGCTTTTGTGCATTTCGTGCTATTATTCGACGACTTCATAGTTGCGCCACCAGAGAGTTATGAGGATGTTTTATGGACCAAGCCGGTATCATTCGCGATTTGCTTGTCTGGCTGGAGAGCCATCTGGATCAACCCCTTTCATTAGATAATGTTGCGTTGAAAGCGGGCTATTCCAAGTGGCACCTGCAGCGTATGTTCAAGGAAGTGACGAGCCACGCCATCGGCGCTTACATCCGCGCGCGTCGCCTGTCGAAAGCCGCTGTGGCCTTGCGCCTGACCAGCCGCCCGATCCTCGACATCGCTTTACAATACCGCTTCGATTCACAGCAGACTTTTACCCGTGCGTTTAAAAAGCAGTTTAATCAAACGCCCGCCTGGTATCGTCGCTCATCGGAATGGAACTCCTTCGGTATTCGCCCGCCGATTCGTCTGGACGATCACCACATGCCTGAGGCCACGTTTGTCACGCTGCCGGAAACGGTGCTGGTCGGGCAAACGCAGAGTTACACCTGTACGCTGGAGCAAATTTCCAGCTACCGTGACGAAATGCGCATCCATTTCTGGAAACAGTTCCTGCTGGAAACTGATACCGTGCCACCGGTGTTATACGGTCTGCATCAGGTACGTGCCAGCCATGAAAAGGATGATGAGCAGGAGATTCTCTACACCACGGCAGTGCCTGCCGATCAACAGGCATTGAGCATGCAGTCGAATCAAAATGTGATTCTCGAAGCCGGGGATTACGTGCAGTTCACCTATAACGGTGCGCGCAGCGCACTGGGTGAGTTCATTCTGCTGCTATACGGCACCTGTATGCCAACGTTGGGTCTGGTGCGTCGTCAGGGCCAGGATATTGAGCGTTTCTTCACGCATGGCGGTAAGAAACGCAGCGAACCGCCAACGGAAATCCGTTGCGAATACCTGATTCCCATTCGCCCGCAGCAGAATCGCTGATATGAAAATGCCGTCATGATGACGTAATGCCGATCAGTTAAGACAAAAATGATCGGTTGAACGATCCGGCAGTTCTGCAAAAATCCGTAATCTCTCAGGGATTACGGATTTTTTTATGCTTCTCAGTCAGGCTCTCGATATCGTTCATCACTTTACGCCTCAGGAATTCTCGACGCTTTCTGA
>NZ_SZZZ01000056.1:0-1856 GCF_009830025.1 Pantoea sp. Taur
TATTGCCACGGGAGTTGGATGTTCTGCATCCCCATCGTTGGTGTTTGGCGTTGTAGTCTCCTCCAGCAATGAAGCGCGGTCCAAGTGATCGGAATAACGAATCAAGGAGGTTATAAGAAAGGGAATTACCGGGAGGACAGTATACAGCTGAAAATGATAAATTGAAGGGACGAGCTGATATGATTATGGAGGTTGACTGAATGGCATCAGTTGGAGTAGAAGGAAGCAGAGAATGAGGTAAGGATTTATGGATAAGGATACAGGAGCCTGCATGGGAGGTGTTGTCAGGATGATCTGCTCTGTAAGTGATGTAGTCACGTATGTAAAAATAAGATCGTGATGTGAAGTGAGTTTCTGTCAGAAGAGCAATGTCTATTTTATTGTCGTGAAGAAAAAGGTCAAGTTCGTCTCGGTGGTTTTGAAGACCATTTGCATTCCACAAAAGGACTGCTAGGAATTTTCCGTTCATCGAGGGAGATTAAATGGGATTTCTGAAAGGATTCTGGTAAGAAGGGAGATTAGAGGTTTAATAGTCTCTTTCAGATCTAAAAGAAAGGATGAGAGGATCGCTGTTATATCTGTTGATTTTTGGGCGGGAAAAGGATAGAAGTCAGAGGCTTGAGGGATAGGATTGACCTGGCTAGGTGGGGGTTGGATACATCTTGTGATATGAGGAGTAGGTTCGACTTTTAATGGAGCTTGGGTTGGGGGTTTAATTTGGATAGGATAGGCTGGTGCTGGGTGTGAGGCCTCAGGTGGTAGTTTAACCTTAAGAGGTAATTTATATAAGGGAATGTCTTGCGGTGCTTGAGTCTGAGGTTGGGAAGTGCAGGGGAGTGGTTGGGAGGGCTGAGTGACAGGATGGGAGGTCTGAGGCGCCTGACCTCGGGGCTGTCTTAACTTATAAGAATATGTTGTTCTGAGTCCCTGGCGAGGAGGATTCACGGGAATTGAAGCAGAAGGCTGTGAGCCGGTGTTTTCATTTTTTTCTGGATGTCTTGTCGCAGAATCCGGTTTTTCAGGTCGAGATGCAAAGTTCTTCTGATCCTGGGTTTTTGAAGCAGAGTTATAAGCTCTTTGTCTTTGGAAGTTTTTGTAGACCAAGCAGCCTCTGTAGTTAGCTGGGTGGTCGTCACCACAAAGTGCACATTTCGCTGGGGTCTCTCGGGTCTTTTGGCAACTTTCGGATAGGTGTGGACCAGCGCATTTGACGCATCTGGCCTGATGGTGGCAATAGGCTTTGGTGTGACCTAAGTTTTGGCACCTGGTGCACTGGACAATAATTGCTTTTTGTCTGGGCTCTTCAAACCGCACACAAGAGTAAACCAGCCTCATTATATTAAATATTTCTGCATTATTTGGTGCAGGTTCCAAATCGACGAAAAATAGTGGTAGGGGATATTTTTCAGTCGGGTGCAATACACAAGCGATTTGTCTGACTTTATGTCCAAGTTCTTCTATATCTCGCTTTATTGCATCTGTTGGGGTAGTGTTGTGAAGACCTCTAAGTACCACTCTGTAAGATTTTTCTTCCTTAAGCTGGTAGCAATGGAATTCATATTTTTTGTCTGTAAGGTGTTTCACAAGTGTTTTATAATGCTGTCTGGTATTTGTATTAATTTTAATGTCTTTAACACGTGAGAAGCACCTGAAGTTTGGCTGTCCGATCAGGTTTGAAATTTCTTGACCGAACGTTAAAAAATTTTTAATATTAGTGACGAATATCGGGGATCTGCTGTGGCAGCAGGCGGCACAAGGCGGTGCACAGGCGTGCGCGATCAACACCGGTGAACTGGCGGTGGGCAAACGCGCCGACTGGCTGGTGCTGGAAAACGATGCCTTCCTGAGCAGCGTAA
>NZ_SZZZ01000057.1:0-1758 GCF_009830025.1 Pantoea sp. Taur
GCTCTTTAACAATTTATCAGACAATCTGTGTGGGCACTCGCAGGATTGATATCAGCGTCTCCGGACGTAAAAAATATCAAGTCTCACGAGTGAACACATAATGAAATTCATTATGACGTTTTACAGATGAGCATCGCTGAACTTGTTTCAGCAAATCAAACTTTAAATTGAAGAGTTTGATCATGGCTCAGATTGAACGCTGGCGGCAGGCCTAACACATGCAAGTCGAACGGTAGCACAGAGAGCTTGCTCTCGGGTGACGAGTGGCGGACGGGTGAGTAATGTCTGGGAAACTGCCCGATGGAGGGGGATAACTACTGGAAACGGTAGCTAATACCGCATAACGTCTTCGGACCAAAGTGGGGGACCTTCGGGCCTCACACCATCGGATGTGCCCAGATGGGATTAGCTAGTAGGTGGGGTAATGGCTCACCTAGGCGACGATCCCTAGCTGGTCTGAGAGGATGACCAGCCACACTGGAACTGAGACACGGTCCAGACTCCTACGGGAGGCAGCAGTGGGGAATATTGCACAATGGGCGCAAGCCTGATGCAGCCATGCCGCGTGTATGAAGAAGGCCTTCGGGTTGTAAAGTACTTTCAGCGGGGAGGAAGGCGATGGAGTTAATAGCTTCATCGATTGACGTTACCCGCAGAAGAAGCACCGGCTAACTCCGTGCCAGCAGCCGCGGTAATACGGAGGGTGCAAGCGTTAATCGGAATTACTGGGCGTAAAGCGCACGCAGGCGGTCTGTCAAGTCGGATGTGAAATCCCCGGGCTTAACCTGGGAACTGCATTCGAAACTGGCAGGCTAGAGTCTTGTAGAGGGGGGTAGAATTCCAGGTGTAGCGGTGAAATGCGTAGAGATCTGGAGGAATACCGGTGGCGAAGGCGGCCCCCTGGACAAAGACTGACGCTCAGGTGCGAAAGCGTGGGGAGCAAACAGGATTAGATACCCTGGTAGTCCACGCCGTAAACGATGTCGACTTGGAGGTTGTGCCCTTGAGGCGTGGCTTCCGGAGCTAACGCGTTAAGTCGACCGCCTGGGGAGTACGGCCGCAAGGTTAAAACTCAAATGAATTGACGGGGGCCCGCACAAGCGGTGGAGCATGTGGTTTAATTCGATGCAACGCGAAGAACCTTACCTACTCTTGACATCCAGAGAACTTAGCAGAGATGCTTTGGTGCCTTCGGGAACTCTGAGACAGGTGCTGCATGGCTGTCGTCAGCTCGTGTTGTGAAATGTTGGGTTAAGTCCCGCAACGAGCGCAACCCTTATCCTTTGTTGCCAGCGGTCCGGCCGGGAACTCAAAGGAGACTGCCAGTGATAAACTGGAGGAAGGTGGGGATGACGTCAAGTCATCATGGCCCTTACGAGTAGGGCTACACACGTGCTACAATGGCGCATACAAAGAGAAGCGACCTCGCGAGAGCAAGCGGACCTCATAAAGTGCGTCGTAGTCCGGATTGGAGTCTGCAACTCGACTCCATGAAGTCGGAATCGCTAGTAATCGTAGATCAGAATGCTACGGTGAATACGTTCCCGGGCCTTGTACACACCGCCCGTCACACCATGGGAGTGGGTTGCAAAAGAAGTAGGTAGCTTAACCTTCGGGAGGGCGCTTACCACTTTGTGATTCATGACTGGGGTGAAGTCGTAACAAGGTAACCGTAGGGGAACCTGCGGTTGGATCACCTCCTTACCTGAAGATACCTTCCTTCGAAGTGCTCACACAGATTGTCTGATAGAAAAGTAA
>NZ_SZZZ01000058.1:0-1182 GCF_009830025.1 Pantoea sp. Taur
TTTTTTTATGCAGCTCAGTCAGGCCCTTGATATCGTCTCTCGTTACGATTCTCTTCGTAATCCTCTGAATACGCTCGCGGATGTTCTTGACCCTGCGCTCATCAGCCGCTGCCTTGAGGAAGCTGGCACGGTCACGCTCCGTAAGCGCAGACTCACTACAGATATGATGGTCTGGTGTCTCATCGGCATGGCCCTTGAGCGCAAAGAACCCCTTCACGCCATCGTTAATCGCCTTGATATTCTTTTACCTGGAAACCGTCCTTTCGTTGCGCCCAGTGCCGTAGTGCAGGCAAGGCAGCGGCTGGGGGACGACGCTGTACGGCGGGTTTTCGAACAGAGCAGCGAGCTCTGGAATGCACAGACTTCCCACCCTGACTGGTGTGGTCTGACGCTGTACGCTGTTGACGGCGTTGTCTGGCGCACGCCAGAAACACCTGATAATGAGAAGGCTTTCGTCCGTTCAGGCACGGTGGCAGGCGCCTCTCCTTATCCGCAGGTTCGCATGGTCTGCCTGATGGAACTCACCAGCCATCTTATCAGCGGCGCCGCGATGGGCTGCCAGAACGAGAATGAGATGGTGCTGGCAGAAGGTCTCATTGAACGCGCGTGCGACAACAGCCTGACCCTCTTCGATAAGGGCTACACGTCATTCGGTCTGCTTAGCGCCTGGCATGAGGCCGGCGAAAATCGTCACTGGATGATAGCGGCACGTAAAGACCTGCAGTACGAAGAGGTACGTCGTCTGGGGAAGGGAGACATACTTATCCGGGTAAAAACCTCCGCTCATTCACGGAAGAAATGGCCGCATCTGGCGGCGCACACAGAGATGAGGATGATAAGCCGGGAAATAAAAGGCCGGACGTGGCGGTTCCTGACGTCGATGACGGATGCGATGCGTTACCCGGGTAAAGAAATAGCGGATCTCTACAGTCATCGCTGGGAGATAGAGCTGGGATATCGTGAAATAAAGCAGGGTCTCCAGGACAGCAGGCTCACGCTTCGCAGCAGGAAGCCGGAGATGATAAGGCAGGAGCTGTGGGGCGTGCTGCTGGCCTACAATCTGGTGAGATATCAGATGATAAGAATGGCCTCAACGCTGAAGGGATACTGGCCTAACCAGCTCAGCTTCAGGGAATCGACAGCGTGGGTGATGAAACTGCTCTGGACACTTGAAGGCGCTTC
>NZ_SZZZ01000059.1:0-1160 GCF_009830025.1 Pantoea sp. Taur
TGACGCGTCCATTAAGGTAAGACCTTGTCCCGCAGCTTAGCTCCCCTGTTTCACCTTTCACGCCAGCATTAACTTTGAACGGTTGCCAGGAGCTCAGACTCCGTATGCACAAGGAAAACGGGCGTGATGGTTTCTATGTGAAAGGGGAACATTATGATCCAGTTAGGAATTGACGTTGGTAAAAGCAAAATAGATTTGTGCCTCAAACCTGATGGTCCGGACGGTCGTAAGAAGACCAAAGTTTTACTCAACGGGCCGGATGTTGCCGTCACTGTACTGGAGTGGCTGACCAGACAGAAGGTCAGTCACTCAGAGGTGCAGGTCGTCATGGAACCCACCGGCACGTATCACGAGCATCTGGCTTATGGCCTTCATGACCGGGCTGTGCGCGTTGTAATAGCCAACCCGGCGCGTGTCCGGTCTTTTGCTCAGGGCATGGGCATTCTGACCAAAAATGATACTGTCGATGCGGATGTACTGGCCCGTTATGGTGCCATGCGCCAGCCGGATGTATGGCAGCCACCGTCTCCGGCCATCCGTGAACTGAAAGCGTTACTCAGCAGACGCGATGCGCTGGTGCAGGATGTAAACCGCGAGAATAACCGGCTTGAGAAGCTGCTTTCAACCTGCGGCTCAGCACGGGTCGAGTTATCAGTCAGGAAGATACTGCAGGCGCTGAACAGCGAGCTGGAAGCCGTCCAGGCACTGATAGATGACCATATCGACAATCATCCCGACCTGAAGCGGGATATGGAGTATCTGACGTCAATAAAAGGGGTCGGTCAAGCGGTTGGCAGCACTATGCTGGCGGTTCTGCGGGGAAATCACTTCAGGAGTGCGGAGCAGGCCGCGGCCTGGCTGGGGGTGGTCCCGAAGGAAAAGCGCTCCGGAAGCTCAGTACGGGGAAGGACAAGACTGTCAAAATGTGGCCCCCCGTCGGTGAGGGCCAAACTCTATATGGCTGCCATGGTCGCAGCGAAGCATAATCCTCATCTTAAAGCGTTCTATGATCGCCTTGTTTCGGCTGGCAAGGCGAAGAGATCAGCGCTGGGTGGTGTGATGAGAAAGCTGGTGCATATCTGCTTCGGTGTGCTGATGAAACAGCAGAGATATGACGAGAATTACGCAGTAGCGGCTTGACGTGCAAGACGGTAGCTGCG